>NZ_JBSFKQ010000014.1:0-147914 GCF_053598615.1 Kitasatospora sp. NPDC001095 | reverse complement strand
GGTGTGGTCGCGGACGTCGCGGACAAGATCGCCGTGATGTACGCGGGGCGGATCGTGGAGACCGCCCCGGTGCACGAGCTGTACGCGCGGCCCGCACACCCGTACACCAGGGGACTGCTGGACTCGATCCCCCGGCTGGACCAGAAGGGCCAGGACCTGCACGCCATCAAGGGTCTGCCGCCGAGCCTGCTGAGCCTCCCGGAGGGCTGCGCGTTCAACCCGCGCTGCAACCGCGCCCAGGACCGCTGCCGTACCGAACTCCCGCCGCTGACACCGGTCACCGGCGAGCACGGGACGGAGTTGGCGGGCCGGCGCAGCGCCTGCCACTACTGGCGCGAGACGCTGCACGGCTGAGGACCGCCCCGGGCCCGCCCCGCGCCGGCGGGCGGCTACTTCACGAAGCCGACGTTCTCCCAGACGACGTCGGACAGGCCCGGCGCGCCGATGTTGGCGAGGTCGGCGCGGGCCCCGAACAGCTGCGGGCGCTGGTAGAGCGGCAGGACGCCGGCCACCTTCCAGAGCTCGCCGTCGGCCTGGTTGATCGCCTCGGAGGCGGTGGCGGCGTCGCTCGCGGCGGCGGCCCGGTCGAGCGCGGCGTCCACCGCCGGGCTGCCCGCGCCGACGTGGTTGGTGCCGCCGCTCTGGACGAAGTTGGCGCGGTTGCCGCTGGCCGGGAAGGGGGTGCCGATCAGCGAGTAGGCGGCGATGTCGAAGTCGTTGCGGTTGACGTACTTCTCGAAGAACTCGTTGGCGGGGGCGGTCACCGTGGTGACCTTGATGCCGACGTCCTTGAGCATCCTGGTGGTGTTGGCGGCCTCGGCCTGGGCCGGGGTGACGCCGGCCGGGACGACCATCCGCAGGTTCAGCTCCCGGCCGTCCTTCTTCCGTACGTCGCCGTCCAGCTTCCAGCCCGCCGAGTCCAGCTTGCGGGCGGCCTCGGCGGGGTCGTAGCGGGCCAGGCCGAGGGAGTTGTCGCGGTAGCCGTTCTGGTTGGTGACCAGCAGGTGGTTGTTGAGGGGGACGGCCGGCCAGTCCAGGCCGCTGAGGTCGGAGCGGATCACCACGTCCCGGTTGATCGCCTGGAAGACGGCCTGGCGGACGGTCGCGTCGCTGAGCGCGGGGGTGCGGGCGTTCAGGGTGAGCTGGCGGAAGTCGGGCCCGCCGGCACGGCGCACCACGGCGCCCCTGGTGTTCTTGACGGCCTGGTAACCGGCCACGTCCGGGCCGATGTTGACGAGGTCGATCCCGCCCTTGGCGAAGGCGGCGGCCATCGCGTCGGGCAACATCGCGTGGAAGACGATCCGGTCCAGCATGGGCTTGTCGCCCCACCAGGCGGGATCGGCGACCAGGGTGACGGTCTGGGCGGCGCGGTCCAGCTGCTCGACCTTGAACGGGCCGGCGGTGACCGGGAACCCGTCCAGGTAGGAGGTGTTGAAGAGCTCCGGGGTGGAGATCCGGCTCGCGGGCAGCAGCGGGGCGTTGCCGGCGCTGTTGAACATCGACTGCCACTCGGAGAACGGGCGGTCGAAGGTCATCACGGCCTGGTAGTCGTCCTTGCCGCGCTCGACCGCGGAGACCAGCTCGAAACCGGTGCTGCTGGAGGACTTGTAGGCCGGGTCCTTCCCGTTCAGGGCTCGCCAGTTGGCCTCGATGTCGCGCCAGGTGATCGGGGTGCCGTCGGACCAGTGGGCCTTCGGGTTGAGCGTCCAGGTGACCACCTGCCGGCCGTCCCTGAACTCGGCGTGCGCCTCCTGCAGGTAGGCGGGGTTGGGGGTCTGGGTGCCGGCCGCGTCCGAGCGGAAGAAGGTCGGCAGCAGCGGCTTGCTGACCATGACGGTCGAGGAGTCGCTGCCGTCGGCGTGGATCGGCGACCACTGGCGGGAGAACTGGGCGGCCGCCAGGTTGAGGGTGCCGCCCTGGCGCAGCTGGGCCCGGTCGTGGGGGTTGATGTCGATCGAGGTCAGCTTGGGCGAGGCGAGGGCGGACGGCAGGGCGTCAGCGGGGGTGCCGTCCTGGCCGGAGGTGCAGGAGCAGAGTGCCAGCGAGAGCGTGAGGGCGGTGAGACCGGCGAGCAGGGCCGTCCCGTGGTGCTGGAGGCGGCGGCGCATCGGCGTGCTCCCCGGGGTGGATGTGGCGGATGGTGTGGCGTCACATCTTGCTGACCGGGAGGGGGCGTTGTCGAGGGGCGGGCCCGGATGGGGCCCGCCCCTCGGGGCGCGGGTTCGTCGGACGCCACGGCGTCCGGCCGCGACGGGTTCCGACAGCGAACGTGTCAGACCGCGAAGGTGTCAGACGGCGAAGGTGTCAGACCGCGAACTTGAAGGTGCGGTCCTTGTCGCCGGTCTTGTCGAACACCGAGGTGATGCCGTCCGCGACGTCCTGCGGGGTGATCGCGGCGAGCTGGCCGTTCTTCTTGACCTTCACCTTGTCGAACGCGGTGCCCAGCTGGGCGGTGAGCGCGTCGAGGTCCCACTTGGGCACGATCTTGCCGGAGGCGTCCGGGACGAGGGTGAGCGCCTTGGCGGCGGTCTTCGGGCCGAAGTCCCAGGTCTTTGCGCCGGCCGTGACGTGCACCTTGCCGGCGGCCACCTGCTTGCCGAGGCTGTCGGCGGCGGCCTGGAGGGCCTGGGTGGAGATCTTCGGCTGGGCGGCCGTGACGGCCAGGGCGATCGGCTGGTCGGGCTTGCCGTCGGCGCGGCCGCGGTAGGCCTCCTCGATCGCGTCCAGGGCGCTCGCCGAGTCCACCGCCTGGCCGGCCCGGCCGGGCACGACGATCGGCTCGCCGTTGACGTCGCCGAACTTGACGTAGCCCTCCTGGAGGCCCTGGCCGGAGCCGGCCGCGAGGGAGTCGAGGGCGGCCTTGAGCTTGGCCCGGTCGACCTTGACCTCCGGGGCGACGGTCTTGGTGCCGCCCTTGAGCGACTTGATGACGTCGACCGGGTTGTAGCTGTGCTGGGCCAGGCCGTCCACGGTGGCGGTGGTGTCGAAGCTCAGCCCGGCGACCGCCGGGTCGAGGTCCACGGTCTGGTCGCCGATCTTCAGCTTGAGCGGCTGCTGGCCGGCCTTGCCGACGGACTCGTCCAGCTGGTGGATCGCCTGGTCACGGCTGCTGCCGCCGATCTCGGCGCCGAGCACCACGGTGCCCTTGGGGACGTCCGACTGGTTGAGCATCAGGCCGGTGCCGTAGGCGGCGGCGCCGAGGAAGAGCACCGCGGTGACGCCGTAGACGCCCAGCTTGACCAGCTTCTTGCCGGCTCCGCCGCGCTTGGCCTTGGCGGGGGCGGCGGGCTCGGCCTTCGCGGGGGCGGGGGCCGGAGCGGGCGCCGGGGTGGGGGCCGGAGCAGGGGCCGGGGCGGCCTTGTCGCCCTTGGCACCCTTGGGGCCCTTGTCGGCCTTGGGGGTCTTGCCCCCCTTGGCGTTCGTGGCGCCCTCGGGCCTCGGGCCGGGGGCCGGGGTCGGCAGCGGGGTGAGCGCGGTGGCCTCCTGGTCGCCGCCGGGCTGCGGGGCGGCACCGGGCGCGCCCGGGAAGAGGGCGCCGGGGCCCGCCGGGGTGGCCGCGTCCTGGCCGGGAGCGGCCGGGCGCTGGGTGGCGAACGGGTCGGTGCCGGTCGGGGCCGAGGCGAACAGGCCCGGCTGCGGACCGCCGTCGGCGCCGAGCGGGGCGCCGTTCAGGGGCAGACCGGGTATCGGGGCGGGCGGCGGGGTGTTGTCGCGGATCGGCGCGAAGCCTTCGACCGAGGTGTCCTCGGGGCTCGGCTCGGCGCCCGGCCCGGCCTGCGGGTGCGGCGCGGCGGCCGGGTGGCCGTTCGCCCGGAAGCCGTTCTGCGGCCCGGACTGCGGCCGGCCACCGGCCTGCTGCCCGCCCCGCTTCCCGCGGTTGCGCTGGGGCAGGCCGTTCTGCGCGTCGGCGTCGGGGACGGAGGTGCCGAACGGGTCGGCGACCGGGGCGAACGAGTCGGCGACCGGAGCGAAGGGGGCGGCGGGCTCGTACACGCCGGGCTCCTCCACCGGGGCCTCGGCGTGGAACGGCGCGGCGGGCCCGGCCGCGGCCTGCTGCTTGCCCTGGGCGGGCACCGGGCGGCCGTTCGGGGCGCCGCCCCCACGGGCCGGCGGACGGGCACCTTGCGGGCGCGGTTCGGCGGTGGCGGGCGCGGCCGGGGCCTGCGTCGCGGCCGCGGCACCGGCCGGCACGGCGGCCGAGGCGGGCTCCGCGACCGGGGCCTTCTTCTGCCGCGGCCGGAACCAGGCGCCGGTGGACTCCGACTCGGAGGTGGCCGGCGGGATCGGCGGGATCTGCCACTCCGGCGGCAGGTTCGGCGGGGAGGCCTGGCGGCCGCCGTCCTCCATCACGCCGAGCACGGGCGAGGCCGGCGCGGAGCGGTGCCGCGGGGCGTCCGGGGCGGCGGCCGGGGCGTCATCGCCCGGACTGTCCTCGTTCTTGACGGTGCTGCGGACGACGACCGGCGGGATCGGGCGCGAGCCGGGGATGTTGATCCGGACCCGGGTGGTCAGGGTGGTCTCGGTCTTCGGACCGTCGTCCTCGCCGCCCGACGCGGCGCCCGGTCCCGCGTCGGCCCGGTCGCCGCCGGGGAGCCCCGCCGGTGTGCCGTAGGGCGGCGTGCCCGACGGGTAGGCGTCCGGACCCGTGCGCCGGGGCGTCGGGTGGGCGTTGTCAGATTCGCGGCTGCTCAATGCTGCTCTGCTCCGGGTTCGCGGGCGGGCCGTGCGGCGCGACCGCGGTCGTGGTCGCCGGGCCTTGACTGGGGCGGGCGGCGGTCGGGTACGGCGTTCTGCGGGACCACCATACTGGGAAGAACAGAGCGGCGAACGGCTTCGGACAGATCCTGATACGTCCGGTTCCTCCGGTATGAGAGTAAGGCCGTTCGCTCCTGACTGCGCGTCGTACGCGGTACGGTACGCCGTGCACGACCGGCGTCAGCGCGGGGGGCCGGGCACTCCGGGGAACCAGCTGGAGCGGGTGGGCAGGGTGGCGCAGATCACGCCCAGCACCGAGCCGGCGAACAGCCAGGCCAGCGAGGTGGCGTTGGACCACAGCACGTTGTCGCCCTCGGGCCGGGGCACGATCAGCAGCAGCATCGCCAGGAACCAGCCTGCCGCGGGCGCGCCCGCGCCGAGCCGGGTGCCGGTGACCCGCAGGCCGGCGTAGAAGGTCGCGGCGGTCGCGGCGAGCGCCAGCAGGACCCCCACCGGCGGCCACAGGGCCTGCACAAAGGATCCGCAGACCGACACCGCGACGCCCAGCAGGAAGAACAGGACATAGGCCGCGATCCGGGCGATGCGCGGGGGCTGGGGCTCGGCCAGCCGCTCCTCGCGGGTGCCGAGGACGACGGCGGCGAGCGGGCGGCGGGCCGGCCCGGCGGCGGGCTTGTTCATCGGGTGCCCTCCTCGGCGTGCGCGGCGTCGGGCCCGAGGCCGGCGAACAGGTCGTCCTCCGGCTCGCCCGGCCCTGCCTGGCCGTGCACCAACTGGTAGTACTCGGTGGCGAACAGCGGCTGGGCGAGGTCGTTGGAGAGCGCGAAGAACGCGCCGTCCACGGTGATCTGGGTGGCGTGGGCGGCCAGCGCGGCGGCCTTGTGCCGCGCGTACGCGGAACCGTCCAGCACGGTGGTGACCAACTCGTCGTCGACCACGCCGGGGATGTCGGCGGGCTGCGCGACGCCCGGGAAGGACGCCTTGGCGGCGGCCTCGGCGAGCCCGGCCTCGATCACCGAGCGGGGCATCCGGTTCCAGTACACCTTGGCGATCCGCCAGGCCGGGCCCAGCTCCGGCCGGTGCGCCGGGTCGGCGGCCAGCTCGTACGCGCGCGTCGCGACCCGGTGCGCCTGGATGTGGTCCGGGTGCCCGTAGCCGCCGTCCGGGTCGTACGTGACCAGCACCTGCGGGCGCTCCTCGCGGATCACCGCGACCAGGTGGCCGGCCGCCTCCTCGACGTCCGCCCGCCAGAAGCAGCCGGGCGCGTCGTTCTCGGGCACGCCCATCATCCCGGAGTCGCGGTAGCGCCCCGGGCCGCCGAGGAAGCGGAAGTCGGTCACGCCGAGGGCGCGCATCGCCTCGGTCAGCTCGCCGATCCGGTAGGCGCCGAGGGTGTTCTCCCGATCGGCCGTCAGGTGGGCCAGCTCCGGGGGGATCACCTCGCCGCCCTCGCCGAGGGTGCAGGTCACCAGCGTGACCCGGGCGCCCTCGGCGGCGTACCGGGCCATGGTGGCGCCGTTGCCGATCGACTCGTCGTCGGGGTGCGCGTGCACCAGGAGGAGGCGGCGGCCGGTAGTCGCGGTCATGGGAGGAAGCCTACGACCGCCGCGACGGGGTCAGAGCTTCAGGCCGTTGATCATCCCGGCGAGGTTGCTGGTGACCTGGCTGATCGACGGGGCGATCGAGCTGGAGGCAAGGTAGAAGCCGAGCAGCGCGCAGACGATCGCGTGCGCCAGCTTCAGGCCGGACCGGCGGATCAGGATCACCACGATGACCAGCATCAGCACGGCGGCGGAGATGTTCATGGCCATGTCGGCTCACACCCCTTCTCGGGCACGCCGCCCCCGGGGAGGGCGGCGAGGGACGGTGCGGGACTGGGGGCTGCGGGCGACCGCGGGCCGGGACGGGCCCGACGATCACTCGCCGGACAAGTCATACCCGATGAGTGAGGGGGACATTACCCTCGGTGAGTCCACGCGCGCCGGGGCATCGTGGCATCCGAGGGGCGCATAGGCCGGTCGGAGGCGGTTTGGACCCCTTTGGGGTGTACTTGGTGACGATGCTCCGAACGAGTGATCAGCACACGTCCGGACGCGGTGGCTCGGCGTCATAAGGTCTGGTGCCATGACCTCCCACACCTCTGCCGACACCTTCCCCCGGCAGTACGCGCGGACCCTGCGCTACACCGTCGGCGCGCCCCGCTCCTTCTCCGTCGCGCCGGACGGCTCGCGGGTCGTCTTCCTCCGTTCGCCCTCCGGCCGCGACCGGGCCAACCTGCTCTGGACCCTCGACACCGCCACCGGCGAGGAGCGGATCGCCGCCGACCCGGCCGCGCTGCTCGGCGGCGGCGAGGAGGACCTCTCGCCGGCCGAGAAGGCCCGCCGCGAGCGCAGCCGCGAGGGCTCGGCCGGCATCGTCGGCTACGCCCTGGACGCGGCCGGCACCCTGGCCGCCTTCGCCCTCTCCGGCCGCCTGTTCACCACCGACCTGGCCACCGGCGCCACCACCGAACTGCCCGCGGAGGGGCCGCTGTTGGACCCGCGGCCGTCCCCGGACGGCACCCACGTCGCGTACGCCAACACCGCCGGCGAGCTGCGGCTGACCCGCGCCGACGGCAGCGGCGACCGGGTGCTCGCCGAACCGGACGGCCCGAACGTCACCTGGGGCCAGGCCGAGTTCATCGCGCAGGAGGAGATGGACCGCAACCGCGGCTTCTGGTGGTCTCCGGAGAGCGACCGGCTGCTCGTCGAGCGCGCCGACGAGAGCCCGGTGCGCCGCTGGTGGATCGCCGACCCGGCGAACCCGGACCGCGAGCCCGCCGAGGTCGCCTACCCGGCGGCCGGCAGCGCCAATGCCGAGGTCGGACTCTGGCTGCTCGACCTGCACGGCGGGCGCACCGAGGTGGTCTGGGACCGCGCCGCGTTCCCCTACCTGGGCCGGGTGCACTGGTCGAAGGGCGGCGTTCCGCTGCTCCAGGTCCAGTCCCGCGACCAGCGCCACCAGCGGATCCTCGGCCTGGACGTCGCCACCGGCACCACCGAGGTGCTGCACGAGGAGAAGGACGGCGCCTGGCTGGAGCTGTTCGCGGGCGCGCCGGCCTGGACCCCGGACGGCAAGCTGGTCCGGATCTCCGACGAGGGAGGAGTGCGGGCGCTGGTGATCGGCGACCGCACCGTGACCGGCGCCGACCTGCACGTCCGCTCGGTCGTCGCGGTCACCGAGGAGGAGGTGTTCTTCAGCGCCTCCGGCGGCGTCGGCGAGACCGACCCCGAGCCGGGCTGGATCGCCGTCGGCCGGATCAGCCACGACGGCAAGCGGCTGGGCTGGGAGTCCGCCAACGGGCGGCCGTTCACCTCCGTCACCAGCGCGGTGCACGGCGGCGGCATCACCGTCCGGGCCACCGCCGAGCCCGACCTGCCCGGCACGCTCGTCAAGGTCGCCCGGGACCTGCCCGAGGGCGTGGCGGTCGACGACGTCGCCACCATCGCCTCCCACGCCGAGACCCCGGTCATCACCGCCCGTCCGGTCTTCCGCTTCGCCGGCGAGCGCCGCATCCCCGCCGCCGTCTTCCTGCCCACCGGCTACGACCGCGAGCGGGACGGCCTGCTGCCCGTCCTGATGGACCCGTACGGCGGCCCCGGCGGCCAGCGCGTCTACCAGGCGCACAACCCGCACCTCCAGTCGCAGTGGTTCGCCGACCAGGGGTTCGCGGTGGTCGTCGCCGACGGCCGCGGCACCCCCGGGCGCGGGCCGGCCTGGGAGAAGTCGATCGCCTTCGACTTCGCCGGGGCCACCCTGGACGACCAGGCGGACGCGCTGCGGGCGCTCGCCGGGGAGTTCCCGCTCGACCTCGACCGGGTCGCCATCCGCGGCTGGTCGTACGGCGGCTACCTCGCCGCGCTCGCCGTGCTGCGCCGCCCGGACGTCTTCCACGCGGCGGTGGCCGGGGCGCCGGTGACCGACTGGGAGCTGTACGACACCCACTACACCGAGCGCTACCTGGGCGACCCGGCCGAGCGGCCCGAGGTGTACGCCGCCAACTCGCTGAGCGGGTACGCGGCCGGCCTGGAGCGCCCGCTGATGATCATCCACGGGCTGGCGGACGACAACGTGGTGGCCGCGCACACCCTGCGGCTGTCCTCGGCGCTGCTCGCCGCCGGACGGCCGCACACCGTGCTGCCGCTGTCCGGCGTCACCCACATGACCCCGCAGGAGGAGGTCGCGGAGAACCTGCTGCTGCTCCAGGTCGACTTCGTGAAGCGCTCGCTGGGCCTGTGACACCCCGCTGACCAGCGCCTTCCGCGGCCGGTGCCCCTGACGGGGGTACCGGCCGCCGGCATGACATCCGTCATGCCGAAGGCACGACGGCGGACACTGCCGCCGCCACCCGCCCGCGCGGGACTCTGAGGTGGTGCGAACAGCACCGGACGCGAAAACCACCAGGGGAGAGGAGCGGGGCGATGGGTACCGAGGTGGCCGCCTTCCGCGGCGTCGGCAAGAGCTACGGGCGGGTGCGCGCCGTGGACGGACTGGACCTCGTGCTGAGGCCGGGCGAGACCGTCGCCCTGCTCGGGCCGAACGGCGCAGGGAAGTCCACCAGTCTGGACCTGCTGCTCGGCCTGCGCGAGCCCGACCGGGGCAGCGTGACCCTGTTCGGCGGCACCCCGAGAGCGGCGATCGAGACCGGCCGGGTCGGCGCGATGCTGCAGAGCGGCGGGCTGATGTCCGACGTCAAGGTGCGTGAGCTGGTCCGGCTCGCCTGCGACGTGCACCCGCGCGGTCGGTCGGTCACGGGGGTGCTGACCGACGCCGGGATCACGGAGCTGGCGGAACGGCGGGTCGACAAGCTGTCCGGCGGCCAGGAGCAGCGGGTCCGCTTCGCCCTGGCCATCGCCGGCGACAGCGACCTGATCGTGCTGGACGAGCCCACCACCGGCATGGACGTCAGCGTGCGGCAGTCGTTCTGGGCGAGCATGCGCGCCCAGGCCGACGCCGGGCGCACGGTGCTGTTCGCCACCCACTACCTGGAGGAGGCCGACTCGATCGCCGACCGCGTCCTGGTGCTCCACCGGGGCCGGCTGATCGCCGACGGCAGCTCGGCGGAGATCAAGGCCAGGGCCGGCGCCCGCCGGATCGCCTTCGAACTCCACGACACTGACGGCGGGTTCGAGGAGTCCGTGCTGCGCACCCTGCCGGGCGTGCAGTCGCTGGACGTCACCGCGAGGGTGCCCGGGGTGCGGACGGTGCGGATCCGCACCGCGGACGCCGACGCCACCGTGGCCGGGGCCTACCGGGCGGGCCTGTACCCGCGCGGGCTGGAGGTCACCGGCGTGGGCCTGGAACAGGCCTTCCTGACCATCACCGGAGAACTGGACCGCGAGGACGGCGCCCTGGCCGCCGACACCGGGAGCACCGAGAAGGAGAGCATGCGATGACCACCCTGATCAGGCTGGAGATCCTGCGGACCCTCCGCAACCGGCGCTACCTGCTCTTCACCATCGCCTACCCGGCGCTGATGTACTTCTTCTTCATCAACGCCTACGGCTCCACCCGGCTGGCCGGCGGCCTGCCGGTGAAGACGTACTTCATGGTCTCGATGGCCACCTTCGGCGCGGTCGGCGCGGTGCTGAGCGGCAACGCGCAGCGGATCTCGCTGGAGCGCAAGAGCGGCTGGGTGCGCCAGCTGCGGCTGACCGCGCTGCCCGGCCGGGCGTACACCGTCGGCAAGATCGCGGCGACCGCGGTCACCACACTGCCGGCGATCCTGGTGGTCTTCGCGGTCGGCGCGAGCCAGGGCGTCTCCCTGGGCGCGGCGCAGTGGATCGCGCTGGCGGCCGCGCTCTGGCTGGGCAGCTTCGTCTTCGCCGCGCTCGGGGTGGCACTCGGGTACGCGGCGGCGCCGGACGCGGTGCAGCCGATCGTGATGATCACCTACATGGCGATGGCGCTGCTCGGCGGCACCTGGTTCCCGGTGAGCGGCTCGCTGGAGAAGTTCGCCCGGTTCAACCCGGTGTTCCTGTACAACAAGCTGGCCGCCTTCATCCAGCCCGGGCACTCCCTGGACACCGTCGCCGTCGCGGGGCTGGCCGGCTTCCTCGTGGTGTTCACGGCCGCCGCCGCTGCGCTGTACCGCCGCGACACCCGCCAGGCATGATGATCGACATGAGTGACGCGCGCCAGGCCCACCGCATCGACGAACCGCCGGAGGTGGGCGTGGCGCGCGCGTCCTTCATGAACGTCCCCGGCTCCCCGGTGGAGACCAGGCGGCAGCTGCTGGTCAAGGTCGCCTGGATGATGCTGTGGATGCTCTACCTGGCCTACCCGGCCGGGGACCTGCTGAGCGGCGGCCACAGCACGATCGGGACGGTGCTCGGCTGGTGCTGCCTGGCCGTGTTCATGGTCGCGTACGTGCTGCTGGTGGTCTTCCGCTCGCAGGCCGGGATGCGGCCGCGGGCCTGCCTGGCGATCGTCACGACGATGGTCGGGCTCGCGGTCGCCGCCTCCGTCGTGCTCGGCGACGCGTTCCTGACGCTGTTCATCTACGCCTCGGTGTGCGTCGCGATCATCACCCCGGCCCGCTACGGGCTGCGCGGGCTGGTCGCCATGGCCGCGCTCACCGCCGTCGTCGGCGTGGGCATCGGCGCCGATGTCGACAACGTCTCCACCTTCGCGCTCAGCGCCTTCCTCTCCGGCGTCGCGATGACCGGCCTGCAGCGGCTGGTCGCCACCATGAAGGAGCTGCGCGAGGCCCGGGCCGCGGTCGCGCACCTGGCCGCCTCCGAGGAGCGGCTGCGGCTGGCCCGCGACCTGCACGACCTGCTCGGGCACTCGCTGTCGCTGATCACCCTGAAGAGCGAGCTGGCCGGACGGTTCATGGACGCCGGCAAGGACGAGGCCGCCCGGGCGCAGGTCGCCGACATCGAACAGGTCGCCCGGCAGTCACTGATCGACGTCCGGGAGGCGGTCACCGGCTTCCGGCGCCCGACCCTGCCGGTCGAACTGGCCGCCGCCCGGACCGCGCTGGCCGCCGCCCAGGTCCGGCTGGAGGCTGCGCCGGAGCTGGTGGACGCCTGGCCGGCGCTGCCCGACGAGGAGCGGGGCGCGCTGGCCTGGGCACTGCGCGAGGCCGTGACCAACGTCGTCCGGCACGGCGAGGACGCCACCGTCTGCACGGTCGCGGCGGACGAGAGCTGGGAGGCGGGCGGCGAGCACTACGCCGTCCTGGAGGTCACCGACAACGGGCGCGGGCCGGGCAAGTCCCAGCCGGGCAACGGCCTGTCCGGTCTGGAGGAGCGGCTGGCGCTGGTCGGCGGGCGGCTGGAGACCGGGCCAGGGGAGCGCGGGCGGGGCTTCCGGCTGCGCGCCTCGGTGCCGCTGCGCACGGTGTCGGCCCCGGCCTCCGGACCCGCGCCCGCGACGAAGCCGCGCTAGTCCCCGCGCGGGCCCGCGCGGGGAACCCGGACGGCCGGTGCGGACGTCGTACCGGACATGCCCACCGTTCTCGTCATCGGCTTCGACCCGCACGCCGTCCCCGGTATGGACGGCGACGCCGTGCAGGCCGTCCTGGACGCCGAACTCCTCCGCTTCGCCGAGCACGGCATCGACGCCGCGACCGCGCTGGTCGCCCCCGACGGCACCGCCGAGCCCGCCGTCGTGGCGGCCCTGGCCGCCCGGGCCTGGGACGTCGTCGTCATCGGCGGCGGCATCCGCAAGCCCGAGGCCGCGCTCCTGTTCTTCGAGCTCGTCGTCAATCTGGTGCGTCGTCACGCCCCCGGGGCCGCCCTCGCCTTCAACACCGGCATCGCCGACAGCCTCGAATCCGCCCGCCGCTGGCTTCCGGAGTAGGCCGTCGGCCGGCCGGCCTCAGCCGAGGTCGGCGAGGGAGCGGCGGTGGGCGAGGGCGGGGCGGCCGTCGAGGAGGAACTCGTACCGGGGCTCGAAGCCGTTGTGGGCGAGGACGGCCCGCGAGGCGAGGTTGTCGAGGGTGGTGACGGCGGTGAGGGAGCGCAGGCCGTAGGCGGTGGCGGCGAGGCGGCAGGCCTCGGCCACGGCGGCGGTGGCGATGCCTCGGCCGGCGGCGGATTCGGCGACGCGGTAGCCGAGTTCGGCGCTGCCGTCGACGAGGTCGAGGAGGTTGACGCGGCCGACCAGGCCGCCGGCCGCGTCGCGGACGACGTGGAACCTGCAGACGCCCTCGGCCTGTTCGGCGAGGAGGGCGGCGTGGCGGTCCGCGAACCGGGCGAAGTACGCGTCGCCGCGGTCCGGGACGGTGCGGGCGAAGTACGCGCGGTTGGCGCGCTCGAAGGCCAGTACGGCATCGGCGTGGTCGGGGCGCAGGAGTTCCAGGGTCAGCACCGGGACAGTCTCGTCCGCGGGGCCCCGGTGAACCACCGGAATACGTCGGCCGGGTCCTCGGAGGCAGGCCCTAAGGTCGTGGCCATGAACGACACTGACAACGGGGCCTCGATCCGCGTGCTGCTCGCCGAGGATCAGGGGATGGTCCGGGAGGCGCTGGCCGCGCTGCTCGGGCTGGAGGGGGACATCGACGTCGTCGCGCAGGTCGGCCGCGGGGACGAGGTGGTGGCGGCGGTGCTCGCGAACGACGTGCAGGTCGCGGTGCTGGACATCGAGATGCCGGGGATGACGGGCATCGAGGCGGCCGCCGAGCTGCACCGCCGGGCGCCGCGGACGAAGGTGGTCATCGCGACGACCTTCGGCCGGCCCGGCTACCTGCGCCGGGCGATGGAGTCGGGTGCGGACGCCTTCCTGGTGAAGGACGCGCCGGCCGCCGAGCTGGCGGAGGCGATCCGCCGGGTGCTGCGCGGCGAGCGGGTGATCGACCCGACGCTGGCCGCCGCCGCGCTGGCCGAGGGCGCCAACCCGTTGACCGCGCGCGAGCGGGACGTGCTGGACGCGGCGGCCGACGGCGCGGTGAACGCGGACATCGCCAGGCGGCTGCACCTGTCCGAGGGGACGGTGCGCAACTACCTGTCGATGGCGATCCAGAAGACCGAGTCCCGCAACCGCACCGAGGCGGTCCGGATCGCCCGTGAGAAGGGCTGGCTCTGACGGAGGTCAGTTGAGCCGGTGCCGGGCCGCCCTGGCCTCCTGCCGGACCTTGGCGGCGGTGTCCGGGTCGAAGGCGTCCAGGATCTGCGCGTAGGCGTCCATCTCCGCCGAGCCGCCGAGGAAGTCCCCGGTGCGGACGAGGAGTTCGGCCCGTTCCAGGCGCAGCTGGGCCGGGTGCCGGGGCAGCAGCAGGGCGAGTTCGGTGGCCCAGAGCTGGGTGCGGGCGTGCTCGGGGCGGTCGGCGGCCCAGAGCCGGATGTTGCCGAGCACCCGCAGCACGATCTCCAGCGGCTGGGCCGGGGTGAGCAGGGCGGGGGTGAACTCCTGCCCGGCGGCGGCGACCAACTGCTCGACGTCCTCCGGGTCGAGCAGCCGCCCGCCGTGGAACGGGTCGGCCAGGACGTAGTCCTCGCCGCCCGCCGGGCCGCCGACCGCGACGATGAAGTGGCCGGGCAGCGCGATGCCGTGGACGGTCAGCCCGGCCCGCCGTCCGACCGCCATCCACACCAGGGAGAGCATGATCGGCAGCCCGCGCCGCCGCCGCAGCACCTCGGGCAGCAGCGAGGACTCCAGCCGCCGGTAGTCCGACTGCCGCCCGTGGAAGCGCTCCCGCCCGCCGAGCACCGCGGCGAGCAGGGCGGCGGTCTCCTCCGGTCCGGTGGGCGCCCGCTCGGCGACCGCCGTCCGGACCTCCGCCGCGTGCCGCTCCAGCGCGGCCTCGCAGGCGGCGAGCAGCGCGTCCACGCCGGGCGGTTCGCCGGGGTCGCCGGGGTCGGGCACCATGCCGTGCTCGGCGGCGGCGAGCACGCACAGCAGCACCGGGTCGGGCTGCTCGGCGCGGGCGGCGGTCCGGAAGCGGTCTCTGCTCTGCTCGGTCACGGTGACGGCGACGGCTTTCGTACGGCGGACGGACAAGGCGACAGTCGGACAAGCGGGTGATCGGACGGACGGTACGGCCTGGCGGCTACCCCTGGGGGAGGAGCGCGTAGTGGTAAGTGTGACTGGTCGTGAAGCCGAGTCCGTCATAGAGCGCGATCGCCCCCGCGTTCTCCGCCTCGACCTGGAGGTAGGCGCCGCTCGCCCCCTCCTCGGCCGCGCGCGAGGCGAGCACCGCCATGACCGCCGTCGCCAGCCCGGCCCGCCGGGCGTACGGCTGGACCTCGATCGCGCCGAAGCAGGCCCAGGCCCCGTCGATGACGCAGCGCCCGATCGCCAGCGGCGGCTGCCCGGGGGCGCCCGGCACGGTCGCGAACCAGACCGACGGCCCGCCGTTCAGCACCTTTCGGGCCGCCTCCTCCACCGCCGGGTCGTCGCCGACCCGCCGGTACACCGACAGCCACCCGTCGTCCGCCGTGCGGGCCAGCCGCACCCTCTCGTGCCCGGCGCCGCCCCGGGCCAGCCCGGCCAGCGGCGCGGTGCGGACCAGGGTGGGCGCGTACCCGGCCCCGAGCCGGTCGAGCTCGGCGACCAGCGTCGGAGGCGAGCCGGGGGAGAGCACCTCGACGTACGGGGGCAGCCCGCGCGCCGCGTACCAGTCGCGGACGGCAGCCAGCGCCTGAGGCAGCGGCAGACCCGGCTCCCCGAGGGCCTGGACGGAGTTGGCCCGCCGGGTGAACCCGGCCGAGGCGCGCAGCGTCCACTCGCCGAGCGACTCCTGTTCGACGGCCGGCCAGCCGCGCCCCGCGATCCGCTGCAGTTCGACCGGCCCGGTGACCGGCAAGGGGGCGCGCCGGGCCGGAAACGGCGGCACGACCTTGCCTGCGACCAGCAGCTTCTCCGGCAAGAACACCGGATCGCCGGTGCGCGGGACGACCGTCAGCCCATGATCGTCCCACGATGTGAGCACGCCGATCGAATCACGGAACACCGGACGGTCGTCCACGAACTCCGCAAGCCTGCGGACGGACACGCGTCGTCCCACGTCAGAGCGGTCTATCCGGACCTCCGGACGGTCGCCGACCGGGTTGACCGTCGCCATCTGGCCACCTCCTGTGCATTTGCGGTCTCCGACCCGCGATACTAGGGGCGGGCATCGACGACGCCGCGCTCACCGCGCACGGCAGCAGAACAGAACGGGCCACCAGGCCCTTCCGAGGAGGAACGACAGCGTGACCTACGTCATCGCGCAGCCTTGTGTCGACGTGAAGGACAAGGCGTGCATCGAAGAATGCCCGGTTGACTGCATCTACGAGGGCGAGCGATCGCTCTACATCCACCCGGATGAGTGTGTCGACTGTGGCGCTTGCGAGCCGGTCTGCCCGGTCGAGGCGATCTTCTACGAGGACGACACCCCGGAGGAGTGGAAGGACTACTACAAGGCGAACGTCGAGTTCTTCGACGACCTGGGCTCGCCCGGCGGCGCCTCCAAGCTCGGCCTGATCGAGCGTGACCACCCGTTCATCGCCGCTCTGCCGCCGCAGAACGCCGACCACTGACGATCGGTGGCACAACAGCTGTGAGCACCAACAGCACGCACGCGCCGTTCCCGGGCCACCCGGGGGCGGCGCGCCGCGTTTCGGACAAGCTGCCGGTCTTCCCCTGGGACAAGCTGGAGCCGTACAAGGCGACCGCGCTGGCCCACCCCGGCGGCCTCTGTGACTTCTCCGTCGGCACCCCGGTGGACCCGGTCCCCGAGGTGGTCCAGAAGGCGCTGGCCGCGCACACCGACACCCCCGGCTACCCGACCGTCTGGGGCCCGCTGGAGCTGCGCGAGGCGGTCGCCGGCTGGCTGCACCGCCGCGTGGGCGCGCGGATCGGCCCGCAGGCCGTGCTGCCGACCGTCGGCTCCAAGGAGCTGGTGGCCTGGCTGCCGACCCAGCTCGGCCTCGGCCCCGGCGACCAGGTCGCCTACCCGCGCCTGGCCTACCCGACCTACGAGGTGGGTGCCCGGCTGTGCGGCGCCGAGCCGGTCGAGTACGACTCGGTGGACGAGCTGGACGGTTCCCGGGTGCGCCTGCTCTGGGTGAACTCGCCGTCCAACCCGACCGGCCGGGTGCTGGGCGCGGACGAGCTGCGCCGCGCCGTCGAGTGGGCCCGGGAGCACCGGGCGCTGCTGGTCAGCGACGAGTGCTACCTGGAGCTGGGCTGGGAGGCCGACCCGGTGTCGGTCCTGCACCCGGACGTCTGCGGCGACGACCACGAGGGCCTGCTGGCCGTCCACTCGCTCTCCAAGCGCTCCAACCTGGCCGGCTACCGCGCCTCCTTCGTGGCGGGTGACCCGGTGGTGGTCGGGGAGCTGCTGGAGGTGCGCAAGCACGGCGGCATGATCGTGCCGGCGCCCGTCCAGGCGGCGACCGTCGCCGCGCTCGCGGACGACGCGCACGTGGCCGAGCAGCGCGAGCGGTACGCGGCCCGGCGCTCGGCGCTGCGGGCGGCGCTGGAGGCGTACGGCTTCCGGATCGAGCACTCCGAGGCCAGCCTCTACCTGTGGGCGACCCAGGACCGCCCGTGCTGGGAGACGGTGGCCGAACTGGCCGGGCTGGGCATCCTGGTGGCGCCCGGCGACTTCTACGGGCCGGCCGGCGACCGCTTCGTGCGGGTCGCGTTCACGGCGACCGACGAGCGGGTCGCGGCGGCCGTGGAGCGGCTGGGCGCGGCGCGCTGACCGCAGCCGGGGAGCGCACCCCGGGACCGTACGGCGAAGGGGGCCGGTGTCACGGACACCGGCCCCCTTCGGGGTCCTCCCCGGAGGAACGGGGTGCGGACCGGACTACAGCGGCAGGCTGCCGAGGCCGCCGCCGTTGAGGCTGCCCAGCAGGCCGCCGAGCGGGCCGAGCGCACCGGTCAGACCGGACAGCGGGCTGTTCTTGCCGAGGTCGGCACCGCCGAGGCGGTTGGCCGAGCCGTGCTCGGCCAGGCCCAGCACGTCGGTGGCGGGCAGCTCGGCCGGCAGGGCCCGCTCGACCGAACCGAGCGGCAGCGCGCGCTGCACCGCGCCCACCGGCAGCGCGTCGGCGACGGCGGTGCCGCCGGGGACGGCGCCGGTGAGCGTCTCGGCGCCGGGCACGGCCTGGGTGACCGAGCCGGCCTGGGGCAGGCCGCCGAGCGGGCCGGTGCCGGCGGTGGCGCCGCGGGTCTCCGCGCTCTTGCCGGTGACGGCCTCGCCGAGCTTGCCGGCCAGGGCCGAGGCGACCTTCGGGGTGACGGTGGAGAGCTGGCCGGCGGTCGCGGCGGTCTGGTCGACCGGCGCGGTCAGCGAGCCGGCCTTCTCGTTGGCCTCGGGCAGCTGCTGGGCGACGATGTTGCCGGCGGCGTCGGCGGAGGCCGGTACGCCCGCGGCGACGGTGGCCGCCCCGGTGGTGCCGGCGGCCTGGCCGAGCTGGTGGGTGGTGTGCTGGAGCGTCGAGCCGGCGTCGGAATTGGTCAGCTGGCCCAGCGGTGCCGCGAGGTCGCTCTTGGGCAGCAGGGCGTCCCCGCCCAGAGCGGACGCGGAGCCGGCCGCGAGCAGCGGGGTCGCTCCGGCGGCCACGACGAGCGCGGCCTGGGCGATCCGGCGCGTGAGGGGGTGAGACATGGGGCTCCTCGAAGGGGTCTGGGTCCGTCCCGTCCGCCCTGGGAGCCGGGCGTTGCCGACCGGGCGGACGACGTTGTTACCGCTTGAGAAGCCAGAAGGTTTCGGCCGGTGCAAGGAAGAGCCCTGGCCGACCATCGGATCGTACGACTGTGGCAGGGCCGCTTGCCGGGCCCGGTCGACGCCGCCGAACCGGCCCCGGACAAGGGGAGTGACGGTTCTTCACCCCGGTTCGCCGGAACGGGCGGTCGGTCCACCGGGGTTGACCGGAATCACTCGTCCGGCGGCAACCCGAACACCAGTGCGTCAGCTCTTCGTGGGCGGGGCCAGGGTGACCTGGACGAGCTTGGTCGAGGTGCCCGAGGTCTGGGTCTGCCAGCCGTCCTCGGACTTGGACTTGCGCCAGATCTTCCCGTCGTAGGCGACCGTCGCGATGCCCAGCTGCTGGGCCTGGGCGACCGCCCAGTGGGCGACCTCCCAGCCGCTCGCCCGCTCGGCGCTCACCCCGCCGTCCGCCCCCGCGTCCGGTCCCGAGGTCAGCGCGGTGGTGGCCGGGTCCGGGGTCAGCGCGAGGGCGTTCTCGGCGCCCTTGATGGTCGAGGTGTAGCCGGTCGCCGGGGTCACCGTGCGGCCGAACTCCCGGCGCACCCGGTCGGACAGCACCTGGGCCCGGTCCGGCGCCGTGGCCGGGGTCGCGGTGGCGCCCGGGGTGGTCCCCGCGGTGGGGGAGTCGGAGTCCGCCGGATCCGGCTTGGCGTAGTCGTGCACCACGCAGGAGAACGAGGCGGGCTCGCGGCCGGCCAGCGCCGAGGTGAGCAGGGTCGCCTTCGTCTCGTGCTTGGCGTAGGCCTGCGGGTAGCCGCTCTTCTGCACCGTCTGGGCGGCGTCGGTCAGCGGCATCCGGGTGTAGCCGGGGACCTTGACCAGCCCGTCCAGGAACTTGTTGGTCGCGTACACCGGGTCGCCGATCTGCGCCGGGGTGCCCCAGCCCATCGACGGCCGCTGCTGGAAGAGGCCGATCGAGTCCCGGTCGCCGCCCGCGAGGTTGCGCAGCTTGGACTCCTGCATCGCCGTCGCCAGCGAGATCGTGGTGGCCCGGTCCGGCAGCCCGCGCGAGCGCGCCACCGCGGCGATCGTCGCGGCGTTGGCGGCCTGCGGCAGCTCCAGCGTGCCGTTGCCGGCCGCGGTCTTCACCGTGCACTCCTCCGACACACCCGGCTTGAAGCCGAACCACCAGATCCCGACCACGGCCAGTCCGGCGACCAGGGCCAGGCCGAGCAGCCCGACGATCACCATCAGCAGGGCGCGCAGCGGCCCGCGGCGGCGAGTGGGCTCCTCTTCGTCGCCCAGCTGCTCGCTGCTCCTTCTCCTGGCCACCGTCGCCCCTCTCGCGCCTGCTCCTTGATCCGACACCGTACCCACTCGGACGGATGTACGGCGCCCCCCGGTTGCCGTCGCCCGCCCACTCGCCACCGAGTCCGAACCGCGTCACGCGGCGGCCGCACCGGGCGGACCGGGCCGGGCGGACCGGGCCGCGGACTAGGCTGACGCCCATGAGCAGCCCGAATCCGACGCCCCTGGACCTCACTCTCGACGGCGGGACGCTGACCGCCCGGCTCGTCGACTTCCCCTCGGTGAGCGGCGACGAGCAGGCGCTCGCCGACGCCGTGGAGGCCGCGCTGCGCGGCTACCCGCACCTCACCGTGGACCGCCACGGCAACAACGTGGTCGCCCGCACCGACCTGGGCCGCGCCGAGCGCGTCGTCCTGGCCGGCCACCTGGACACCGTGCCGATCGCCGACAACCTCCCCTCGTACGTCGAGGGCGACCTGCTCTACGGCTGCGGCACCTCGGACATGAAGTCCGGCGTGGCCGTCCAGCTGCGCCTCGCCGCCACGCTGCCCGAACCCAACCGGGACCTCACCTTCGTCTTCTACGACTGCGAGGAGGTGGAGGCCCACCGCAACGGCCTGGGCCACCTCGCCAAGGACCACCCGGAGTGGCTGGCGGGCGACTTCGCGGTGCTGATGGAGCCCAGCGGCGCCATGGTCGAGGGCGGCTGCCAGGGCACCCTGCGGGCGCAGGTGCGGCTCACCGGCGTGCGCGCCCACGCGGCCCGCAGCTGGCTCGGCGACAACGCCGTCCACCACGCCGCCGAGGTGCTCACCCGGCTCGAGCGGTACCAGCCGCGCCGGGTGGAGATCGACGGCCTGGAGTACCGCGAGGGCCTGAACGCGGTCCGGATCGACGGCGGCGTGGCCGGCAACGTGATCCCGGACGAGTGCGTCGTGACCGTCAACTTCCGCTACGCGCCGGACCGCAGCGAGGCCGACGCGGAGAAGCACGTGCGCGAGGTCTTCGACGGCTTCGAGCTGACCGTCACCGACTTCGCCCCGGGTGCCCTGCCCGGACTCTCCCAGCCGGCCGCCCAGGCCTTCCTGGCGGCCACCGGCGGCCAGGCCCGGGCCAAGTTCGGCTGGACCGACGTCGCCCGGTTCAGCGCGCTCGGCGTCCCCGCGGTCAACTACGGCCCCGGCGACCCGAACCTGGCGCACAAGCGCGAGGAGCACTGCTCGCTGAGCGCCATCGCCGAGGTCGAGGAGCGGCTGCGCGCCTGGCTGACCAGCTGAGCCGCGCGCCGCGCCGACCGTCGGGACGGCGGCCGAACGCCACCTTCCGGATGCCCAACCGACCTTCCCCCGTTGCCTGAAAACGGGGGAAGGCGGGCGTAGGGTTCCGTCATGACAGGCACAGGAGACGAGAAGCACTACGGTCACGGCCCCGAGCAGGTCGGGGTGCCGCGGAAGAAGAAGGCCTGGCCCGAGAAGCAGAAGGGCCCGGTGCTGGTGCGCCGGGACCAGGTCGGAACGAGCACCACGGACCAGCGCCTGCTGGACACCACCGGTCCCACCGACTGGCTGCACACCGACCCTTGGCGGGTGCTGCGGATCACCTCCGAGTTCGTCGAGGGCTTCGGCGCCCTCGCCGAACTCCCGCCCGCGATCAGCGTCTTCGGCTCCGCCCGGACCCCGGCCGACTCGCCCGAGTACCAGGCGGGCGTGGCCATCGGCCGGGCCCTCGCCGAGGCCGGCTACGCGGTGATCACCGGCGGCGGCCCGGGCGCGATGGAGGCCGCCAACCGCGGCGCCTCCGAGGCCGGCGGCCTCAGCGTCGGGCTCGGCATCGAGCTGCCCTTCGAGCAGGGCCTCAACGAGTTCGTCGACCTCGGACTGAACTTCCGCTACTTCTTCGTCCGCAAGACGATGTTCGTGAAGTACGCCCAGGGGTTCGTGGTCCTGCCCGGCGGCCTCGGCACGCTGGACGAGCTGTTCGAGGCGCTCACCCTGGTGCAGACGAAGAAGGTCACCCGCTTCCCGGTGATCCTCTACGGCAGCGCCTACTGGGGCGGCCTCTACGAGTGGCTGAAGAACACCCTGGTCGAGCAGGGCAAGGCGGCCCCGCACGACCTGGAGCTGTTCCACATCACCGACGAGATCGACGAGGTCATGAAGATCCTCGCCGACGCCCGCCGGCCCGCCGGCGAGATCTAGGAGCCCCGGACGGGTCCTCGGCGGGCCCGGGCCGAGGCGCTCACGCCAGCCCCCGGCGGGCGACCGCCGGGGGGCGGGTGCCCCGGATCGAGGCGACCATGTCCAGCACCTGGCGGGTCTCCGCGACCTGGTGCGCCCGGTAGACCCGCGCGCCCAGCCAGGCCGAGACCGCGGTGGTGGCCAGGGTGCCGAGCAGCCGCTCGTTCACCGGCCGGTCCAGGGTCTCGCCGACGAAGTCCTTGTTGGAGAGCGAGACCAGCACCGGGAAGCCGGTCGCGGTCATCTCCGGCAGCCGCCGGGTGGCCTCCAGCGAGTGCCGGGTGTTCTTGCCGAAGTCGTGCCCCGGGTCGATGATCAGCGCGTCCCGCCGCACGCCCAATTCCACCGCGCGTTCGGCCAGTCCCACCGTCACCCGCAGGATGTCCGCCATCACGTCCTCGTACCCGATCCGGTGCGGCCGGGTGCGGGGCTCGGCGCCGCCCGCGTGGGTGCAGACCAGCCCGACGTCGTACCGGGCGGCCACCTCGGCGAGCTCCGGATCCACCCCGCCCCAGGCGTCGTTCAGCAGGTCCGCGCCCACCTCGCAGACCGCCTCGCCGACCTCGTGCCGCCAGGTGTCCACGCTGATCACCGCCTCGGGGTGGCGCTTGCGCAGCTCGGCCACGAAGGGCACGGTGCGCCGCAGTTCCTCCTCGACCGTGACCTCGTCGCCCGGCCCGGCCTTCACCCCGCCGATGTCCAGGATCGCCGCGCCCTCGGCCATCGCCCGGTCCGCGGCGGCGAAGGCGGCCTCGTCGGCGAAGGTCGCACCCTTGTCGAAGAACGAGTCCGGCGTCCGGTTGACGATCGCCATGATCACCAGCTCGTCGTCACCGAATTCCCGCGGTCCCAGGCGCAGTGCCACCGATGTCTCCTCCACAGCTCCTGCGGGTGCGATGATGGCCCCCGGCCTCACTAAGGGACCATGCTGTCATGATCAGTGTGGTTACCTGCGCCACATAGCGGACCGGCCGGGAGTTCGGGAGGACAGCTCGTGTTCTGGGTGATCGTGGTCGCCATGGCCGTGGTGGTCGGCGGTGCCGCCCTGGTGGCGCTCGGCGGGGGAGGCTCGATGCCGGAGGCGGCACCGGACCGCATCTCCGCGCGGCTGCCGCAGGACCGCCCGCTGGGCAAGGCGGACGTGGACGAGCTGCGCCTGCCGATGGCCCTGCGCGGCTACCGGATGGACGAGGTGGACGACGTCCTGGACCGCCTCGGCGCCGAACTCGCCTACCGCGACGCGCGGATCGCCGAACTGGAGGCCGCCGCCCACCTGCGCGGCGCGGTCGAGGCGGGCGGCGCCCCCGACCCGGCGGCCGAACCGCTGCCCGGCCTGGAGGAGTTCGCCAAGGTGGTCGAGCCGGCCGTGGCGCTCGCCAAGCGGCCGGCCGGGGAGCGGACCCCCGAGGACGCCGAGCCTGGGGCGGACAAGTGACGGACGACGGAGCGGTGCTCGGCGCGGACAGCCTGCGCCGCTGCGGCTGGGGCGACTCCACCGACGACTACCGGCTCTACCACGACACCGAGTGGGGCCGACCGGTGCACGGCGACGACGCGCTGTTCGAGCGGGTCTGCCTGGAGGCCTTCCAGTCCGGGCTGTCCTGGCTGACCATCCTGCGCCGCCGCGAGGGCTTCCGGGCCGCGTTCGCGGGTTTCGAGATCGCCAAGGTCGCCGAGTTCGGCGAGGCGGACAAGGAGCGCCTGCTCGCCGACACCGGCATCATCCGCAACCGGGCCAAGATCGAGGCGGCGGTCGCCAACGCGCGGGTCGCCCGCGACCTGGAGGGCGGACTGGACGCGCTGATCTGGCAGTTCGCCGGGGACCCGGACCGGCCGGCCCCCCGCACGACGGGCGAGGTGCCGGCCGTCACGCCGGAGTCGACGGCGCTGGCGAAGGCGCTGAAGAAGGCGGGCTTCCGCTTCGTCGGCCCGACCACCGCCTACGCCCTGATGCAGGCCTGCGGCCTGGTCGACGACCACCTGGCGGACTGCCACGTCCGCACCGCGGCCGTCCGCTGACGGGCCCGAGGGCCGGCCCCTCCGATCGGACGGGCCGGCCCGTGGCGGCCGATGTCCCTAGCGGCCCAGGTACTTCGGCTTCTCCTTGGCGATGAAGGCGCGCACCGCGATCCGGTGGTCCTCGCTCTCGCCCGCCATCGTCTGCAACTCGTCCTCCTTGTCGAGGAGTTCGTCCAGCGAGTGGGAGGCGCCGTACGCCAGCGACTCCTTGATGGCGCCGTAGGCGACGGTCGGCCCCTCGGCCAGCTCGTGGGCGAAGGCCCGTGCGGTGGCGGCGAGTTCGTCGGCCGGTACCACCCTGGTGGCCAGGCCCAGCTCCATCGCCTCGGCGGCCTTGACCGTCCGGGGGAGCATCAGCAGCTCGGTGGCCTTGGCGTGCCCGACCAGTCGCGGCAGCGTCCAGGAGGCGCCCGAGTCGGCGGTCAGCGCGATCCCGGCGAAGGCGGTGTTGAAGCCGGCCCGGTCGGACAGGACGCGGAAGTCGCAGGCGAAGGCGAGCGAGGCGCCGGCCCCCGCCGCCACCCCGCCGACCGCGGCGACGGTCGGCTTGCGCATCCCGGCCAGCGCCCGCACCAGCGGGTTGTAGTGCTCGGCGACGGTCCGCAGCGCGCCCTCGCCGGTCTCCTCGGCCCGCTTCAGCAGCGTCAGGTGCTCGTTGAGGTCCTGCCCGACGCAGAACGCCCGCTCGCCCGCCCCGGTCAGCAGCACGGCCCGCACCGCCGGGTCGGCGCCCGCGGCGGCCACGGCGTCGCGCAGCGCGATCTTGGTGGCGACGTCGAGCGCGTTCATCGCCTCCGGGCGGTTGATGGTGATGACGGCCAGGCCGCCGTCCAGCTCGTACAGCACGGAATCGGACATGGGTGAGGGCTCCCGGGGTCGTGGCGGTGTCAGTCGTGTGTGTCAGGATGCCGGAGCACGCGGGGGGCTGGGGAGTGTGAGGTATCGCACCTTCCCGCAGTGTCCGCACCGCCGCCACGCCGGGGCTTATGACGTGAATTGCGGTGGTTGGGGGCGGTCCGGCCGTGGTTGCACCGAGAGTGATGTTGGTCATCAGCCCGTGGCATGCGGGATAATGGCTTCCGATCAATGCGTTCGATACCGGCGGTGGACGGACTGCCGGTGCGTAGCTGAGCGGTTGCAGGAAGGGGAACGAGCATGGCGGCCATGAAGCCGCGGACGGGTGACGGCCCGCTCGAAGTCACCAAAGAGGGGCGGGGCATCATCATGCGCGTTCCGCTCGAAGGCGGCGGACGCCTTGTGGTGGAGCTCACGCCTGACGAGGCCGAGGCCCTCGGCGAGGCCCTGAAGAAGGCCTGCGGCTGACCGCAGCAGGTGCTCGCCATCTCCTGGAGATGTGCTGCCGGGCCCGGGTACGACGTCATGTCGGCCCGGGTCCGCGCGTTTTCCGGGCCCGGGCCGCGGGGCCTGCGCCCCGCGGCGCCCCGAGGGGCGCCGGGCTCAGCGCTTGATCGCGCAGAGCAGCCCGTCCGACACCGGCAGCAGCGCCGGGAGCAGGTCCTCGCTCTCCCGCACGTCCCGGACCAGGTCCCGGACGGCGCCGGTCTGCGGGTCCTGGAGCTCCGGCTCGGCTAGCCGGCCCTCCTGGAAGACCCCCTCGAAGCAGACCATCCCGCCCGGCCGCAGCAGCCGCAGCGCCTCGCGCAGGTACTCGCAGGACTCCGCCGGGTCGCCGTCGCAGAACACCAGGTCGTACTGCCCGTCGGCGAGCCGGGGCAGCACCTCCAGCGCCCGGCCCGGTATGAACCGGGAGCGGTTGGCCGCGAACCCGGCCGCCTGGTACGCCTCACGGGCCAGCTGCTGGCGCACCGGCTCCGAGTCGACCGTGGTGAGCACGCCGTCCGGCCGCATCCCGCGCAGCAGGTAGACCCCGGACACCCCGGTGCCGGTGCCGATCTCGGCCACCGCCTTGGCGTCCAGCGCGGCCGCCAGCAGCCGCAGGCAGGCCCCGCCGCTCGGTCCGATCGCCCGTATCCCGGTCCGCGCGGACTGCGCCCGGGCGTAGGTCAGCACGGCGTCCTCGCCCACGTAGGTGTCGGCGAGGGCCGCGCGCGCGGGCCCGAACTCGCTGATGGCTGCCTCTTTCGGAGCCCCGGGCGGCGGCCCGGTGCCGAGGGATGTCGATATTTCCTGGCACAGATTACTGGCCGACCGGGAACCGCGTACGGCGGCGGGCCGTTGTCATGTCGGACCGGGTGCGCAAGACCTCCCGGGCACTTTTATCCGGGCTTGACGGGTGAGGTGGATATGGTGGTGGCCCTGCTGGGCAGAAGAGCCGACCGAGGAGGTGTGGCCGAGGGCGACGTCCCTGTGCGGCGGCACTTCCGCGGCACCGCGTCGGCCCGTACGCCGAAGCCCGTGATGAACCAGCCTGCGCACTCCGACCTGGACCAGCCCGTGGCCGCGACGCCGGCCGCCGGTGCCACCGAGGCCCCCGCTCTCGCGACCTTCTCCGAGGGTCCCGACGCGCAGACCTGGACTCCGCCCACGTGGGAGGAGATCGTCGAGGCGCACAGCGCCCGGGTCTACCGGCTGGCCTACCGTCTGACGGGCAACCAGCACGACGCCGAGGACCTCACCCAGGAGGTCTTCGTCCGGGTGTTCCGTTCGCTGTCCACCTACACCCCCGGCACGTTCGAGGGCTGGCTGCACCGGATCACCACCAACCTCTTCCTGGACATGGTCCGCCGCCGCCAGCGCATCCGCTTCGACGCGCTCGGCGAGGACGCGGCCGAGCGGCTCGCCTCCCGCGAGCCCAGCCCGGCCCAGCACTTCAGCGACACCCACTTCGACGCCGACGTGCAGCACGCCCTGGACACGCTCGCGCCGGAGTTCCGCGCCGCCGTGGTGCTCTGCGACATCGAGGGCCTGTCCTACGAGGAGATCGCCGCCACGCTGGGCGTCAAGCTCGGCACCGTCCGCAGCCGCATCCACCGCGGCCGCTCGCACCTGCGCGCCGCGCTCAAGCACCGCGCCCCCGGCTCGGCCCCCGGCCGTGAGCGCCGCGGCGGCTCGGAGGAGCCGGTGCCGGTGGCCGTCGGGGTGGGGGCGGTCGAGGCCGCGGTCGCGCCCGGTGGGCGCGGACGGAGGCGATCGTGAGCGGAACCAGCCGGTCCGGTTCGGACCGGTCGGACGCATCCGACCGGCCTCCGAACCGACGGGGCTGGGCGCTGCCGGGCCGTCGCGGAGGCGACGAACCCGGTGAGCCCGTGCTGCCCGGGGTGGCACTGCCCGCGGACACGGCGCTGCACGCGCTCCCCGTCCGTCCCGCCGCACCCGCCGCCGAGGAGCACCACCTCGGCGAGCGCCTCTCCGCCTTCCTGGACGGCGAACTCGGCCACGACTCGCGCGACCGCGTCCAGGCCCATCTGGCGACCTGCCCCCAGTGCCTCGCGGAGGCCGACGAGGGCCGCGCCGTCAAGCACATGCTGGCCCGCTCCGGCCCGCCCGGCCCGTCCTCCGCGCTGATGGCCCGCCTGATGGCCGTCGGCAACCTCCCCGAGGACGCCCCGGCGGACGGCGACTGGCGCTCCGGCCGGCGCGGGCGCCGCGAGGACGACGACGACCTGCCCGGTGGCGGGGTCGCGGCCACCGGCACGCTCGGCGGCAGCCGGCTCGACGGCGGCTCCTTCGGCCGCGGCGCCGGGGCCTCCTTCGGCGCGGGCGCGCTCGGCGCCGACTCCCCGCTGCCCGGGGTCGACCCGCGGGCCTTCGGCCGCGGCACGGTGCTGCGGCCGCTGATGGGCCGGCGCTCCGCCCGCCCCGAGGCCGCCGCCGCCCCGGCCCGTCCGCAGCCCGCCGCGCCCGCCGCCGTCCGGTCCCCCGCGCGGGGCCGACGGCTGGTGTTCGCCGCCGCGGGAGCCTTCTCCGTCGCCGCGGTGACGCTCGGCGGCGTCGGCGGGCTCAGCACGCAGGGCGAGGAGCGCCACGGAACCACCGTCAGCCCGCCCGGCAGCGGCCGCGGCGGCCTCGTCCCGACGACCGCGCAGGTCCCGGTGGACTTCGCCGGCCGCCCGGTCGCCGCGACCCGCGACGCGACCCCGCCGGGCTCCCCGGAGCGCTACCCCGGGGGCTTCGCCGCACTGCGCCAGCAGATCCGCTAGAACGGCCCCGAAGGACACCGGCGCTCCGGCCCGGACGCCTCGGCCACCGGCAGGTCTTTACCACGGCTTCATCACAGCGTGGGCCAAGGACTCGCCGGTGGCCATTACCCTGTAGGAACCGTCGTCCGACGAGTTAGGGAGCAAAGGTGTTCAGCGACGTCAGTGGGCTGGAGGTCCTGACCCTGGTCGTGATGGCGATCATCATCTTCGGCCCGGACAAGCTCCCCAAGCTGATCCAGGACACCATGGGCTTCATCCGGAAGATCCGGTCCTTCGCCGACAACGCGAAGGAGGACATCCGCAGTGAGCTGGGCCCCGAGTTCAAGGACTTCGAGTTCGAGGACCTGAACCCCAAGACCTTCGTGCGCAAGCAGCTCATGGGCGACCAGGACGATCCGCTGGGCCTGAAGGACATGAAGGACACCCTGGACATCCGGTCCGTCCTGGACGACAAGCCCGCGGCGCCGGTCAACGGCCGCAGCGGCAGCGTCAGCTTCGAGAAGTCCGCCTCGGCGCCCGCCTCCACCGGAGCCCCGCTGGCGCCCGGCGAGCGGCCCCCGTTCGACCCCGACGCCACCTGACCGGTACGCGTCCGGCGCCCCGGCGCCGCGCCACCGCCCCGCCCGGCCACCCGGCTGAGCGGGGCGGTGGCGTGTGCGCCGCTATTGTGCTGATTGTTCCGCTGAGCCGTCCGTCACACCGCGCCCCGTCGCGGTCCGGGAACGGCCCCGCGGAACGCCGCGGTACGCCACCATGGGAGCGCGCCACGGCAGGCAAACGTGTGTTTGAGGAGGCCCGGGGATGGACGCGACGAGTCAGGCGGGAGGGGCGACGGCCACGGCCGGCGGCCCGGTGGTCGGCGGACAGGCCGGCCCGGCGGACCCGCTGGTGCCCTACCTGTCCGCCGACTTCCCCTGGTACGGGCTGGACGAGGGCTGGACCGGCCGCCGTTTCCTGGTGCAGGCCGGCGCCGGCCCCCGCGCCGCGGGCAGCGTCGACTACGGCTCGCTCGGCCACGGCGAGGAGCCGGCCAGGCAGTACGAGCCGCGCGACGTACGGAAGTTCGCCGTCGTGGTCACGGTGGCCCGCCGGGACAGCCGCCGCAGCGCCGACAACACGGGCACCCTGGAAGCGACCTCCGCCGCCTCCGCCGCCTGGCTGGCCGGCTCCGGCCTGCTCGCCGCGACCTGGCCCGGGCAGCTGGACCGGGCGCTGCGCCAGGACTGGCTGGACCAGCAGAGCAGCCTCGCCTGGGACCTCGCCGACGACCTGGCCGGCCCCGGCTGGTCCACCCTCAGCCTGCCGGTCAACGGCCTGCCGCAGCCCTTCCGCTACCGCGAGTCCGAGTACGGCTGGGTGCTGGCCGGCGAGGCCCCCGGCGTCATGCTGGGCGCCTACGGCCGGGGCGTCAGCGCCTACGGCATCGGCTTCTCCACCGTCCCGGACCTGACGGCCTACACCCGCCCGTAGGGCCCTCGGCGGTACAACGGCCGTACGACGGAGGGCCGGGGGGTGCCGCTCACCCGGCCCTCCGTCAGTCACGGCCTCAGAACTTGTTCTTGGGCGTCAGGCCCAGCGACATCCCGGACAGTCCGCGCTGGCGGCCGCCGAGCTTGCCGGCCACCGCGCGCAGGGCGGCGCCGGCCGGGGAGTCGGGCGCGGCGAGCACGACCGGGCGGCCGTCGTCGCCGCCCTCGCGCAGCCGCACGTCGATCGGGATCGAGCCGAGCACCGGGACGGTCGCGCCGACGGTGCGGGTGAGCGCGTCCGCGACGGTCTGGCCGCCGCCGGTGCCGAAGACGTCGATCATCTCGTCGCAGTGCGGGCACGGCATGCCGGACATGTTCTCGATCACGCCGACGATCTTCTGGTGGGTCTGCACCGCGATGGTGCCGGCCCGCTCGGCCACTTCGGCGGCGGCCATCTGCGGGGTGGTGACGATCAGGATCTCCGCGTTGGGGACCAGCTGGGCCACCGAGATCGCGATGTCGCCGGTGCCGGGCGGCAGGTCCAGCAGCAGCACGTCCAGGTCGCCCCAGTACACGTCGGCGAGGAACTGCTGGAGCGCGCGGTGCAGCATCGGGCCGCGCCAGACCACCGGGGCGTTGCCCGGGGTGAACATGCCGATCGAGATGACCTTCACGCCGTTCGCCTGCGGCGGCATGATCATGTCCTGGACCTGGGTCGGCCGGCCGTCGACGCCCAGCATGCGCGGCACGCTGTGGCCGTAGATGTCGGCGTCCACCACGGCGACCTTCAGGCCGTCGGCGGCCATCGCGGCCGCCAGGTTGACGGTCACCGAGGACTTGCCGACGCCGCCCTTGCCGGAGGCGACGGCGTAGACCCGGGTCAGGGTGCCAGGCTTGGCGAACGGGATCTCCCGCTCGGGGGCGCCGCCGCGCAGCAGCTGGGACAGCTCCTTGCGCTGCTCGTCGCTCATCACGTCGAGCTCGACCTCGACGCCGGTCACGCCGGGCACCTTCCCGACCGCCTCGCGCACCCGGGTGACGATGGTGTCGCGCATCGGGCAGCCGGAGACCGTCAGGTAGACCGCGACGCGCACCGCGCCGTCCTCGGCGATCCCGACCGATTTCACCATGCCGATCTCGGTGATCGGGCGGTTGATCTCCGGGTCGTTGACGGTCGCCAGCGCCTGGCGTACGGACTCCTCCGTGACGCCGGCCGCGACCTCTGTCTCGTTGGCCATGCCTTGATGGTACGGCGCCCGGCGAAGTCGTTGACCCGTCGGTAGCGTGCCGAGGGTCACAGCGGTTCGGGGGCCTCCCGGCGCTCGTCGATCTCCTTGAGCAGGGACTGGAGTTCGGACCGGATGAAGTCCCGGGTGGCGACCTCGCCGAGCCCGTGTCGCAGGGCCGCGACCTCGCGGGTCAGGTACTCGGTGTCGGCGATGTTGCGGTCGCTGCGTGCCCGGTCCTGCTCCATGTTGACCCGGTCCCGGTTGTCCTGGCGGTTCTGCGCCAGCAGGATCAGCGGGGCCGCGTACGAAGCCTGCAGGGACAGCGCCAGGGTCAGGAAGATGAACGGGTACTCGTCGAAGCGCACGCTCGTCGGCAGGAGGGTGTTCCACGCTATCCAGACGACGACCACCACCGTCATCCAGACGATGAACCGCCCGGTGCCGAGGAAGCGGGCGATCCGCTCGGACAGGACGCCGAACGCCTCCGGATCGTAGGAGGGCAGCGTGATCAGGCCGGGGCGCGCGGTGCGCGGCTGGTCGAGCCGGGCGCGGCCGGTGCCGGTGATCGGCGCGGTGTCGGCGCGCCGGTCCCGGCCGCCCTCGCGGGTGCGCAGCTCGCGCAGCTCGCGCAGCTGCCGCAGCCGGCGCAGTTCGCCCTGGAGGCGCCGGCGCGCGGGGTCGTCCGTCCGGCCGTTGCGGTCACCGTCCACCGGTCATCCCTTCCCTGTCGTCCTGGTGGGTGTCGTCGCCGGGGTGCGCCGCGGCGTCGCGCCAGTCCTCCGGCAGCAGGTGGTCGAGCACGTCGTCGACGGTCACCGCCCCGAGCAGGTGGTCGGCCTCGTCCACGACCGGCGCGGCGACCAGGTTGTAGGTCGCCAGGTAGCTGGTGATCAGCGACAGCGGGGTGTCCGGCGGCAGCGGGTCCAGGTCGTCGTCCAGCAGCGAGCCGACCAGGACGTACGGGGGCTCGCGCAGCAGCCGCTGGAAGTGCACGGTGCCCAGGTAGCGGCCGGTCGGGGTCTCGTTCGGCGGACGGCAGACGAAGACCTGCGCGGCCAGGGCGGGCTTGTGGTCGCTGACCCGGACCCTCGCCAGCGCCTCGGCGACCGTGTCGTCCGGCTCCAGCACGATCGGCTCGGTGGTCATCAGACCACCGGCGGTGTCCTCCTCGTACGTCAGCAGGCGGCGCACCGGCGCGGCCTCGTCCGGCTCCATCAGCTGGAGCAGCCGCTCGGCCTCCTCACCGGGCAGCTCGGAGAGCAGGTCGGCGGCGTCGTCCGGGTCCATCGCCTCCAGGACGTCGGCGGCGCGCTCCTCCTGGAGCTTGCCGATGATCTCGACCTGGTCGTCCTCGGGCAGCTCCTCCAGGACGTCGGCCAGCCGCTCGTCGTCGAGGGCGGCGGCCACCTCGGCGCGGCGCTTGGCGGACAGGTGGTGCAGCACGCTGGCGAGGTCGGCGGGGCGCAGCTGCTCGAAGGTGGCGAGCAGGTTGGCCGCGCCCTGGTCCTGCTCGGGCAGCGAGAAGCCGGTGACGTCCTGCCAGTCCAGGGTGAGCCGCTCGCCCTTGCCCTTGCGCAGCCGGCCGGCCCGGCCGACCTGCACGAAGACCTTGCTGATCTCCCACTCGCGCAGCCGGGTCTGCACCATGCCGACGTCCAACACGGTGACGTCCTCGCCGGTCTTGGACCAGGTGACGGTGCGGTCCAGCAGCTCGGCGAGTACCAGGGTCTCGGACGGGCGCTGCTCGAAGCGGCGCAGGTTGATCACACCGGTGGTGAGCACCTGGCCGGACTCCAGGCTGGTCACCCGGGTCATCGGCAGGAAGATCCGGCGCCGGCCGACCACCTCGACCACCAGGCCGAGCACGCGCGGCGGGCGGCCGCCGAGCCGCAGCGACACGACCACGTCCCGGACCCGGCCGACCTGGTCGCCGTTCGGGTCGAAGACCGCGATGGCGGACAGATGGGAGATGAAGACCCGGGTGCCTGGCCCTGCCATGGACTCCCTCGACTCGCTCGACGCCGTACCGGGGGCGCCGGGGGCGCACCCGCGGCCAAGGCTACCCGCGTGTTCCGGGCCCGGCCGGGAGGCACGGTAGCCGTCGGACGAGTCCTGGGCGTGAAGCTTTAACGGCGCTTGAACAGCAGTTTGGGCAGGCCGGCCGGGATCGGGCGGCGGGTGGTGGCCGGGGTGGGCAGCGGCTGCGCGACGTGTGAGCCGTCCGGCATCGCCCCGGGACGCTCGGTGAGCGGGCCGACCGGCTCCAACCGCAGCACCCGGCACTCGCGGGCCCAGCGGGCGGCGATGGCGTCGGTGTCGGGCGCGTTCAGCCGCTTGCCCTTGAGCTCCTCGACGGCGCCCAGCCAGGCCTCGCTGTCCGGGGCCGGCTCGACGACCCGGGCGCTCCAGCCGGTCAGCCGGCCGCCCTTGTCCTTGCTGCGGACGGTCACCACGGCACCGGCGCCGGGCTCCAGGCCGTGCAGCGGCTGCTCGCCGCCCCCGCCGACCACCACGACCGCGCCGTCGTGCCAGGCGTGCCACAGCGGCCGGGCGTGCTCCTGCCCCTCCGCGCGCACCCAGAGCAGGCCCGACTTCTTCGCGGCCTCCTCCAGCAGGGCCTGGTCGAGGAAGTCGTCGGCGGTCGCGGCGGCGGGCGTACGGTCCATGGCGGACAGCGTACGGCCAGTGGGCCCGTCCCGTGGCGCGGCCGGGAGGCCCCGGACGTCTCAGCCCCCGGGCGACAGTTCCATTGCGTCGCCACGGGCCTTACCGTATGACGGCCCCACCCCCGCGACCAGCAAGGAGCGCCGTGCCCGCCGCCCGGCCCGCGACCGCCGCCGCCACCACTCCGACCGCCGCCCCCGCGACCGCCGACCCGGGCCCGGCACACCCGCTCCCCACCCTCGACCTGCTGCTGCTCGCCGTCTCGATCGGCGGCATCTCGCTGTCCGGCCCGCTGATCAGCGCCACCGCCGCGCCCGCGCTGGCGATCGCCCTGTGGCGCAACGTCATGTCAGTCGGCGTCCTCGGCCCGTACGCGCTGCTGCGCCACCGCGCCGAGCTGCGCGGGATCGGCTGGCGGGCGCTGCTGCTCGCGGTGGCCGCCGGGGCGCTGCTCGCCGTGCACTTCGCGCTCTGGATGCCCAGCCTGCGGATGACCTCGGTGGCCTCGGCCACCGCCCTGGTCACCACCACCCCGCTGTGGACCATCCTGCTGATGCGGCTGATGGGCGTCCGGGCGCCGCGGCTGGTCTGGCTCGGCACCGTCGTCGCCTTCGCCGGGGTGCTGGTGCTGACCGGTGTGGACCTCTCGCTCTCCCCGCGCGCGCTGCTGGGCGACGCGCTCGCGCTCGCCGCCGGCCTGGCCTCGGCCGGGTACATGCTGCTGGGCGCCGAGGTCCGCAGGACCGTCAGCACCACCGCGTACACCCTGGTCTGCTACGCCACCACGGCGGCGGTGCTGCTGGGGATCTGCCTGGTCGCCGGGACGCCGCTGGCCGGGTGGCCGGCCGGGGCCTGGTGGCAGATCGTGCTGCTGATGGTCACCGCCCAGCTGCTCGGCCACTCGCTGAGCAACCGCGTGGTGCGCAACCTCGGACCGTCGATCACCTCCACCGCGATCCTGCTGGAGACCCCGGGCGCGGCGCTGATCGCCGCCCTCTGGCTGGGCCAGTGGCCCCCGGCGGCTGCCTACCCGGCGGTGGTGCTGATCCTGCTCGGCCTCGTCCTGGTCGCTCGCGGCGGGCGCAGGTAGCTGTCAGAGCCAGCCGTTGCGGCGGAAGCCCCGGTACATCCCGAAGCAGATCAGCACGATCGCGCCGAGCACCGTCGGATAGCCGTACTTGTGGTGCAGCTCGGGCATGTACTCGAAGTTCATGCCGTAGACGCCGGTGATCATGGTGGGCACCGCGAAGATCGCCGCCCAGGCGGTGATCTTGCGCATGTCCTCGTTCTGCGCCACCGAGACCTGCGCCAGGTTCGCCTGCAGCAGCGAGTTCAGCAGCTCGTCGAAGCCGTGCACCTGCTCGGCGACCCGCGCCAGGTGGTCGGCGACGTCCCGGAAGTACTTCTGGATGTCCGGGTCCACCAGCCGCTGGAGCGGCTCCGACAACTGCTGCATCGGGCGCAGCAGCGGCACCACCGCGCGCTTGAACTCCAGTACCTCGCGCTTGAGTTGGTAGACCCGGCCGACGTCGGCGCTGCGCCCGCCCTTGGCCGAGAAGACGCCGTACTCGATCTCGTCCACGTCGTTCTGGAGCCGCTCGGCGACCAGCAGGTAGTTGTCCACGACGTGGTCGGCGATCGCGTGCAGCACCGCCGACGGGCCCTTTGCGAGCAGCCCCGCCTCGTCCGCGTCCGCCTCCAGCCGGTGGCGCAGCTCCTGCAGCGAGCCGTGGCCGCCGTGCCGGACGGTGATCACGAAGTCCCGGCCGGCGAAGACCATCAGCTCGCCCGTCTCCACCACCTCGCTGGTGGGCGTGAGCTGGTCGTGCTCCACGTAGCGGATGGTCTTGAAGACGGCGAACAACACGTCGTCGTAGCGCTCGACCTTCGGCCGCTGGTGCGCGTGCACCGCGTCCTCGACCGCGAGCGGGTGCAGGCCGAAGCGCTGGGCGATCCCCGCGAACTCGGCCTCGGTCGGCTCGTGCAGGCCGATCCAGCTGAACGAGCCCTCGCCCTCGGGGAGCAGGTGGGCGGCCCTGACCCGGTGGGCGGCCTCGCGCGGGCTGCACGTCTCGCCCCTGCGCTTGCCGTGCTGGTAGACCGCGCAGTCCACGACCGCCGAGGCGGCGTCCTCGGGCAGGACGCCGTAGACGCCGGCCGCGCCGCGGCGGCGGTTGGTGCGGACGGCGGCGCGCAGGCTGTTGATCATCGACATGACAGGCTCCCAGAGGCAGGAACCGTCGCGCGGCGGCGCGGAAGGAGAAACGTTCGGCCGCGGTACGACGGCGGAGAACACCGGTGAAACGGGGGATGAGAGTGCTCTCCCGGCCGGTCCGTCCGTCGTGGGGCCCGAGCCCGGGGCTACCGCGGCTGATTCAGCCGATTGGGCCTGCGGGGCGAGGGGTACGGGGAAGTCGGGGCCGGGCAGAGCTGCCGGTACTGCATGGTCGGCCGGTATCCACCGCAACCACCTCCTTCGCGCCGCCGCCCCGAGACGAAACGATCCCGGTGGCCAGTCGCTCACCCTAACATCTGACCGGGCGTCGCAGCCGAGGGGTTCCCGGAGGTTTCCCAAGGCTTTACGGGACCCTGGCGCGGCCCCGACCGGGCGGGCCTCCATGCCGCCCACGGGCCCCTGCGGCCCGCCCCCGCGCGGTCCGTGAACCCCCGGGGGTTACGCTCACCGGCATGGCGCACGACTTCCCGCTCTTCGGCGACCCCCACGGCGGCAACTCCCCGGAGCTCTCCCGGGAGGCGGTGCTGGCCGCCGTCGAGGCCCGGCTGATCTCCACCTTCGGCGAGCCGGGCGGCCGCGCCGCCGTCACCTTCCTCGGCGCCGACCGGATCGAGGTGCTGCGCTTCGGGCCGGACGCCGCGGGCCTGGTGCGGTACGCGACGCTCGGCATGTCCGCCGCGCCGATGGCCGACCCGACCGCGCCGGTCGCCGACCAACTGCGCGGCCCGCGCGCCGAACTGGTGCTGACCGTCCGCGGCGGGCAGGACAGCGTGCTGCGCACCCTGGCCACCTTCGCCGCCACCCCGCAGGTCGAGGGCCTGGTGGTGGCCCCGGGCGGCTCGCTGGACCTCGGGTCCCCGCTCTGGGACGGCGCGCCCTTCACCTCGGTGCTCGCGGCCGAACCGGGCGGCCTGGTCGAGGACCTGGAACTCGCCGAGCCGGCCGACCCGGTGCGCTTCCTGCCGCTGCTGCCGATGACGCCCAACGAGGCGGGCTGGAAGCGGGTGCACGGCGCGGCCGCGCTCCAGGAGCGCTGGCTCGACCAGGGCACCGACCTGCGCGACCCGCAGCGGCGCGGCGTCCGGCTGGACTGACCGTCCGGCTGACGCCCGGTCAGACGGGGCGTGCGCGCCGGTCCGTGCGCCCGCTACGCGCTTCGAAACGCCGGAACGCGGGACCAGGGGACTCATGCTCCCCTGGTCCCGCGTTCGTCGCGCGAGGCCCGCGTCGGCTCAGCGTCCGATCGGCTCCGCGCCGGTGGCCTGCGCCAGCAGCGCCTCGTACACCTGCGGGTCGGTGGTGTGCTCGCCGAGCCGGACGGTCTTGCGGGAGCCGTGGTAGTCGCTGGAGCCGGTGACCAGCAGGCCCAGCTCGCCGGCCAGGCCGCGCAGCCTCACCCTGGTCTCCTCGTCGTGGTCGGTGTGGTCGACCTCCAGCCCGGCCAGCCCGGCCGCCGCGAGGTCGGCGATCACCTGGTCGGAGACCGTCCGGCCGCGCTTGACCGCGCCCGGGTGGGCGAACACCGGCACCCCGCCGGCGCCCCGGACCAGCCGGACCGCCGCGACCGGGTCGGTCTCGTGCTTGCGGACGTCCGCCCGCCCGCCGTTGGCCAGCCAGTCGGCGGTGAAGGCGTCCGAGACGGTTGCCACCACGCCCGCCTCGACCAGCGCGCTGGCGATGTGCGGCCGTCCGACCGAGCCGGACCCGGCGATCCGCTCCACCTGCTCCCAGCTGATGTCCGCGCCGAGTTCCCGGCAGCGCTCCACGATCGCCCGGCCGCGCCGGAACCGGTCGGTGCGCACCAGGTCCCGCTCGCGCGCGAACTCCGGCTCCGCGGGGTCGAACAGGTACGCCAGCAGGTGCATGCTGATGCCGTCCACGACGCAGGACAGCTCGGCGCCCGGGACGACGGTCAGCCGGGTGCCCTCGGGCAGCGCGCGCACCGCCCCGGCGGCCTCGGCGTGGCCGGCCACGGTGTCGTGGTCGGTCAGCGCCACCACGTCGAGGTCCGCGGCGACGGCCGCCGCGACCAGCTCGGCCGGGCTGTCGGTGCCGTCGGAGGCGTTGCTGTGGGCGTGCAGGTCGATGCGCACGGATCGGACTCCCGGGGCTCGTGGGTGCCGCCCAGGATAGGCCAGCGGACGGTGCCGTCCCACGGCTCCGGACGGACCCGGCCCGCGGGACGGCCGTCAGCCGAGCAGTCGGGGCGTGAGCGCCCCGCAGGGCAGCAGGTCCAGTTCGGCGCCGGCCTCGCGCAGGTCGGTGAGCACCAGTTCGTCGTACATGACCAGCGCGGACTGCTCGGGCCAGGCGACCGCCCACAGCCAGAGCCCGCGGGCCTCGCCGACGAACACCGCGCGGTCGGCCGGGGCGTCCGGGACGTGGAACATCGGGGTGGGCCGCCCGGCGGCCATCAGTTTGGCGTCGGCGGGCTTGTAGAGGCCGACGGAGTCGCCCGGGTCCGGCCCCGGTAGGCCCGCGTAGCGGGCGCCGAGGCCGACCCCCAGCTCCTCGGCGACCAGGACCAGCTCGCCGAAGCCGCCGAGTGGGGCGGGCCCGGAGCAGGCGACGGCGGTGGCCCGGGCGCCCGAGACGTCGTCGCCGACGTGGGCGATGCCGGTGTAGAGCCAGCCGACCGGGAGCGGCCAGGGCAGCCAGACCGGGACCTGGGAGCGGGCGACGGCGACGCCGAGGGCCTCCACACTCGGGGGCAGCACCGGCTGCATCGGGTGCACCGCTCCGTGCCGGTCGCACTGCCAGGTGTCTGAGAACAGACCGGGGGCGCGGACCCGACCGGCGCACCTCGGGCAGCTTGGCTCGCCCCTCATAGCCGTCAACGCTCCTCCCTCCGGACCGCCGCGTCAAGGACGATCACCCGTACGGAGGGCTCGGCGGCACCTGTCGGTGGCGGACGCCCGGACCGGCGCCGGGTGGGCGGTCGCGGGCGGTTCCCGTTGGGGGATGTCCCGTACCGGGCGGCGGCAAACGTCCGGGGCTCCGGCCCCGGACACCCTGACGCCCCGTCATCGGCGAATGCGGTGACGGGGCGTCAGTCGGGTATCGGGACGTCCGGATCGGACGCTCCCGGCTCGTCGGCGGCGGCTGGGGGCTCCGCGGAGCGGGCGCCGCGCTCGGTCAGACGGTCGGGCACGGGCGGATGAGCAGGCGCTCGCCGGTGCGGGCGGCGGCGTCGACGACCTCGCGCACGGTGGCGGCGTCGGCGATCAGGCGGTCGGCGGCGGAGCCGTTGACGTCGTCGAGTCGGACGATCTCGAAGCGCATGGTCTTCGTCATGGGCGTCTCCATTCCTGGCCCCGCGGGGCGGGGCGGTCGCGGCTGAGTGGGTGTCAGCTCTTTCGGGGTCGTTCGGGTCCGGCGGTGCGGCCGGACCGGGCGGTTCGTCGCCGCGCGTGCGGCGGTCTGCTGCGGCAAGGGCCCCCCTTGCTTGCCTGGTGCGTCCAGTGCCTCGTGAACCACGGTGAGGTGGCGGTGCTACCGGGGCGTTGCCCGCCCGTGAAGTCCGGGTTTCGGGTGCTCTGCGCCGAAGTGGAGGCCGGCGATGATTCCCGGACAGAATCAAAGATTACCGTAACTAACGAATTTTGTCCTCTGTTGAAGCCGATCGAAGTTGCGGAAGTGGTACAGACCACTATTGGCGGGGTGGCGGAACCGGCCCCGGCCGGCACGCGTCCGCGCGGGCGGCGTCAGGCCCGGAACCGTCAGGCCCAGAACCGTCAGGCCCAGAACGCGGCCAGCGCCTCGGCGGTAGCGGTCGGCTGCTCGGCGTTGGGGGAGTGGCCGGCGTCCGCGACTACCACCCGGCGGGCGCCCAGGCGCTCGGCCATCGCGGTCTGCTCCGGCACCGGCCAGGCGTAGTCCCGCACCCCGGACAGCACCAGCACCGGCAGCCCGGCGGTGGCGGCGGCCAGCTCCGCCACCCGGTCCGGCGCGGACACCAGGTGGCCGCCGGTGACGGACAGCGCCCGCGGCACGTTGGCCAGCCAACGCCGGTGCAGGAACTCCGCGACGGCCGGCTCCAGGCTCGGCCGCGGCTGCGTGCTCCCCGCCTCCAGCTGCCGCATCATCTGCCAGATCTGCTCCAGGTCCATCACCCGCAGGGCGTCCAGCAGCAGCTCGGTGCGGGCCCCCTCGGCCGGGTCGATCGCGCCCGGGCCGGTGGACACCAGCGTCAGCGACCGCCAGGGCAGCGGGCCCTCGGCCGCCGCGGCGAGCACCGCCTCGCGCACCACCTGGCCGCCGAAGGAGTGCCCCAGCAGGTGCGGCGGGGTGCCGTCGGCCGCCAGCGCCTCGGTGAGCGCCCGCACGTCCGCCCCGAGCGCCCCGACGCCGTACGCCGCCGGGTCGTCCGGGCCGCCGGTCTGGTACTGCCCGCGCTGGTCCACGGCCGTCACCCGGTACCCGGCGGCCGCCAGCGGCGCCAGCAGCGCGATGAAGTCCTCCTTGCTGCCGGTGAACCCCGGCACCAGCAGCGCCGAGCCGCGCACCGGCCCGGCCGGCTCCGCCCGCAGCGCCGCGAACTCCCCGCGCCCGGTCGCCACCCGCTCGGCCCGCGCGCACCCGGGCAGCGTCAGAAACGGCGGCGTGCTCATGGGCTGTACTCCCTGCTGTCCTGCCGGTGACCTGCTGTCCTTCGGGCGACTCCCCGACGCCCCGAGCTTAGGGCGTGGAACGCCCGAGGGGGCGCGCCGGCCGGGTGGCCTGGCGCGCCCCCTCGGGGGAGGCGCGGAGGTGTCAGCTCTCCGGGGTGGCCTCCACGGGCGCGGCGGCCTTGCGGGTCCGGGTGCGCTTGCGCGGGGCCGGGGCCTCGGCGGCGGTCTCGGCGGCCGGGGCCTCCGGGGCGGTCTCGGCGACGGCCTTCGGCTTGCGGGCCCGGGTGGCCTTCTTGGCCGGGGCAGGAGCCTCGGCGGCCGGAGCCGCCTCGACGGCCTCCGCCGCGGCCTCGGCCTTCGGCTTGCGGGTGCGGGTGGCCTTCTTGGCCGGGGCCGGGGCCGGGGCCTCGGCGGCGGCCTCGACGACCGGCTCGGCCTCGGCCATGACGGCCTCCGCCTTGGGCTTGCGGGTCCGGGTGCGGGTCGCCTTCTTGGCGGGGGCCGGGGCCTCGGCGGCGGCCTCGACGACCGCCTCGGCCTCGGCCACGACGGCCTCGGCGACCGGAGTCGCCTCGACCGCCACGGCCTCCGCCTTCGGCTTGCGGGTCCGGGTGCGGGTCGCCTTCTTCGCCGGGGCCGGAGCCTCGGCGACCGCCTCGGCGGCGGCCTCGACGACCGCCACGGCCTCGGCCACGACGGCCTCGGCGACCGGAGTCGCCTCGACCGCCACCGCGGCCTCGACCGCGGCCGGGGAGGCACCACCGCGCGAGCGGCGGCGGCGACGGCGCGGCGCGGCCTCGCCCTCGGCGCCCTCGACGGCCGGAGCCGCCCCGGGGGTCTCGGTCACGGCGGCAGCTGCCTCGCCGTCGGCGCCGACCACCGAGCCCCGACGGGTGCGACGGCGCTCACGGGTGCGGCGCGGCTTCTGCTCCTCGGCCTCGGCCGGAGCGGCACCGGCGCCCGGACGGCCGGAGCCGCCCTGGCCGCCGCGCCCACCGCGACCGTTGCCGCGGCCCGAGCGGCCGCCGCGTCCACCGGTCTCCCCGAGGTCCTCGACCTCCTCCGCGCCCAGTCCGGCGCGGGTCCGCTCCGAGCGCGGCAGGATGCCCTTGGTGCCCGGCGCGATCTTCAGCAGCTCGTACAGGTGCGGCGAGGTGGAGTAGGTCTCCTCCGGGTCGTTGAACGACAGGTCCAGCGCCTTGTTGATCAGCTGCCAGCGCGGGATGTCGTCCCAGTCGACCAGGGTGACGGCGGTGCCGGAGGCGCCGGCCCGGCCGGTGCGGCCGATCCGGTGGAGGTAGGTCTTCTCGTCTTCGGGGCACTGGTAGTTGATGACGTGGGTGACGCCCTCGACGTCGATGCCGCGGGCCGCGACGTCGGTGCAGACCAGCACGTCGACCTTGCCGTTGCGGAAGGCCCGCAGGGCCTGCTCGCGGGCGCCCTGGCCGAGGTCGCCGTGGACCGCGCCGGCCGCGAAGCCGCGCTGGGTCAGCTGGTCGGAGACGTCGGCGGCGGTGCGCTTGGTGCGGCAGAAGATCATCGCCAGCCCGCGGCCCTCGGCCTGCAGGATGCGCGAGACCATCTCGACCTTGTCGAGCGAGTGCGCGCGGAAGATGTGCTGCTCGATGTTGGCGACGGTGGTGCCGGTGTCGTCCGGGGCGGTGGCCCGGATGTGGGTCGGCTGGCTCATGTACCGGCGGGCGAGGCTGATGACCTGGCCCGGCATGGTGGCCGAGAACAGCAGGGTCTGCCGCTTGGCCGGCAGCATGGTGATGATCTTCTCGACGTCGGGCAGGAAGCCCAGGTCGAGCATCTCGTCGGCCTCGTCCAGGACCAGCGCGCGGACCTTGGACAGGTTCAGCTTCTTCTGCCCGGCGAGGTCCAGCAGCCGGCCCGGGGTGCCGACCACGATGTCGACGCCCTTGGTGAGCGCCTCGACCTGCGGCTCGTACGCCCGGCCGCCGTAGACGGCCAGGACCCGCACGTTGCGGACCTTGCCGGCGGTCTGCAGGTCGTTGGTGACCTGGGTGCACAGCTCGCGGGTCGGGACGACGATCAGCGCCTGCGGGAAGTCGGTGAGCTGCTCCTCGGCGGCCCGGCCGGCGTCCACGTCGGCGCGCACGACGACCCGCTCGATCAGCGGGAGGCCGAAGCCGAGGGTCTTGCCGGTGCCGGTCTTGGCCTGGCCGATGACGTCGTGGCCGGTCAGCGCGACCGGGAGGGTCATCTCCTGGATGGGGAAGGGGTGGACGATGCCGACGGCCTCCAGGGCCTCGGCGGTCTCCGGGAGGATCCCCAGTTCCCGGAAGGTCGTCTTGATGGGTTCAGCGGTGGTGGACAGGGTGCTGCCTCTTCCGTGTGGAGGGGCCGAGAGCGAGCGGCGGGCGGGCAGCCGCGCGGCTGCCTACGGGCCTGGGCGGCCCTGGTACAGCTGCGCGGACGCACAACCGCGCCGGTCCCTGCGGCCGGCCGGTGCGCGCTGCCCTGGTGCGGGGCGCGTCGCCGGCGGCGTCGGGGAGGATTCCCGTGAGGGACCTGCGCGGGACCTCCGCCTCGGGGCGTGGTCTCGGCGGCCCTCGCTCGGCCACTGATGCGGTGCCAAGGCTTGAAGTCCAAGCCATGGTCGGAGCCGATCGGCTCTCCGACCGGGCATCCGCGTACGTGAGTACCGTGCCACCGGTGCGGACACGTCCGGCTGGACGGTGCCGCTACGGAGGGTTCGCGCGGGGTACCGAGACGGCGGTGACACCATGCGAACACGACGGGCTCCGTACCACCATACAGTCAGGCGACGAGTCGAACACGTGACGCGTCTGACATTGCCCCCGGCAACTGCCACCGGAGCGGCCGGTACGGCCGGTCACCAGGCGTGCCCGGGCACGGGGCGGCGGGGCGGGACTAAAGTTGCGGGTCATGGACACCAGTGGTGAGACGCAGGACGCGGCGGCCGGCTCGATCGGGGACTGGGCCGCGTGCTCGGCCGACCCCGGCTACCGGGCGGCCGTACTGGACCTGCTCGGCGCGCTCGCGTACGGCGAGCTGAGCGCCTTCGAGCGGCTCGCCGAGGACGCCAAGCTGGCGCCCGACCTCGCCGACAAGGCGGCGCTGGCCAGGATGGCCTCCGCCGAGTTCCAGCACTACCAGCGGCTGCACGACCGGCTCGCCGAGATCGGCGCCGACCCGCAGGAGGCGATGCGGCCCTTCGTCGAGCCGCTGGAGCTGTTCCACCGGATGACGGCGCCCTCGGACTGGCTTGAGGGCCTGGTCAAGGCCTACGTCGGCGACGCCATCGCCACCGACTTCTACCGCGAGGTGGCCGTCCGGCTGGACGACGACACCCGCGACCTGGTGCTGAGCGTCATGTCCGACACCGGCCACGCGCAGTTCGCGGTCGACAAGGTCCGCCAGGCGATCGAGGCCGACCCGCGGTCCGGCGGCCGGCTCGCCCTGTGGGGCCGGCGGCTGATGGGCGAGGCGCTCAGCCAGGCCCAGCGGGTGGTCGCCGAGCGCGACGCGCTGTCCAACCTGCTGGTCGGCGGCGTCCAGGTGCAGGGCTTCGACCTGGTCGAGGTCGGCAAGATGTTCAACCGGATCACCGAGGCGCACACCCGGCGGATGGCCGCCCTCGGCCTGGCGTCCTAGCCGCTACGGGCCCGCCCGCTCAGGCCGCCCGGTGCCGCCGCGACGTGCGGTGGGCGCCAGCGTGGTGCGGGTGGTGCCGGTGCGCCGGGGCGCGCCCGTCGGCGAGGTCCGGCCGGGCCAGCAGCGAGGTGAGCACGACCGCGGCCACCGCCGCGGCCACGACGGACACCGCGGGCTGGCGCCCGTCCACGCCGAAGTGCGCGACGACCCCGCCGACCAGCGCCGCCGCCAGCGCGGTGCCCAGCGTCAGGGCGCGGGAGGCCCGGAAGTACGCCGGCAGGGCCAGCAGGGCGACGCCGCCCGTGACCAGGCCGACGAGGGCGAAGGCGATCGACTCGACCAGCAAGGCTGCCTCCCGGGGGGAACGGGCGCGGTACGGCGAGGGTGCCGCTCCCTCCGCCGTACCCCGCCCGACCTGCCCGTACACGCGACGGTGCCCCGCTCCCTGGTGGGAACGGGGCACCGGACGATCCTGTGCGGCGGCGTCTCAGACGGTGCCGAAGCCGACCTTGCGGGCGGCCTGCTCGCCGATCTCCACGTACGCCAGGCGCTCGGCCGGAACGATGACGCGACGGCCGTGCTCGTCGGACAGCGCGAAGATCTTCTCCGAGCCCTCCAGCGCCTTCGCGACCGCGCTCTGGACCTCATCGGCAGTCTGCGAGCTCTCGATCACGATCTCGCGCGGCGCGTTCTGCACGCCGATCTTGACCTCCACGGCTTCCGTCCCTCCGGGGTTGCAGCCTCCACGCACGGGCACCGGACCGCCTGGGACAAGCGTTCGCGGCGACCGTGCCGTACGGCTTCACCATAGAGCACCGGATCCCCGGCCCGGCGAAGGTCGGCGGATCAGCCCTGGTGGGCGGTGCCCTCGCCGGGCTGCTCGCCCGCGTGCATCGGGAAGCCCTTCAGTCCGCGCCAGGACAGGCTGGCGACCAGCCGGACCGCCTCGTCGCGCGGGATCTCCAGGCCCTGCGAGAGCCAGTACCGGGCGGTGATCTGGGCCAGGCCGCAGACGCCGGCGGCGAGCAGCTTGGACTCCGCCTCGGGCAGGTCGGTGTCCTCCTGGATCACCTTGCTGACCAGCGTCGCGCTCGCCTCGGAGGCCCGCTCGACCCGCTCGCGCACGGCCGGCTCGTTGGTCAGGTCCGACTCGAAGACCAGCCGGAAGGCACCGGACTCGCTGGAGACGTAGTTGAAGTACGCCTCCATGGTGTTGGCCACCCGCTGCTTGTTGTCGCTGGTCGTCGACAGCGCCTCGCGGGTCGACTCGACCAGGGCGTCGCAGTGCTTGTCCAGCAGCGCCAGGTACAGCTCCAGCTTTCCGGGGAAGTGCTGGTAGAGCACCGGCTTGCTCACCCCGGCGCGGTCGGCGATGTCGTCCATGGCGGCCGCGTGGTAGCCCTGCGCGACGAACACCTCCTGGGCGGCACCGAGCAGTTGTTCACGGCGGGCGCTTCGCGGCAGGCGGGCACCGCGCGGGCGCTCCTGCGCCTCCTGGATGGCCGTCACGGCGCTCCTCACTTCGGGGTCTGTTCGCGGCTGGCAAGATGGCCGATTCTACTTTTCGGTAACCGCGCCCGCGTTCGGCGAGGGCGTGAAAAGACGGTCGGCCTTGTTGTCAGGAGCCCACAATACGGCGCTGACCTCGGCCTCGGCAGTGGTGGGACGCGGGCGTCCGGCGGCCAGACCGCCCCGGTGCCTGCGGGGGGAGGCTCACTACCATCGTCCACCATGAGCAGCGCTGAGCAGCAGGTACGTACGGTCGAGGTCCCCGGCGCGGTGCTCGCGGTGCACCGCCCCGCCGCCGACGGCGCCGCCGACGGGCGCGAGCCCGGGCTCTTCGTGCACGGCCTCGGCGGCTCGGCCGCCAACTGGGGGGCCCTGATGGACCGGCTCTCCGGGCACGTCGACGGCGAGGCCGTGGACCTGCCCGGCTTCGGCCGCTCCCACCCGCCCACCGACGGCAACCTCACCGTCTCCGGCCACGTCCGCGCGGTGATCGGCTACCTGGAGGCCTCCGGCCGCGGCCCGGTCCACCTGTTCGGCAACTCGCTGGGCGGGGCGGTCGCCGTCCGGCTCGCGGCCCTGCGACCGGACCTGGTGCGCAGCCTCACCCTGGTCTCCCCGGCGCTGCCCGAGCTGCCCCCGCAGCGCTCCGCCTGGCCGACCGGCCTGCTCGCGGTGCCCGGGGTGCCGGCTCTGCTGCGCCGGCTGTCCGCGGGCGGGCGCGACGCCGAGGCCGCCACCGAGGACCTGCTGCGGCTGGTCTACGGCGACCCGGACGGTCTGAGCCCGGCGACCCGCGCCGAGGCGGTGGCCGAGTACCGGCGCCGGCTGGAGGTGCCGCACGCGATGCAGGCGCTCGTCGGCTCGGCCCGCGGCATCGTCTCGGCGTACACCGAGCGCGGCGACCAGGCGCTGTGGCGGCAGGCCGAGCAGGTCGCGGCGCCGGTGCTGCTGGTGTACGGGCTGCGCGACAAGCTGGTCTCCTACCGCTCGGCCCGCCGCGCCTGCGCGGCGTTCGCGGACGCCCGGCTGCTGGTGCTGCCCGAGTCCGGGCACGTGGCGATGATGGAGCACCCCGAGGAGGTCGCCCGGGCCGTGCGGGAGCTGATCGCCCACGCCGAGGGCTGAGCCCGGGGCCCGCCCGCGGGGCCGGGAACCCGCCCGGGCCGGGAACCCGCCCGGGGTCGGGCGCGCGCCGCGGCGGTCCGACCGCGCGCCCGGGCGGGCGCCACGCGGGCGGCCGCGCATACCGCCCGGTAACGCCCCGGTTCCGGTCGAGGTCACGTCAGTTCACTCGATCAGGTGGCAGGCAGGCAGGTGACCGATGGATCGGCCTGGGCCGGTCCTACCTTTCTGCTGTCGGACCGAACAGGTGTGGGGGCCCGCGGCCGCCGGAGGAACCGGAGGGCGGCCGCGGCCGAGGGGTCCCGGCGGGTCGGGCCCGACCCGCCGGAGCGAGCGGGCACCCGGGGGAACGGAACGCGGCGCGTCCGCGACCGGACCGCCGGCGGGCCGCACGGAGGCACCGCGGCGCCGGCCGGGGCCGACCGGACTCCCCGGCCCGACCCGTCCCCGCCACCCTGCGGGGGCCCGGGCCACTGCCCGGGCCACCCGGAAATCCGTCGATCCGTCCGTGATCCCGCCCAGCGAATCCGCTCTGCCCCGGAGGTCTCCCGTGCGCGTTGCCCTGCTCACCGAGGGTGCCCGTCCGCATTCCCGGCGTGGTACCGGGGACTGGTGCGAGCGGCTCGCCGAGGGCCTGCCGGAGCACGGGTTCGAGCGCTACCTGCTCGCCGGTCCGCAGGCCCAGGACGCCGCGGAGCGGCCATCGCCCGTGTGGCGCGGCACGTACGAGCTGGCGCCGTGGGGGGGCCGGCCGGGCGGACGGGCGGCGGGGCGTCTGCGCCGCCCGTCCGCGCCGCGCAGACGCCGGTACGCCGGGGCGTACGAACAACTGTTGCGGGCCCTGGTGCTGCCCGCCGAGCGGGCCGGCTTCGGGCCCGGGCTGTACCGGCTGGCGGCACTCGCCCGGGAGGACGGCGCGCTGCCCGCCTTCCTGGCCTCCGCGCACGCCCGCCGGCTGCTGGAACGGACCTGGCGGCTGCCCGGCGCGGACACCTCGGCCGGGCGGCCGCCGGTGTGCGACGTGCTGGTCGCCGCAGACCTGTTGGAGCAGTGCCTGCGCCCGCTGTCGGCGCCCTGGTACGGCACCGGCCCCGGCGGCCTCGGCGCGGCCGACCTGTGCCACGTGGTCGGCGGCGGTCCGGCCGCGCTGCCCGCCCTGGTGGCCCGGCACCTGCACGGGGTGCCGTTCGTGGTCACCGAGCACGGCCCGCACCTGCGCGAGCAGTACCTCCGCCACCGCGAGGCGCCGTACCGGTGGCCGGTGCGCGCGCTGCTGCTGTCCTTCTTCCGGGCGCTCACCGAGGAGACGTACCGACAGGCCGCGATACTCACCCCCGGCAGTGCCCACGACCAGCAGTGGCAGCGCCGCTGCGGCGCCGACCCGGCCCGTACCCGGGTGGTGTACGAGGGCACGCCGGCGGTGGACCGCCCGGCCGCCGGGCCCGAGCCCGCGGCGCCGACCCTGGTGTGGGCCGGCGCGCTGGAGCCGGGCCGGGACCCGGAGCTCGCGCTGCACGCCTTCGCCCGGGTCCGCGCCGAGCTGCCCGGCGCCCGGCTGCTGGTGTACGGCGAGGAGACGGCGCCCGGCCACCGGGCGCACTGCGCGGCGCTGGCCGAGCGGCTGGGGGCGGCTCCGGCGGTGGACTTCGCCGGCCGGCCCGGCTCGGTCGCCGAAGCCTGGGAGTCGGGCACGGTGGCGGTCTTCTCGGGACGGTCCCAGCGCAGCCCCCGGCTGCTGGCGGACGCGATGCTCAGCGGCCGGGCGGTGGTCTCCACGGACGTCGGGGTGGCCCGTGAGGTGGTCGGGCCGACTGGGCTGCTGGTGCCCGCCCGCGATCCGCGCGCCCTGGCCGGCGCCTGCCTGGCGCTGCTGCGCGACGAGGAGCGGCGCGGCCGGCTCGGGTTGGCCGGGCGGCTGCGGGCGCAGGAACGCTTCGCCGTGGAGCCGGTGATCGGCGCCTTCCGGGAGATCTACCTGGAGCTGGTCTCGCAGTACCCGGCCTTCCCCGACGGCGGGGGCGGCGGCGAGGACGGGCCGGTGCCGCGCCCCTTCGCCCGCCCCGCCGAGTACTGGCTGGCCGACGGCCCGCGCGGCGCCGGGCAGGCCCCCGCGCCGGGCGGGAGCGCGGACCCCGGCGGCCCGGGGGAGCCGGCCGGGCGGCGGTCGGCCGAACTCGCCGAGGCCGTCTGATGTCCGGCGCCACCCTGCTCGGCTGCAGCGCGGACCCGGTGCGCGAGGTGATGGCGGAGCACCGCGAGCTGTGCGAGCGCGCCGTCGACCCGCTGGAGATCGCCGCCGGGCTGGAGGAGGCCGGGCTCGGCCGGGACGCCGCCGCCCGCTGCCGGCACGCCGACCTGTTCTCGCTGGCCGAGGAGCTGTACGCCCGGGTGCCCCGCCGCCCGCCGGTGCCCGGGCCGGTGGAGCCGCCGCGGACGGGCGGGGCCGCCGCCAGGGCCGCGCTGACCGCAGCCGCGCTGGCCGCGCCGCCCTGCGCGGGGGCGGCCGCGCTCGGCCCGCGCTGGCCGGTGCTGCTGTGCGTCGCCGTCCCTCTGGTGCTGCTGCCCGCGCTGACCGCGCCGCCCCCGGCCGAGCCGGCCCCGCCGGGCGCCGGGCCCGGTCGCCGCGGCACCCGGCTCCGTCCGGCGGCGCTGGGCCACGGGCTGGGCCTGGCCGCGCTGCTGCTGCTCCCGCCGGCCGCGCCGGGCGGGGACCGCCCGTCGGCCGTCGCGCTGGCGGTGGCGGCGGCGGTGTCGGTCGGGGCGGCCGAGCGGACGGCCCGCTGGTACCGGCAGGTCGGCCGCGGCCACCTGGGCGCGGCGGGCACCCTGGCCGGGTTCCGGGCCCGGATGCGGCCGGTGCTCCCGGTCGCGCTGGCCCTGCACCTGGCGGTGCTCGGGGTGCTGAGCTTCACCGCGCTGGCCGTGCTGGCCGTCGTCGCGCCGCGCCCCGGACCGGGCCACGGCGGCGGGCTGCTGCACCTGGCGGTCGAGCGGGCCGGCCCCGCCCAGTGGGCGGCGCAGGGAGTGCTGGGCCTGCTGCTGGTGCTGCCAGTGCTGCTGGCGCGGTGCGGCCGGGCGACGGCCGCCGCGGCGGGGGCGTCGGCCGGGGCCGCCGCGGTGCTCGGGCCGCTCGCCCTGGGGCGCCCGGCCCCGGAGGCGTGGCTGCTCGGCGGCGGCACCGTCGCGGTGGCGCTGCTGGCGTACGCCGGGGCGGTGCTCGGCCGGGCCGGCTCGCACCGCTGAGCGGCCTCCGCGAGCGCCTGCGCCGGGCACGGCCGCCGAGGGCCGTCCGCCCGTTCCTTCGATCCACTCCGGGATCCACCGCGTGATCCCCGGTTTCGTCCCGTTCGTTGAACTCAGTCCGCCAGGTCGTCCCGAGCTGGCTTCGTGGAAGGACACCCCCGATGAGGGTGCTGCTGCTGGGCGCCGACGGCTTCATCGGCCGCCGGGTCACCGATCGTCTGCTGATGGACCAGGAGTTGCAGGTGACGGTGCTCGGCCGGCGCGACTCGGCCGACATCCGCTTCGACCTGACCACCGGGAGCCCGGGCGCGCTGGCCCGGTTCCTGGACGCGGTCGCGCCGCAGGTGGTGATCAACTGTGCGGGCGCCACCTACGGCAGCTCGCGAACCCTGATCCGGTCGAACACGCTGGCCGTCGCGACCGTCTGCGAGGCCATCCGGCGCAGCCGGGAGCCGGCCCGGCTGGTGCACGTCGGCTCGGCCGCCGAGTACGGGCCGGTGCCCGGCGGGGTGCCGGTGTCCGAGCAGGCCGAGCCGCGGCCGGTCGGCCCGTACGGGGTGTCCAAGCTGGCCGGGACGGAGCTGGTGCTGGCGTCCGGGCTGGACGCGGCGGTGCTGCGGGTGTTCGACGTGGTGGGCCCGGGGGCGCCGACCGCCTCGCTGTTCGGGCGGCTGGCCGAGGGCCTGCGGCGGGCGCTGGAGCGGGACGAGCACCAGGTGCGGATGCCGGACCTGTCCGGATACCGGGATTTCGTGGACGTGCGGGACGTCGCGCGGGCCATCCAGGCGGCCGCGGTGTCGGCCGCCACGGGGGTGGTCAACATCGGCAGCGGGCACGCCGTCCGGGCCCGGGACGCGGCCCAGCTGCTGGTGCGGGCCTCGGGCTTCGAGGGGCAGATCGTCGAGGAGAACCGGCAGGTCCTGCTGCCGGCGCAGGCCGTCGGGGCGGGTGGCGACCACCTGCCGGGCCACCACCTGCCCGGGCACCGGCCGGAGGGGCACCGGCCGGAGGGGCGGCCGGTGCCGGGCGAGCCGGTGCCGTGGCGGCAGGCGGACGTGCGCACCGCCAGGGACCGTCTCGGATGGCGGACGCAGGTGCCGCTGGAGGAGTCGCTGGGCGACGTCTGGCTGGAGACGGCCTGTCGGGTGTGAGCGCGCCGGGCAGTGCCCCGAGCCCGTCAACCACGGGCTCGGGGCGCCTTCCGGGGCCCCGTCGCGGGTTCCACGATCCGACGTGGCCCGTCTCGCCCATCGGACGGGCTGTCTCGGAATAGTGTCGGGGCGTGACACTGTTGGCCTAGACAGCCACCCGCGTGGCGGAGCGACAACCCCGCACCGAGGTTGGCCCTGGCCACCCGAACACGACCCATCGGAGTCCCCGTGTCGTTGCCACCCCTGGTCGAGCCGGCCGACGAGCTCACCGTCGACGAGGTCCGCCGGTACTCCCGCCACCTGATCATCCCGGACGTGGGCATGGCGGGGCAGAAGCGGCTGAAGAACGCCAAGGTGCTGTGCGTCGGCGCCGGCGGTCTCGGCTCGCCGGCCCTGCTGTACCTGGCCGCCGCCGGTGTCGGCACGCTGGGCATCGTCGAGTTCGACGTGGTCGACGAGTCGAACCTGCAGCGCCAGGTGATCCACGGCCAGTCGGACGTCGGCCGTTCCAAGGCGGAGTCGGCCCGCGACTCGGTCAAGGAGATCAACCCGTACGTGAACGTGGTGCTCCACGAGGAGCGCCTCGACAACTCCAACGTCATGGAGATCTTCTCCGGCTACGACCTGATCGTGGACGGCACCGACAACTTCGCCACCCGCTACCTGGTGAACGACGCCGCGGTGCTGCTCGGCAAGCCGTACGTGTGGGGCTCGATCTACCGCTTCGACGGCCAGGCCAGCGTCTTCTGGGCCGAGCACGGCCCGTGCTACCGCTGCCTCTACCCGGAGGCCCCGCCGCCGGGCATGGTCCCCTCCTGCGCCGAGGGCGGCGTGCTGGGCGTGCTGTGCGCGTCCATCGGCTCGATCCAGGTCAACGAGGCGATCAAGCTGCTGGCCGGCATCGGTGAGCCGCTGGTCGGCCGGCTGATGATCTACGACGCCCTGGAGATGAACTACCGCCAGGTGAAGGTCCGCAAGGACCCGAACTGCGCCGTCTGCGGGGAGAACCCGACGGTCACCGAGCTGATCGACTACGAGGCCTTTTGCGGCGTCGTGTCGGAGGAGGCGCAGGCCGCCGCCGCCGGCTCGACCATCACCTCGCAGCAGCTCAAGCAGTGGCAGGACGACAAGGAGGACATCTTCCTCATCGACGTCCGCGAGCCCGGCGAGTACGAGATCGTCAACATCCCCGGCGCGGTGCTGATCCCGAAGAACGAGTTCCTGATGGGCGACGCGCTGGAGAAGCTGCCGCAGGACCGGAAGATCGTGCTGCACTGCAAGTCGGGCGTGCGCTCGGCCGAGGTGCTGGCCGTGGTGAAGGCCGCCGGCTTCGGCAACGCCGTGCACCTGGGCGGCGGCGTGCTCGGCTGGGTGAACCAGATCGAGCCGCACAAGCCGGTCTACTAGGAGCGGAACGGAGAAGGGCCCGCCGGACGGCGGGCCCTTTCCTGTGTTCCGGGGCGGCTCAGAGCGCGTTCTTGCGCTGGAGCACGTTGTAGGCGATCCAGCCGGGGATCACCGGCAGCCAGAAGGTGAGCGCCCGGTAGAGGAAGACCGCCGGGGTGGCGACCGCGGGGGAGACGTCGGCGACGGTCAGGGCGCCGATCAGGGCGACCTCGACCGGGCCGATGCCGCCGGGGGTGGGGATCGCCGAGCCGGCCGCGTTGGCGGTCAGGAAGACCACCGCGACGGCCGAGAAGCTGACGTCCCCGCCGAAGGCCTGCACCGAGAAGTCCAGGCAGGCGGTGAAGGAGAGGGTCAGCAGCAGGATGCCGCCGAAGCCGGTGACCAGCTTGCTGGGCGTCTGCATCAGGTCGAGCATCCGCGGCACCACGCCGAAGAACAGCGAGCGCAGCCGGCCCAGCACGAACCGGCGCAGCGGCGCGACGGCGGCCACCACCAGGGCGAGCACGGCGGCGGACAGCACGCCGATGATCACCGCGCGGGAGGCGGAGAGGTCCCCGTTGGTCTGGCTGCCGGTGATCAGGCCGAAGCTGAACAGCAGCAGCAGGTGCCCGGCCAGGCCCGCCAGCTGGGAGGCGCCGACCGAGGCGACCGCCTGGCCGGAGCGGATGCCGGCCTTCTGCAGGTAGCGGGTGTTGAGCGCGATGCCGCCGATCGCGGCGGGGGCGACCAGCTTGACGAAGGAGCCGGCCAGCTGGGCGGCGACGGTGCGCCGGAACGGCAGCCGCTCGGGGACGAAGCCGGTCAGGCTCATCGAGGCGGCCACGTAGCTGAAGGCGGCGGCGAGCAGCGCGGCCGCGGCCCAGGCCCAGTTCATCTGGGAGAGCTTCAGCTGGGCCGGCTTGATGGTGGTCAGCGCCAGGTAGGCGGCGAAGGTGAGCGCGATGACCATGATCAGGGTCTTCGGCTTCAGCCGTTCCAGCTTGGCCGGGGCCATCGGGGCCTCGGGGGCGATCTGGAGGATCTGGCCGCGGATGCGGCTCAGCAGGTCCTCGCCGGCCGCCGCGATGTCCTCCTCCGCCTGCTGCTGGGTGCGCTCGCCGGCCGCGACCTGCTCCAGCGCCCTGGCCCGGGCGGCGGTCTTGCGCTCCTTGGTGAGCTTGGCGAGGTCGACCCGAGTGGAGCGGCTCATCCCGACCGGCTGGAGCAGCGGCAGCGCCTGCGCCACCCGGTCGGCGCCGAGCACCGCGTTGGCGGTGGCGACGGCCCGCTCCGGGCCGATCCGCAGCGCGAAGGTGGTGAGCAGCTGGGCGACGTCGATCCGCAGCGTCAGGTCGGTGGCGGCGATGTCGCCGCCGGAGAGGTTGACCAGGCAGCCGGACCGCTCGTCCACCACCAGCAGCGACTCGCCGGTGAGCCGGCGGTGGGCGATCCGACGCTCGTGCAGGGCGGCCACCGACTGCCAGATCGAGGCCATCACCCGGTCGGTGACCTCCTCGTCGGCCAGCTCGTCCAGGGTGCGGCCCTCGACGTTCTCGTACACCAGGATCGCGGCGTCCGGGCCGAGCTCGGAGGTGGCGACCAGCTGCGGCGCGCGGGCGCCCGAGGCGGCCGCGGCGTACGCGATCAGGGCCTCCTGCTCCAGCGCCTGGCGCAGCGACTGGGGGCTGCGGCGCACCGCGACCGAGCGCAGCCGCAGCCGCCGCCAGGCCCGGTAGAAGAAGCCGGAGGCCTGCTGCTCGCGGTCGATGATGTGGACGTCCAGCTGGGGCCCGGCCTGCTGGGTGACGTGGTAGCGGCGGGTGCCGCCGGGGGCGTCGGGGGCGCGCACGGCGCCGGCCGGGGTGAAGCCGACCTTGCGCAGGCCGATCATCAGGTGCTGGCCGGTGGGCCGGATGTTGGGGGAGCCGATCGCGTACAGCGTGCCGTAGGCGACGGACCAGCCGATCAGCACGGTGAGCAGCAGCGACATCGGGGTGGTGTAGCCGCCGAGCAGCTCGGTGACGCCGCTGAAGACGACCACCACCCACAGGGCGACCCGCCAGCGCGGTCTGCTGGACATGCCGACGGCGGTCATGTAGGCGATCACCGGGGCGAGGTAGCCGTGCACCGGGTCGGTGAGGGTGCCGTTGCTGTCCATCGGCAGCCGGGTCAGCGCGTCCCTGATGTGCTCGGAGGCGCCCTCGGCCACCCACCAGTCGATGCCGAGCGAGACGCCGTACGCCAGCACCGAGGCGAGCACGCCGTCGGCGACCCGCAGGCCGTCGCGTTTGATCAGCCGCTCGACGGCGAAGGCCAGCGGCACGGCGAGCACCGCGACGCTGGAGAGCAGGCCGGTGATGGTGGAGAACACCGCGGAGAAGTGCGGCGCGTTGGAGGCGATGTCCTGCTCGATGCCGGTGGTGGTCGAGGTGGCGATGCCGGCCAGCACGAAGACGGCGACGATCCCGAGGACGCCGGCCAGGAATCGGATCAGGTCGGACGGGCGGTGCGCGCGGGCGGCGAGCAGCGGCTCGTCGACGTCCAGGTGCGGGGCGTCGTCCAGGGCCTCGTGGTCCTCGGGCGGGGCGGCGGGGGCCTGCGGGCCCCGCGCGGCCGCCGGCTCCGGGGCCGCGGTGGTCTCGACCGGGGGCGGGCCGGGCTGTCCGGGGGCCTTCGCTGGTGCGGGGGTCTTGATCGTCCGGTCCTTGATCAGGGAGACTTCCGGCGTCGGCCCCGGTTCGGGCCGGCCCTCGTTCTCGTTCCCGGGCGGCGGCACGGCGGTGGTGGACTCGTCGGAGTCCTTGTCCACGCCCACGTCAGCCGTCCCGGTCATCTGGTCTTGTCCTCGTATCACCACTCACCGCCCCGGAAGATGGTGGCATGCCCCGGCGTCCCGTGCGGGACAGGGGGCGGATCGGGCGCGGCGCATCCTTCCTTGCGGGGCCGCGGATGCGCCCCCGTAAGGAAGGATGCCGCAGGTGACGGACGCAACACACGAAGGCCTTCCGGATGCCCTGCCACCCTTCGTCGAACTGGTGCTCGACCTGACCGAGCGGATTCCACCCGGCAGGGTGATGACCTACGGCGACGTCGCCGAATACCTCGGCCAGGGCGGCCCCCGACAGGTCGGCCGGGTGATGGCCCTGTACGGCGGCTCCGTGCCCTGGTGGCGGGTCATCCGCGCGGACGGCCGCCTGCTGCCCGGCCACGAGCAACGCGCCCTCGCCCACTACGGCGACGAGGGCACCCCACTGCGCGAACTCGCCGACCCGCCCCGGGTCGACCTCGAACGGGCCCGCTGGGACGGCCGGGAAAGTCGCTGAAACCGCCGCACGGATCGGATTGACGGGGCAGGATCGTAGGCTCGATGCGGGCGGACCCACCGCGGGCCCGCCCCCGCCGTGCCCCACCGCCCGACCCCAGGACCAAGTACGTGAGCTCCCCCTACCGGCTCGTGCGCAGCCCGCTCGTCCAGCCCGACCCACCCGTGCTGGACGCCTACCAGCGCGCCGTGGTCGAGCACGCCGGCGGGCCGCTGCTCGTCCTGGCCGGGCCGGGCACCGGCAAGACCACCACACTCGTCGAAGCCGTCGCGCGGCGGATCGAGAACGGCACCGACCCCGAGCGGATCCTCGTCCTCACCTTCAGCCGCAAGGCCGCCACGGAACTGCGCGACCGGATGTCCGGCCGCCTCGGCGGCTCGGCCGCCGCCCCGCAGGCCACCACCTTCCACTCCTTCTGCTACGCCCTGCTGCGCGCCCACCAGGACCCGCGGGACTACGCCGAGCCGCTGCGGCTGCTCTCCGGCCCCGAGCAGGACGTCATGGTCCGCGAACTGCTGGCCGGCGGCGCCGAGGACGCCAGGCTCGGCAACTCCCGCATCCGGTGGCCGCTGGACCTGCGGGCCTGCCTCACCACCCGCGGCTTCGCCGACGAGGTCCGCGCCGTCCTCGCCCGCAGCCGCGAACTCGGCCTCGGCGAAGCCGAACTGGAACGCTTCGCCCAGGGCGTCCAGCGCCCCGACTGGGCCGCCGCCGCGCACTTCCTGGCCGACTACCTCGACGTCCTCGACCTGCGCGGCGTCCTCGACTACGCCGAACTCGTCCACCGCGCCGTCCTCCTCGCCGAACGCCCCGACGTCGGCGAGGAACTGCGGCAGCGCTACGACGTCGTCTTCGTCGACGAGTACCAGGACACCGACCCCTCCCAGGTCCGGCTGCTGCGCAGGCTGGCCGGCGGCGGACGCGACCTCGTCGCCGTCGGCGACCCGGACCAGTCGATCTACGCCTTCCGCGGCGCCGACATCAACGGCATCCTCGACTTCCCGCAGACCTTCCGGCAGGCCGACGGCAGCCCCGCCGAGGTCAAGGTGCTCAGGGTCTCCCGCCGCTCCGGCGCCGTCCTGCTCGCCGCCTCCCGGGAAATCGCCCGCCGGATGCCGATGGGCCGGCTGCCCGCCGACAAGCTCGCCCAGCACCGCGCCCTGCTGCCCTCCCGCGAGGGCGGCCGGGTCGAGGTCTACACCTACCCGACCCCCGGCGCCGAACTCGACTCGATCGCCGACCTGCTGCGCCGCGCCCACCTGGAGGACGGCGTCCCCTGGGGCGAGATGGCCGTGCTCGTCCGGGCCGGCGCCCGCTCCATCCCCGGCGTACGGCGGGCACTCGGCGCGGCCGGCGTCCCGCTGGAGATCGACGGCGACGACCTGCCGCTGCGCGAGGAACCCGCCGTCGCCCAGCTGCTGCTCGCCCTGCGGGTCTGCGCCGAGCAGGCCGCCCGGGACAAGCAGGGCGACCCCGACGCCCCCGACCCGCTCACCACCGAACTGGCACACGCACTGCTCACCGGCCCGCTCGGCGGCCTCGACGGCTCCGACCTGCGCCGCCTCGGCCGCGCCCTGCGCGAGGAGGAACGCGCCGCGCTGCGCGCCGACGCCAAGGCCCGCCCCGGCCCCGCCGCCGCCCCGCGCCCGGCCGCCGAGCTGATCCGCGAGGCCCTCGCCGAACCCGAGCGCCTCGTCGCCCTCGACCCCGCGCACGCCCGCCGCGCCCGCGACCTCGGCACCCTGCTGCGCAAGGTCCGCGAACAGCTGGCCGGCGGCTGCACCGCCGAGGAGGCCCTGTGGGAACTGTGGGACGGCAGCCGCCGCTGGCGCGAGCGCCTGGAACGCGCCGCCCTGCGCGGCGGCGCGGCCGGCCGCAACGCCGACCGCGACCTGGACGCGCTGTGCGCCCTGTTCGAGACCGCCGCCCGCGCCGAGGAACAGGTCACCGGCCACCGCAGCGCCCTGGACCTGCTCGCCGAACTCGAAGCCCAGGACATCGCCGCCGACACCCTCACCGTCCGTGCCGTGCGTCCCGAGGCCGTACGGCTGATGACCGCCCACCGCTCCAAGGGCCTGGAGTGGCGCCTGGTCGTCGTCGCCGGCGTCCAGGACGGCCTCTGGCCCGACCTGCGCCGCCGCGGCTCCCTGCTGGAGGCCGACCGGATCGGCCGCGACGGCCTCGCCGAACCGCTCTCCCCCGGCGCCCTGCTCGGCGAGGAGCGCCGCCTCTTCTACGTCGCCGCGACCCGCGCCAGGGAACGGCTGATCGTCACCGCCGTCAAGGCCCCCGCCGACGACGGCGACGAGCCCTCCCGCTTCCTGCGCGAGCTCTACCGCGAGGACATCGACCCCAGGACCGGCAGGGTGGTGCGCCGCACCCCGCCGGTCACCGTCGAGGACGTCACCCACCGCCCCCGCCGCCCGCTGTCCGTCGCCGCCCTCGTCGCCGAACTGCGCGCCGTCACCGTCGACCCCGCCCGCTCGCCCGAACTGCGCCGCGCCGCCGCCGAACGGCTCGCCACCCTCGCCGCCGCCACCGACGAGGACGGGCTGCCGCTGGTGCCCGCCGCCCACCCCGAACGCTGGTGGGGCCTGGACGACCCGACCTCCGCGCCCGAACCGCTGCGCAGCGCCGACGCGCCCGTCCGGCTGTCCGGCAGCGGACTGGAACAGCTGGAGAGCTGCTCCCTGCAGTGGTTCCTGGACAAGGAGGTCAAGGCACGCGGCGCGGGCTCGGCCGCCCAGGGCTTCGGCAACGTGGTGCACGCCCTCGCCGACGAGGTCGGCTCCGGCCGCACCCCCGCCGACCTCGCCGTGCTCATGGAACGGCTGGACACCGTCTGGGACGCCCTGGCCTTCGACGCGCCCTGGAAGTCCCAACAGGAGAAGACCGAGGCCCGCGCCGCCCTGGAGCGCTTCCTCAACTGGCACGTCCTGGAACGCGGCCGCGACCTCGTCGCCACCGAGCACGGCTTCGACGTCACCCTCGACGTCGGCGGGGTCGCGGTGCGCATCCGCGGCTCGATGGACCGGGTCGAGAAGGACGCGGCCGGACGCGCCTACGTCGTCGACTTCAAGACCGGCAAGCAGATACCCGCCGACAAGTCGCTGCCCGAGCACAAGCAGCTCGCCGTCTACCAGCTCGCCGTCCGGGCCGGCGCCCTGAACGAGCTGCCCGGCTTCACCGCGCACCCGCCCGACACCGGCGGCGCCGAACTCGTCCACCTGCGCGAGCCCGCCGCCAAGGCCGCCCGGGACACCCCCAAGGTGCAGCGCCAGGAGCCGCCCCAGGGCGAGCCCTGGATCGAGAACCTGCTCGCCGAGGCCGCCGGGAAGGTCCTCGCCGAGCGCTTCGTCCCGCAGACCGGCGGCGGCTGCGACCGCTGCGCCTTCCGCCGCAGCTGCTCCGCCCAGCGCGACGGCACCCAGCTGGTCGAGTAGCCGGCCGGGCACCGTCGACACCGCCGGTCGGACAGCGCACCCGGGCACCGGCGAGGCGAAGCTTGTCCGTCGCTCCGGTTACGGTTGCGGGGTGACCGCCGTGCTCAGCCATCCCGACCAGCTCAAGGAGCTGCTGGGGATCCCGTTCAACCGGGAGCAGATGGCGGCCATCGCGGCCCCCCTCGAACCGGCCGTGATCGTGGCCGGCGCCGGCTCCGGCAAGACCACGGTGATGGCCGCCCGGGTGGTCTGGCTGGTCGGCTCCGGCGCCGTACGGCCCGAGGAGGTGCTCGGCCTCACCTTCACCAACAAGGCCGCCGCCGAACTCTCCGAACGGGTCCGCGCCTCGCTGCTGCGCGCCGGCGTCGCCGACCGGGACGCCGCCGAGCCGCTCGGAGACCCGGAGATCTCCACCTACCACGCCTTCGCCGGCCGCCTGCTCAAGGAGCACGGCCTGCGGATCGGCGTCGAACCGGACGTCCGGCTGCTCGCCGACGCCACCCGCTTCCAGCTCGCCGCCAAGGTGCTGCGCACCGCCCGCGGCCCCTTCCCCGCGCTCACCGGCACCTTCGCCAACCTGGTCGCCGACCTCACCGCACTGGACGGCGAACTCGCCGAGCACCTGGTCGAACCGCAGACCCTGCGCGAGTACGACGAGGGTCTGCTGGACACCCTCGCCACCGTCAAACTGACCAACGACGACCTGCGGGCCGTCCCGGCCACCGCCCGGGCCCGGCTGGAGCTGCTGAGCCTGGTCGAGGACTACCGGCGCCGCAAGCTCTCCGCCGGGCTGATGGACTTCGGCGACCAGATCGCCGCCGCCGCCCGCCTCGCCCAGCAGCGCCCCGAGGTCGGCGAGCTGCTGCGCGGCCAGTTCAAGGTGGTGCTGCTGGACGAGTACCAGGACACCTCCGTCGCCCAGCGGCTGATGCTCGCCGGCCTGTTCGGCGCCGGCCCCGCCACCTCCCCCACGGGCGGCGGCAGCGGCCACCCGGTGACCGCCGTCGGCGACCCCTGCCAGGCGATCTACGGCTGGCGCGGCGCCTCGGTGGCCAACCTCGACGAGTTCCCCCGGCACTTCCCGAAGGCCGACGGCCGCCCCGCCGACCGCTACGCGCTCAGCGAGAACCGCCGCAGCGGCGGCCGGCTGCTCGCCTTCGCCAACGAACTCGCCGCCCCGCTGCGGGAGATGCACGAGGGCGTCGAGGCGCTGCGCCCCGCCCCCGGCGCCGAGCAGGACGGCTTCGTGCGCGCGGCGCTGCTGCCCACCCACGCCGAGGAGATCGACTGGCTGGCCGACTCGGTCGCCCACCTGGTGCGCACCGGCACCGCGCCCGGCCGGATCGCCGTGCTGTGCCGCGGCGGCGCGGCCTTCCCCGACATCCACGCCGCGCTGGTCGCCCGGGAGGTGCCGGTCGAGGTGGTCGGCCTCGGCGGGCTGCTGCAGCTGCCCGAGGTGGCCGACCTGGTCGCGGTCTGCGAGGTGCTGCAGGACCCGACCGCCAATGCCGCGCTGGTGCGCCTGCTGATCGGCCCGCGCTGGCGGATCGGCCCGCGCGACCTCGCCCTGCTCGGCCGCCGGGCCGCCGACCTGGTGCGCACCGACCGGCCCGAGGGCGTCGAGGCGCTGGCCGCCGCCGTCGCCGAGGCCGACCCGACCGAGGTGGTCTCGCTGGCCGACGCGGTGGAGACCTTCCTCGAAGCCCCGTCCGGTGAGCAGGGGAAGACCGACGAGCTGCCGTTCTCCGCCGAGGCGCGGGTGCGCTTCGCCCGGCTCGCCGCCGAGCTGCGCGACCTGCGCCGCTCGCTCGCCGACCCGCTGATGGACGTGCTGCACCGGGTGCTGTCCGTCACCGGCCTGGAGGTCGAACTCGCCGCCTCCCCGCAGGCCCTGGCCGCCCGGCGGCGGGAGACCCTGCACGCCTTCCTGGACGTCGCCGCCTCCTTCGCCGACCTCGACGGCGACCCGGGCCTCGCCGCCTTCCTCGGCTTCCTGCGCGCCGCCCAGGAGTACGAGCGCGGCCTGGACAGCAGCCTGCCCGGCGGCGAGGACACCGTGAAGGTGCTCACCGCCCACAAGTCCAAGGGCCTGGAGTGGGACGTGGTCGCCGTCCCCGGCCTGGTACGGGGCGCATTCCCGTCATCGAGCCCGCGCGAACGCTGGACGAGCACCAAGCGGGTGCTTCCGCACGCCCTGCGCGGCGACGCCGAAACCCTGCCCGACGTGCGCGGCGGCTGGAACGGGAAGTCGATGACGGCGTTCCGCAAGGAGCTCGCCGAGCACTCCGCCGTCGAGGAACTGCGCCTGGGCTACGTGGCGTTCACCCGGCCCCGGTCGCTGCTGCTGGCCTCCGGGCACTGGTGGGGGCCGAGCCAGAAGACCGTCCGCGGCCCGTCCGCCTTCCTGGAGCAGCTGCGCGAGCACTGCGAGCGGCCCGGCGCCGGCGAGGTCGAGCACTGGGCCGAGCAGCCGGAGAAGGGCGCCGAGAACCCGGCACTCGCCGCCCCCGTCGAACACCCCTGGCCGCTGCCGCTGGACCCGGCCGCCCAGCACGCCCGCCGCCGCGTCGCCGAGGTGGTGCGCTCGCGCGTGGCCGGGGCGGTGACCCGCCCGTCCGCCTCCGGGCCCTCGGGCCAGGCGCAGGGCGGGCCGGAGGAGATGGCCCCCGAGGACCAGCGCCAGGTCGCCTCCTGGGACCGCGACCTGACCGCGCTGCTGGGCGAGTTGGAGCGCTCCCGGCGCACCGCCCGGGACGTGCCGCTGCCCGCCGCGCTGTCCGCCACCCAGCTGCTGCGCCTGGCCGCCGACCCGGACGGCTTCGCCCACGAGCTGGCCCGCCCGATGCCGCGCCCGCCGCAGCCGGCGGCCCGGCGCGGCACCCGCTTCCACGCCTGGGTGCAGTCCCGCATCGAGCCGCTGCTGCTGGTCGAGCCCGGCGCGCTGCCCGGCGCCGACGATGACGGCATCGAGGACGAGCAGGACCTGGAGCGGCTCAAGGAGGCGTTCCTGCGCACCCCGTACGCGCAGCGCAAGCCCCACCGGGTGGAGGCGCCGTTCCAGCTGGTGCTGGCGGGCCGGGTGGTGCGGGGCCGGATCGACGCCGTCTACCGGGAAGATGACGGGTTGTCGGAATCCGGTGGTGCGTCACGCTACGAAGTGGTGGACTGGAAGACCCACCGGGAGGAGACCGCCGACCCGTTGCAGCTCGCGGTCTACCGGCTGGCCTGGGCCGAGCACGCGGGCGTCGATCCCGAGCAGGTCACGGCTTCGTTCCTGTACGTCCGCAGCGGCCGGATCGTCCGTCCGACAGGACTTCCCGGCCGAAAAGAGTTGGAACGGCTCCTGATCGGGAACAGTGACTATTGAGTCACGCAGAGCATCCAAGTCATCACGCCAGTGCCCGAAACCTGTGCGTCGTGCACGTTTCGCGCCTATTGTGGGGTCGGTAACCGGTCAACCCCCGTGCTCCGGCCGCCAGCGAGGCCCGCATTCCCTGACCCTCAGTCATCACCGCAGGTGCCCCCGGGCATCGGCGTCTTCTGCTGGAGAGACCGAAGTTGAGCGCGACCGGATGGATCAGAGAGCGGTTCACCGGGCCGACACCGGGGCCCGCTCCGGGCGCGACCGGCACCTGGCCGAGGACGGCGCTGTCGCTGCCGTTCATCGGCATGGTGCTGATCGTCGCCCTCGACTACCTCAGCGGCACCGAGGTGACGGTCGAACCGGCCCTCACCGCCGTGCCCGCGCTGGCCGCCGTGGTCAGCCGCCGAACCTGGTACCCGCTCGCCATCGGTCTGGGCACCGAGGCGGCGGCCTTCCTGATGGCCTTCCGCAGCGACACGCTCGGCGAGTCCGTGCACGCCGCCAGCGTCTTCGCGATCCTGCTCGTCGCCGCGATCGGCTGGGTCAGCGCCACCCTGAGGCTGCGCCAGGAGCAGGCGCTCGCCGACGCCCAGCTGGTCGCCTCGATCGCCCGCAGGGTGCTGCTGCGGCCCGTCCCCGAGCGGGTCGGCACCGTCCGGGCCGCCGTCCACTACGAGGCCGCCGCCGCACACGCCCGGATCGGCGGCGACCTCTACGAGGTGGTCAACACCCGGCACGGGGTGCGGGCCGTGGTCGGTGACGTCCGCGGCAAGGGCCTCGGCGCGGTGGAGACGGCCGCCGCCGTTCTCGGCGCCTTCCGCGAGGCCGCCCACCAGGAGGCCGCCCTGGACCGGGTGGCCGGCTGGCTGGCCGTCAGCCTCGACCGCGCCCTTCACGAGAACGACCACCCGGGCGTGGAGGAGGAGTTCGTCACCCTGGTGCTGATCGGCGTCGGGCCCGACGGTGCCGCGGAGATCGTCAACTGCGGCCACCCCGCCCCGCTGCTGCTGCGCGGCGGCGAGGTCAGCGCGCTCGAACTCGCCGAGACCGTACCGCCCCTGGGCGTCCTCGACCCGGCCGACGTCCGCCCGCCGGTGCACCGGCTGCCGCTCCAGGGCGACGACCGGGTGCTGCTGTTCACCGACGGGGTGATCGAGGCCCGCGACCGCGCGGGCGTCTTCTACCCGCTCGCCGAACGCTTCCCGCGCTGCGCCGACGGCCGCCCGGCCGACGTCCTGCGGCGCCTGCACGAGGACGTGGTGCGCCACGTCGGGCGCCAGCTCGGCGACGACGCGGCCATGCTGCTGCTCCAGTTCGACCCCCCGCCCGCGTTCGGGCCGGAGGTGCCCAGGGCCGCCGCCACTGCCGTCCAACTCCCCCAGCAGGGCGGAATCCTGACGCCCCAGTAGGGCGCCGGTCCCGTCCTACAGCGACACCTCGACCAGCAGCGGGCGGTGGTCCGACACCGCCGCCCGCGGCGCCGCCACCGGGCCGACCGCCGCGCGCGGCACCCCGATCGCCAGCACGTGGTCGAACTGCACCGCCGGCCGGTGCGAGGGGTAGGTCGGCGTACGCGCCAGGTCGTACCAGCCCTGCAGGCGCGGCCGCGGCTCACGCACCCGGCGCCGGCGCGGCTCGGCCGGCGAGGGCCGGGCCCGCCGGGCCGCCCGCAGCTCCCGCACCCGGGCCCGCGGCGCGGTGCGCTCCAGCGCCGTCGCCCCGCCGAGCACCGTGCGCGGCACCGCGCCGACCAGGTTGAAGTCGCCCAGCACCAGGTACGGCTGGGGCAGGTCGGCGATCCAGCGCCGGATGCCGGCTAGTTGCGCCATGTTCCAGCCGGGGACGAACGACAGGTGCGCCGCCACCACGGTGAACGGCCCGCGCTCGCCCTCCAGGACGGCCGCCAGCGCCGCCCGGGGCTCGTCCGGCACCGGGGTCAGGCCGCGCCGCCCGGCCACCCGCAGCGGCAGCCCGAACGGCGCCGGGGCGAACCGTCGGGCCCGCCAGTGCCGCACCGGAAGCCTCGTCAGCAGCGCCGTCCCGTAGGAGGGCGGGGCGCCGTCGCCCGTCTCGTCCGGCCCGTACACCCGCAGGGCGCCCGGCTCGGACGGCTCCCTGACCCAGCCCGCCACCGGCGCCGGGCGGCCGTGCAGCGCGGCGGCGAAGCGCCAGTCCTTGGCGCCCATCGCCGCGGCCGCCACCGCCGCCTGGTCGGTGCCGCCGGAGCGCGCCTGGTGCCGGTCCACCTCCTGGAGGGCCAGCACGTCGGCGTCCAGCGCGGCCACCGCCTCGGCCAACGGCCCGCCGGCGTCGGACGGGTAGGGCCGCGGGCCGCCGTCCGGGGCGAGCGGCTGGCCGTGCAGGAGATTGAAGGTGGCGATGCGCAACTGGCTCACACCGCACGACGGTACCCGCTCCCCGGGGCGGGCGGGCCCGGCTTGAGGCGCCAGGGCATACCGGGTATACATACTCGGTATGTCCATTCGTCACGGTCTGCTCGCCCTGCTCGACCAGGGCCCGCGCTACGGCTACCAGCTGCGCACCGAGTTCGAGGCGCGCACCGGCGCCACCTGGCCGCTCAACGTCGGACAGGTCTACACCACGCTGTCGCGGCTGGAACGCGACGGACTGGTCGAGCCCGCGGGGGAGGACGACGAGGGCCACCAGTTCTACGCCGCCACCGACGCCGGCCGGGAGGAACTGCGCACCTGGTTCGACACCCCGGTGCCCAGGACCAACCCGCCGCGCGACGAACTGGCGATCAAGCTCGCCATGGCGGTGACCGTCCCCGGGGTGGACGTCTCCGCCGTCGTCCAGGGCCAGCGCCGGCACAGCATCAAGGCGCTCCAGGACTACACCCGGCTCAAGGGCCGCGCCCTCGCGGGCGAGACGCGCCCCGGCGCGGTGCCCTCCGCCAGCAACGACCTGGCCTGGCTGCTCGTCCTCGACCAGCTCATCTTCCAGACCGAAGCGGAGATCCGCTGGCTCGACCACTGCGAGACCCGGCTCGCCCAGCAGGCCGAACTCCTGCAGACCCGCACCGCCGAGGCGGCCGCCGACGGTGCCGCGCCCGCCAGGCGCGGCCGCCGCCTGCGCACCTGATCCCCGCGGTACCCGAACCACCAGGCTCGGACCCGACTCCGAGCGCACACCCAGCACAAGGGGGGAATTCGTGTCCCACACCCAAGAGGCCCGGCAGACGCCGGTGCTCCACCTGGAGAACGTCACCCGCGTCCACGGCCAGGGCGCCGCCGAGGTCCAGGCCCTGCGCGGCGTCGACCTCAAGGTCCACCCCGGCGAGTTCGTCGCCGTCATGGGCCCCTCCGGCTCCGGCAAGTCGACCCTGCTCACCCTGGCCGGCGGCCTGGACACCCCCAGCAACGGCCGGGTCCTCGTCGAGGGCGTCGTTCTGGGCGAACTGAACCGCAAGAAGCTCGCCCAGGTCCGCCGCCGCTCCGTCGGCTACGTCTTCCAGGACTACAACCTGATTCCGGCGCTCACCGCCGCCGAGAACATCTCGCTGCCGCGCGAACTCGACGGGCTGTCCGCCCGCGCCGCCCGCCGCGAGGCCCTCGCCGCCCTGGAGGAGCTCGGCATCCCCGAACTCGCCGACCGCTTCCCCGACGACATGTCCGGCGGCCAGCAGCAGCGCGTCGCCATCGCCCGCGCCCTGATCGGCGACCGCCGCCTCGTCCTCGCCGACGAACCCACCGGCGCCCTCGACTCCACCACCGGCGAAGCCGTCCTCGCCGTCCTGCGTGCCCGCTGCGACGCCGGCGCCGCCGCGATGATGGTCACCCACGAGGCCCGGCACGCCGCCTGGGCCGACCGCGTCGTCTTCCTGCGCGACGGCCGGATGGTCGACGAGTCCACCAGCCAGGACGCCGCCAGCCTGCTCGTCAGCGCCGCCGGCAACAGCCTGAAGGTGGACGAGTGAAGCTCAGCGCCTGGCGGGTGGCCCTGCGCATAGCCCGCCGCGACGCCCTGCGCGCCAAGGGCCGCAGCGCCCTCGTCATCGCCATGGTCGCCCTGCCCGTCCTCGGCGTCACCGGCGCCGACGTGGTCTTCCGCAGCGCCGAACCCACACCCGTCGAACACGCCGTGCGGGTCATGGGCCAGGCCGCCGCCGAAGTGCACATGGTCGAACGCGGCTCCTCCATCCAGCAGGCCCCCGACCCCGAAAAGGGCTCCACGATCAAGGACCCCAAGGACGACGCCAAGGGCGGCGCGGCCCCCACGTACACCCCCGCGCAGCAGCGCGCCCTCGACACCGAACCCGCCGAACTGGCCCGCCAGTTGATCCCGGGCGCCACCCTGGTGCCCGAGCTCAGCGGCCCGTTCACCGCGGCGAGCAGCACCGAGGGCCTGCTCAGCACCCGGGTCAGCGAGGCCGACCTGACCGACCCGGTCTGGCAGGGCCGCATCGACCTGCTCGGCGGCCGGGCCCCCACCGCCGACACCGAGGTCGCCGTCACCCAGGACTTCCTCAAGCGCTCCGGACTCAAGATCGGGGACAGGACCGCCGTCCGCGGCGTGGAGTCCAGCCCCTTCACCATCACCGGCGTCTACGAGTACCCCGGCGAACTGCGGGCCACCGAAGTCACCGCCCGCCCCGGCACCGTGCTCCACAAGCTCCCCGAGGACCCCGACAACCCCGGCAACGCAGACCCCACCCGCTGGCTGGTCAAACTCCCGGCCGGCGCCACCGTCGACTGGCAGAAGGTCAAGGAACTCAACGAGTACGGCTTCCAGGTCACCTCACGCGCCGTCCTGATCGACCCGCCGGCCCGCGACGACGTCCCGTACTACGTCCAGCAGAAGCAGTACGGCGGCACCAGCTACTTCAACCGGACCGACGTCGTCATCCTCGCCACCGTCGCCGGCATGGCCCTGCTGGAGATCGTCCTCCTCGCGGGCCCCGCCTTCGCCGTCGGCGCCCGGCGCTCCCGGCGCCAGCTCGGACTGCTCGCCGCCGCCGGCGGTGAACGCGCCAACGTCCGCGCGGTCGTGCTCGGCGGCGGCATCGTCCTCGGCATCACCGGCGCCGTGATCGGCCTCGGCCTCGGCATCGGCCTGGTCGCCCTGCTGCAGACCACCGCCGAGGAGCGCTCCGGCCGGCGCTTCGCCCACTTCGCCCTGCCGCCGCTCGACCTGCTCGGCATCCTCCTCGTCGGACTCGTCACCGGCCTGCTGGCCGCCGTCGTGCCCGCCGTTCAGGCCTCCCGGCAGGACGTCGTCGCCGCGCTCACCGGCCGCGACACCCTCAAGCCGCCGAGCCCCAAGCTCGCCGTCTTCGGCCTGCTGATGCTCGCCGGCGGCGCCGCCCTCGCCCTGTTCGGCGCCACCGGCGGCATCGGCAACCGCAGCTTCGCCGTCCTCGGCGGCTCGGCCATCGCCGAACTCGGCATGGTCGCCCTCGTGCCCTACCTCGTCGGCCTGTTCGGCCGGCTCGGCCGCTGGCTCACGCTCGGCCCCCGGCTCGCCCTGCGCGACTCCGTACGCCACCGCGGCCGCACCGCGCCCGCCGTCGCCGCCGTGATGGCCGCCGTCGCCGGCTCCGTCGCCGTCAGCGTCTACATGGCCAGCTTCGAGGAGCAGTACCGGCGCGAGTACGTCGCCTCCGGCCCGTCCGGAGCGGTCATCCTCGGCAGCGGCTGGCTGTCCGACGAAAAGCTGCTGCCGCAGATGCGCGAGGCCGTCGAACGCAGCATCCCCGACCTCGGCCCGCGCGCCGACGTCCAGCGCGTCGAACCCAAGGCCGACTGCGGCGCCGGCAGCTACTGCGGCTACGTCAGCGTCGAGTTGCCCAAGGAGGACCGCTGCCCGCTCATGGACTCGGAGGAGACCCTCGCCGACGCCGAGCGCGAGCGGATCCTCGGCAACGACAAGCGCTGCCGGTCCGACCAGCACTGGGGCAACCCGTACGGCCCGGTCACGGTCGGCGACGCCACCCTGCTGCGCAACCTCTACGGAATCACCGACCCGGCCGCCGGCCAGGCCCTCGCGGGCGGCAAGGCCGTCGTCTTCGACGCCCGCTTCGTCAAGGACGGCAAGACGATCGTCCGGATCACCGGTCCGAACCCCACCACGAACGACGGGAGCCGCGCGAGCAGGCCCACCCACACCGAGGTCGCCCTGGACGCCGTCCTCGCCCCCTCCTCCCCGGCCGCCCCGGCCCAGATCGTGGTCGGCCAGGACATCGTCACCCGGCTCGGCCTCAGCACCCGGCCGGCCGGTTCGGTCTGGCTGCCCGCCGCCATGCCCACGGACGGCGCCCAGCAGAAGGCCGACGGCGCGCTGGCCAAGGTCAACGACCACAACGTGCTCAAGATCGAACGCGGCTACGAGTCCCCGGCCGGACTGATCCAGTTCGGGCTGAACATCTTCGCGGCCGTCGTCGCCCTCGGCGCGGCCGGCATCGCCACCGGACTGGCCGCCGCCGACTCCCAGCGCGACCTGACCACCCTCGCCGCCGTCGGCGCCGAGCCGCGCATCCGGCGCTCGCTCTCCGGCTTCCAGTGCGGGGTGATCGCCGCCATGGGCACCCTGCTCGGCGTGGTCTGCGGCGTGGTGCCCGGCGTGGCGCTGCGCAAGGTCGAGGCCGCGGCGAACAGCTACCCGGGGATGAGCCCCGAGGAGCTCGCCAACAAGGCGGCCCTGGTCTTCCCGTGGCCCACCATCGCCGCCACCGTGCTGCTGCTGCCGGTGATCGCCGCCGCGCTCGCGGCCCTGATGACCCGCTCGCGGATCACCCTGCTGCGCCGTTCCGGCTGAGCCCCCCCCCCGGGGCGCGAGCCCGCGCCCGCTCCCTGTCACCCCCGTCCACGGCACCGCCGCGGCGGGGGTGCCGGCGGTTCGGGGGTGGCGGAGGTTCGAGGGTGACGGAGGTCGGGGTCACGGAGGTCGGGGTGACGGAGGTTACAGCCCCGACGGCGCCCGGCAGCCGGACGGCCGGGGCGGGCACCCGCACGGGCGAACTACAGTCGTCGGTATGACGAGAACCCCGGACAGCGTCGTCCGCTCCTACATCGATCAGCACCAGGCCGCCTTCCTCGCCGACCTCGCCGAGTGGCTGGCCATCCCCTCGGTCTCCGCCGACCCGGAGCGGGCCGGCGACGTGCGGCGCTCGGCCGAGTGGCTGGCCGCCAAGCTGGGCGAGACCGGCTTCCCGGTGACCGAGGTGTGGGAGACCGACGGACTGCCGGCGGTGTTCGCCGAGTGGCCCTCCGGGGACCCGTCCGCGCCGACCGTCCTGGTCTACGGGCACCACGACGTCCAGCCCGCGGCCAAGGAGGACGGCTGGGAGACCGAGCCGTTCACCCCGACCGTGGTCGACGGCCGGCTGTACGCGCGCGGCGCCGCCGACGACAAGGGCCAGGTGTTCTTCCACACCCTGGGCGTGCGCGCCCACCTCGCCGCCACCGGCCGCACCGCGCCGGCCGTCAACCTCAAGCTGCTGATCGAGGGCGAGGAGGAGTCCGGCTCGCCGAACTTCGCCGACCTGGTCCGGCGCGAGGCCGCGCGGCTGGCCGCCGACGTGGTCGTCATCTCGGACACCGGCATGTGGTCCGCGACCACGCCGACCGTCTGCACCGGCATGCGCGGCCTGGCCGACGCCCAGATCGACCTGTACGGGCCGGACACCGACATCCACTCCGGCTCCTTCGGCGGCGCCGTCCCCAACCCGGCCCAGGTCGCCGCGGAGCTGGCCGCCGCCCTGCACGACACCGACCGCAAGGTCGCGATCCCGGGCTTCTACGACGACGTCGTCGAGCTGACCGAGACCGAGCGCGAGCTGTTCGCCGAGCTGCCCTTCGACGAGGAGCAGTGGCTGAAGGTCGCCAAGTCGTACGGCACCCGCGGCGAGGCCGGCTACTCCACCCTGGAGCGGATCTGGGCCCGCCCGACCGCCGAGGTCAACGGCATCTGGGGCGGCTACACCGGCCCCGGCGGCAAGACCATCGTCCCCGCCTCGGCGCACCTCAAGCTGTCCTTCCGGCTGGTCGCCGGTCAGGAGGTGGAGAAGGTCCGCGAGGCGGTGCGGGCCTGGGTGGCCGGGCAGGTGCCCGAGGGCATCCGCCACGAGCTGGTGTTCCCCGGCGCGACCCGGCCCTGCCTGACCCCGCTGGACCACCCGGCGCTGCAGTCCACCGTCCGCGCGATGGGACGGGCCTTCGAGCAGAAGATCCTCTTCACCCGTGAGGGCGGCTCCGGCCCCGCCGCCGACCTCCAGGACGTGCTGGGCGCGCCGGTGCTGTTCCTCGGCATCTCGGTGCCCTCGGACGGCTGGCACTCGGTCAACGAGAAGGTCGAGCTGGACCTGCTGGCCAAGGGCGTGGAGACCGCCGCGTACCTCTGGGGCGACCTGGCCGAGAACTTCCGGCCGGGGGCGTGACCCCCGCAGCGCGCGCCGAGGGCGTGAGCACCACCGCGCGCACCGGGGGGACGGCCCCTGGTGCGCGCACCGAGGCCGCCAGATCACTCATCCGGATGATTCACCACGTGGGGATGGAACAGACGTGAGCACCGTGCCTGAGACCGAGCGCCCGCTGCACCTGGCACTGGCCCGGTCCGGGGTGGACCGGGCGGCCGAGCACCGTTTCGACGAGCCCTGGCTGGCGGCCGCCTGGAGCCACCCGAGCACCCGGGTCCTGCCGATCGCCGGCGGCGAGGCGTTCGTGGTCGACACCGTGCAGGGCACCGAACTCGTGCTGCTGCCCTCCTTCGAGGCGCCGCAGACCGGCGACCGGTACTTCCTCGGCACCGACGACGACGGCGTCTCGTACTTCGCGCTGGCCGGCGAGAGCCTGCCCGGGCGCCTGGACGGCGACGCCCGCCCGGCCGGGCTGCGCGAGGTCGGCGGGCTGCTGTCCGACCGGGACGCCGGGCTGCTGGTGCACGCCGTGGCGCTGGAGCACTGGCACCGGCTGCACAGCTTCTGCTCGCGCTGCGGGCACCCGACCGAGAAGGCCGGCGCCGGGCACGTGCGGCGCTGCACCTCCTGCGCGGCCGAGCACTACCCGCGCACCGACCCGGCGGTGATCATGGTGATCACCGACGAGCAGGACCGCTGCCTGCTCGGCCGCCAGGCGCTGTGGCCGGAGGGCCGCTGGTCGACGCTGGCCGGCTTCGTCGAGCCGGGGGAGTCGATCGAGCAGGCGGTGGCCCGCGAGGTGCGCGAGGAGGCGGGCGTACGGGTCGGCGAGGTGCGCTACGTCGCCAGCCAGCCCTGGCCGTTCCCGTCCAGTTTGATGCTCGGCTTCCAGGGCAAGGCGCTGCCCGGCGGCACCGAGATCACCGTGGACGGCGAGGAACTGGCCGAGGCGCGCTGGTTCTCCCGCGAGGAGCTGCGGGCCGGGATGGAGGCGGGGGAGATCCTGCCGCCGTCGGGCATCTCGATCGCCCGGCACCTGGTCGAGCTCTGGTACGGGGAGCCGCTGCCGTCGGCGGCGCGCTGGTAGCGCCGTGGGGTCCGTAGGACGCGTCGGCGGTCCCGCCGGTTCCACGGAAAGGGTGCCGGCGCGAAAGGGCCGCACGAAAGGGGGGCGCGTGGACAATTCCATGCGCCCCCGTTTTTCTCTCCAATCCCGCCCCGCATTCACCACGACCAGCTGTTCGTGTTCGGACGGGCCAGTTCTGCTACCGGGCGGGGGTCGCGCTGGCCCGTTGTCAACCCGCTCGGACGATATTGCCGGAAACCGCTGAAACCGGCTCGCCCCGCTCGCTACATTCACGAGGGTGACAATCCCCCGGGGCACCGCCCAATCCCCCAAATACCAGCGCCTCGCCGCCGACCTGCGCCGCCGGATCGCCGAAGGCGAGTTCACCGCCGACGCCGCCCTGCCGGTCGAGAGCGAACTGGAGCGCCAGTACGGCGTCGCCCGCAACACCGTCCGGCTCGCCGTCGACGTCCTGGTCAACGAGGGCCGCCTGGTCCGCCTCCAGGGCAAGGGCACCTACCTGCGCGAACACCCCGTCCTGGACCACCGCGCCTACGGGCCCAGCCCGACCTCCGCACCGCGCGACTGCCTCGCCGCGCCCTCCGCCGTCTACCTCGGCGAAGCCGCCGAAGCCGGACGGGAACTCGGCACCGACTTCGAGATGATGATCGTCCGGGCCCGGGTGGACATCGCCGAACGCCTCGGACTGCGCCCCGGCGAGGCCATCGTGGTCCGCCGCCAGCTGCGGCTGCTCGACCGCGAGCCGTACTCCATCGAGGAGAGCCACTACCGGGCCGGCCTCGCCGCCGGCACCCCGCTGATGGAACCCGACCCCGTCGAGGGCGGCGACGAAGCGGTGCTCGCCGTCCTCGGGCGCACCGAGATCGGCGCCGTGGACCACCTGGTCGCGCGGATGCCGGGCCCCGAGGAGGCCCAGTGGTTCCAGGGCGGCCCCGGCGTGCCGCTGCTGGTGCAGACCCGCGTCACCTATGACCGGCGCGGGCCCGTACGAGTCATCGAGACCCGCTACTCGGCCGACCGCAGCCGGCTCGTCTACGGCGTCGGCGACCTCGGCGCCCGCACCACCCTGCCCGCCCCCGCCGCGCCCGTCGACCCGGCCAGGGCCGACGCGCAGTGACGCGCGCCGACCCCGCCGACCCCGTCCCCGGCACGGCGGGGTCGGGGGCCGGGGACGGCCGGGCCGACCGGTCCGGGGCCGCGGGGCTCAGGCCGCCAGGGCCTTCTTGACCTGCAGCAGGCTCGGGTTCGTCATCACGACCCGCTCGCCGCCGCCGGCCGGCGTCACCAGCACCGTCGGAACGGTCTGGTTGCCGTTGTTCACCGACTCGACGAAGGACGCCGACGCCGGGTCCTCCTCGATGTTGATCTCGGTGTAGCCGATGCCTTCACGGTCCAGCTGGCTCTTGAGTCGGTTGCAGTACCCACACCAGGTCGTGCTGTACATCGTCACGGTGCCGGACATCGAGGGGGCTCCTTCGAAAGAGAGGTGCGAACGGTCTCCGGAGGGAACGCCCACCGGACGGCGGGCATTCCGGCACGCCGTCGACCGCCGCGCGGAGCGATCATCCTGCGATCGCACCGGCCCTGTGGACAACTCCGTCCGCAATGTCCCCCCGGGCTGAGAGGATGGAACGCATGCAGGAAGACCTCTTGAGCGGCAGCCCCTACGACGGCCCCCACGGCTCCCCCTGGGCCGACCCCGGCGCCGCCACGGGCCCGGACGCCGTGCTCGCCGGGCTCGACCCCGAGCAGCGCGCCGTCGCCACCGCCCTGCACGGCCCCGTCTGCGTCCTGGCCGGCGCCGGCACCGGCAAGACCCGCGCCATCACCCACCGGATCGCCTACGGCGTGCGCAGCGGCGTCTACCACCCCCAGCAGGTCCTCGCCGTCACCTTCACCGCCCGCGCCGCCGGCGAGATGCGCGGCCGCCTGCGCCAGCTCGGCGCCGACGGCGTCCAGGCCCGCACCTTCCACGCCGCCGCCCTGCGCCAGCTCCAGTACTTCTGGCCGCGCGCCGTCGGCGGCCCCGTCCCCCAACTCCTGGAACGCAAGGTCCAACTCGTCGCCGAAGCCGCCGGCCGCTGCGGCCTACGCGTCCAGCGCACCGAACTGCGCGACCTCACCGCCGAGATCGAATGGGCCAAGGTCACCCAGATCGCCCCCGAGGACTACCCCTCCGCCGTCGCCAAGTCCGGCCGCGACGCCCCCCGCGACCCGGCCGAGACCGCCCAGGTCTACCGCGTCTACGAGGAGACCAAGAGCCGCCGCGGCAACATCGACTTCGAGGACGTCCTGCTGCTCACCGCCGCCATCCTGGAGGACCGCCCGGACATCGCCGACCAGGTTCGCTCCCAGTACCGGCACTTCACCGTCGACGAGTACCAGGACGTCTCCCCGCTCCAGCAGCGCCTGCTCGACCAGTGGACCGGCCCCGACGGCGGCGCCAGCCTCTGCGTCGTCGGCGACGCCAGCCAGACCATCTACTCCTTCACCGGCGCCACCCCCGACTACCTCCTCAACTTCCGCAGCCGCCACCCCGGGGCGACGGTGGTCAAGCTCGTCCGCGACTACCGCTCCACCCCCCAGGTCGTCCACCTCGCCAACGGACTGCTCGCCCAGGCCCGCGGCGAGGCCGCCCGGCACCGCCTGGAACTCGTCTCCCAGCGCGAGGCCGGCCCCGAACCCGTCTACACCGAGTACGAGGACGAACCCACCGAGGCCGAGACCACCGCCCGCCGGATCAAGGACCTGCTCGCCACCGGGGTGCGCGCCAGCGAGATCGCCGTGCTGTTCCGCACCAACGGCCAGTCCGAGGTCTACGAACAGGCCCTCGCCGACCTCGGCGTCCCCTACCAGCTCAAGGGCGCGGAACGCTTCTTCGAACGCCCCGAGGTCCGGGACGCCGGCGTCCTGCTGCGCGGCGCCGCCCGCGCCGCCTCCGACCCGCTCACCGACGGCGCCCCCGACCTGGCCGGCCAGGTCCGCGCGGTCCTCGCCACCCGGGGCTTCACCGCCGAGCCGCCGGCCGGCTCCGGCGCCGTCCGGGACCGCTGGGAGTCACTGGCCGCCCTCGTCCGACTGGCCGAGGAGTTCGAACGCACCCGCACCGCGGCCGGCCAGGACACCGACCTCGCCGCCTACGTCGCAGAACTGGACGCCCGCGCCGCGGCCCAGCACGCCCCCGCCGTCGAGGGCGTCACGCTCGCCTCGCTGCACGCCGCCAAGGGCCTCGAATGGGACGCCGTCTTCCTGGTCGGCCTCACCGAGGGCACCCTGCCGATCATCTACGCCAAGACCGACGAACAGGTCGAGGAGGAACGCCGCCTCCTCTACGTCGGCGTCACCCGCGCCCGCAAGTACCTCACCCTCTCCTGGGCGCTCTCCCGCTCCCCGGGCGGGCGGGCCGGCCGCAAGCCCAGCCGCTTCCTGGACGGGCTGCGCCCCGGCTCCGCCGCCCCCGGCGCGCGCACCGGCGCACGCGGCGGGCGAGGGGGCGTCGAGGCCGGCGAGCGCTCCGCCGCTCGGCGGGTCCGCGGACCGGTCAAGTGCCGGGTCTGCGACAAGGTGCTCACCGAGGCCGTCGAGCGCAAGCTGCGCCGCTGCGAGAGCTGCCCGTCCACGATGGACGAGGGGCTCTACGAACGGCTGCGCGAGTGGCGGGCCCGGCAGGCGAAGAAGCAGGGCGCGCCGGCCTACGTGGTGTTCACCGACGCCACGCTGATGGCGATCGCCGAGGACGTGCCCGCCGGCCGCGGGGAACTGGCCGCCATCTCCGGGGTCGGCGCCATGAAGCTGGACAAGTACGGGGCGGCCGTGCTCTCGTTGTGTGCGGGGGAGGAGCCCGAAGAGGATCCGGACGACGTCGAGGACGGCGGTCCGGCCGATCCGGCCTGAGCCGGTACGGGCGCGGTCCACGGGGCCGCTTCGAGGGCTTCGCAACCCGTCGTGTGTCGTGCCGAAGAACTCGCGTGAAAAATAGTTTGCGCCGCGTACCGGGAGCGCAATAGCCTGCCGGAGCGGTCAAGGGGACGCGGTCGCACGGGGTGAAACCTGTGCTGGTGCCCCTCGCCCGAGAGCTTCACAACGCTTTACCGAGCTTCACCGAGACAGACATCCGAACATTCGGAGCCAGGGAGACCAGGCTCCGCGAGACGCCGAGAGGAGGCGAAGACAGTGGGAAACATCATGATCACCAAAATGACTGGCCAGACCGTTGTCGCTGCCTCCCTGCGTGCCGCCCGCCTGCGGGCGTTCGCCGAGCTCGGTGGAACCGGTCTGGGTCTCGACACCACCGGTGTCCTCGCCGTCCCCGCTGTCAGTGGTCCCGGACACACTGATCTGTGCCTCACGGGCAGCAGGAGCGTCGACGGGACCTTTGTCGAGACCGGTCTGTCCCGTGACTGGGCGTCGTTCGGCACGTCGTGCTCCCTGCGCGACGAGCGACCGACCCAGGCACCGAAGGCGGCAGTAGCCGCCGCCATGCATGGCGGCTATGCGCAGGTCATCGGTGCCGGAAACACCCAGAAGCAGAACGAGCAGCAGATTAACCAGGCCGCGGTCGCCCCCATGGGCGCCAAGGCCGTCCGGATGTGGGCCTTCCGCGGCCCTGAACCCTGGAGAGAACGAACCTGAGCCAGCCTCAGGTCGGCACCTCCAGGGCCGCGGAACCCGTCACCACCGGGATCCGCGGCCCTTCTGTTTTGTCCGGTACGCAAGACCACCCAGGCCCTCCGGGGCCTCCGGCCCAGCACCACCAGTCCCCTGGGTCGGAACCACTGAGAAAAGACGAGGAAGACGCCCACAGTGTCCACGGTCATCACGCCGCCCACCCCGTCCGTACCGCAGACAAGCCAGATCACCAAGGCCGACCAGGCCGACCCCCCGGAGGTTCCTTCCATGCAGCTCAGCTCGATCGAGCAGGCCGAGTCCCTCGGTCTCCCCATCCCCTGCCGCGCCTTCGACCCCGAGGTCTTCTTCGCCGAGACGCCGGCCGACGTCGAGTACGCCAAGTCCCTCTGCGGCACCTGCCCGGTGAAGGACGCCTGCCTGGCCGGCGCCCTGGAGCGGCGTGAGCCGTGGGGCGTCTGGGGTGGCGAGCTGTTCGTCCAGGGCGTCGTGGTGGCGCGCAAGCGTCCCCGTGGCCGTCCGCGCAAGACCGAGGTCATGGCGTGAACCCCGCCCACGAGGCCAGGGTCGTCCGCCGGGGACAGCAGCTCCCGCTGGACAGCGCCCTCCGTCGATCCGTGCGGATCGCCGCCGCCAAGGCCGACGCCGCAGCCCGCATCCCGTTCCCGAGCAAGCACCACGAGCAGGACCACGACATGAACCCCGCCGCCGTCGACCCCACCGCCCGCGCCGAGCAGGCCACCGAACGCCAGACCCAGAACAGGATCCTCGAGATGCAACTCCTCCACGAATCCCTGGCCCGTGCCCATATGCAAGACAGGCGGCACGAGGCCGAGAACCAACGGCTCGTCAGCCGGGTCGTCCGGGCCCGCAGGCTCAAGCAGCGGGCCGAGCGCGCTTCGATGCGCGCCCGCAAGGCGCTCGCCGTCGCCCTGATGTAGGGCCTGGCCCGAGGGCCCGTCCGCCGCAGGCCCTCCCGGACTCTCCGGTCCACCCCCGTCGTGCCGCAGGCCGCTCCCCGTCGTAGGGGAGCGGCCTGCGGCCGTTGTCGCGGTGCCGGGTCAGTCCTTGCGGACCCGGCCCCGCTCGGCGTCCTCGTGGGCCGGACGGGCCTGCCGCGCGGGGCCGGTGAGCTTGCCGGGCTTGGTGTGGCTCCCGGGCTTTTCGCGGCTCCCGGGCGTCGCGGAGTTCCCGGGCCCCGCGGGGCCCGCCGACCGCTGGTGGGCGAACTCGGGCAGCCACTCCAGCATCTCCGCGCGGAACGGAGCCTTGGCGCCCAGCTGGCAGAGCACCCCGATGGTGCTCAGCGTCACCCGGTGGATCAGCAGGTACGCCGGGGGCAGGTTCAGCTGCTTGCCCAGGTTGTAGGCGGGCGAGCGCGGATCAGCGATCCGGGCCGCCTGGGCGCGCATCCAGGTCCGGGTGAAGTGGAAGTTCTCCACCGCGGCCGGCTCGATGATCGGCAGCAGGTAGTCGAGCACCGCGTCCGGGTCCAGCCGGATCGAGGGCTTCACGAAGCCCTCCTCGCGCAGCATCCGGAGCACGCCCGCCGCGTCCCCGGCCAGCGCCATCCGCAGCGAGGCCCCGATCGGCGCGGGCAGCCCGCCGGGCAGCCGGTCCACGGTGCCGAAGTCCAGCACGCCCAGCCGCCAGCCCGACGCCGGGCCGTCGTCCTTCAGCAGCCGGAAGTTGCCCGGGTGCGGGTCCGCGTGCAGCAGCCCGGTCCGGGACGGGCCCGCGAACAGGAACCGGGCCAGCAGCTGCCCGGCGCGGTCGCGCTCCTCCTGGGTGCCGCCCGCGATCACCTCGGCCAGTGGGGTGCCGCCCATCCACTCGGTGACCAGCACCTGGTCGGCCTGGGCCACCACGCCCGGCACCACGATGTCCGGGTCGTCCGCGAACTCCTCGGCGTGCCGGTGTTGGGCCTGCGCCTCCAGCTCGTAGTCCAGCTCCTCCGAGACGCGCTCGCGCAGCTCGGTGATCAGCGGCTTGACGTCCAGCCCGGGGATCAGCGGGCCCAGCAGCCAGGCCACCCGGCTCAGCTGCGAGAGGTCCGCGAGCAGCGCGTCGCCCGCGCCCGGGTACTGCACCTTGACGGCGACCGTACGGCCGTCGTGCCAGACCGCCTTGTGCACCTGGCCGATCGAGGCGGCTGCCGCGGGGCGGTCGTCGAACTCCCGGAACAGCTCGCGCCAGTCCTCGCCGAGCCGCTGGGCGAGCGCGGTGTGCACCTTGGCGGCGGGCATCGGGGGAGCGGCGTCTTGGAGCTTGGTGAGCGCCGCCCGGTACGGCCCGGCGACCTCCTCGGGCAGCGCGGCCTCGAAGACGGACAGCACCTGCCCGAACTTCATCGCCCCGCCCTTGAGTTCGCCGAGGACCTTGAACAGCTGGTCGGCGGTGGCCTGTTGGAGCTCGGCGGTGACCACCTCGGCGGAGCGGCCGCCGATCCGCTTGCCCAGGCCGAGCGTGGCGCGACCGGCTATCCCCAGCGGCAGGGCGGCGAGCCGTGCCGTGCGGGTCACTGCCTTGCGCGGAAGATCGCTCACCCCGGGCCTCCAATCCCTGGCCGCCCGGTTCCGGGCGGCCGACCATCTCTACGCCATTGTGCCCGCTCCCTGTCGCCCGCCCCGCGGAATTCCGCGGGGCGGGGCGGGGAGTGGCTTCCCTTTGTGGGGAGTTGGGCGGCTTGGGGTGGTGGGGTGGGGGAGGGGGTGGTAGTTCTGTGCAGGAAGTCGGCTCGGCCGACTTCCTGCACAGAGGTGTGATGTCGCCTTTCCCCGGGGCCCCCTCCCCCTCCCCCTCCCCCCTCCCACCCACCCTCGCCGCCCGCCCGCCAACCACCCATCACCCACCACCCACTGCCCTGCGCCCACCACCCGCCCGCCTTGTGTCACGTGCGGTGGCTCCCTGCCCGCGCCCTGCCCCGGGCAGGGCGCGGGCCGCGGAAGGCCTCGTGCCCGCCCCTGGGGGGCGTCGATCCCGGCGAGGGGGTTCGTCGGTACCGCGGGCTCACCTGGCCGTCGGCTCGTACGGCCGGTGGGTGCCCGTGGTGCCGTGGGGAGGCCGGGGGCTGCCGAGCCGTGCAGCCGCCGGGCCTGCTCCCGTCAGACTCGATTTCCTCCTTCTGCTCCTCCTCCGTGCCTCACCCTCCTCCGTTCCTCACCCCGGCGGCAGCGGCTGCCACAGGCAACCGCAGTCCGGGTGTCCGCGAAGCCGCAGGCGCCGTGGCATGCCGTCCCGGGCCGACACCTCGCACCAGCCGTCCACGCTCGGCGGTCGGCCGCCGTCCAGGAACACCTGGATGTGCAGTGCAGCCAGTCCGGCGACCGCCGTCGCCAGTGCCGTGTCGCAGGCCGGTGTCCGGGCTCGGCCGGGGCCTTCGTCGGCCAGCTGGGCCAGCACCCGCGGCCAGGCCGCGTCCTCGTCCTCCCGCCGCAGCACCAGGCAGTGCCCGCAGGCCGACATCCCGGGGATCACCAGCGGCCCGATGACGCCGAACTCCTCGACCACGCCCACGTAGAGGTGCGGCACCCCGGCCCGCAGCAGCAGTCGGGCCTCGTACGTCCCGCCCGCGAAGGCGGCGCTGCCGTCCCGGGGCGCGAGGACCACGAAGTCCGGGGGCGGGTCCCCGGGCCGCCGCCGGGGCACCGGCACCGGGGCCCGGCCCGCGGCGCGCTGCACCGCCTCCCGGGCCGCCGTCGCGCGCAGCCGTCCGACGTCCCCGGGCGGCAGCCCGGCGGGGGAGCAGTCGCCGGGCTTGACCCGGCCGCCGTCCGCGACGGTGACCGTGCCCGTGCCGCCCGCGGCGAGCACCGCCGCCACAGCGGCGCCGACCCGGCCCGCGCCGCGCACCTCGATCCGTGCGTCGGCCCGGCGGCCCAGGACCGCCGGTGCGGCGCCCGGGCCGGAGTGGACCAGGGAGAGCGAGGCGAGGTCAGGCCCGAGCAGATCCCGCTGCTGCTGGGGGAAACGGGCCAGTGCGCGGTCGCCCGCCTCCGCGTCGTCGAGCAGGCCGGTCTCCTCCAGGTCGGCGAGCAGGGCGTCGGCCGGTTCGCGGCCGAGCCCGATGCGTTCGCCCTCGTTCAGGAGCTCCGGTCGGTCGCGCGTCCCGTCGAGCAGCGCGAGGAAGTCGCAGAGGGTCTTGTCGGCGTTGCCGAGCACCCCGGCGAACCGGGTGACGGTGCCGAACTGCAGGGTCTCCGAGTCCCGCCAGCTGCGGGACAGCGCGGGTTTGAGGGCGAGGCGCATGGCGGTCTCCCAATCGATCGTTTCCGGACGGCTGACCGCAGCTTGCCCCATCGCGTGGATGTCGCGCGGAAGGTTATCCACAGGTCCGCTCGTATGATCGGGCCATCCGTTCGCACGCCCTGTGGATAACGTGGCATCCGCCCCGGGGTCGGTTTCCGGACACCCGCCGTCGACTTTTCGTTCGCGATCGCTCCATGAAAGATTCCGGCCAGGGCAGCGGACTTCTGTCAGGGGTACCGGGTAACGTCGTGTGCCATGGCAGCCGAGCGGGACTCCCATCCACCGGCGTCGCGTCGGCGTGCCCGTGCAGCGTCCGGGTCGCAGGTCGCGGGGCCGAACACGCGCGGACGCCCGGACCAGCGGCAGCAGCCGAGGCCGGGCCCGTCGCAGCCGCCGCCCGCCGGCGCCGCGGCCCCCGAGGCGCAGGACCGCAGCCGGGTCGAGGTGCGCCGCAGCGCCCGCCGCAGCCGTACCGTCTCCGCCTACCGCGAGGGCGACCGCACCGTCGTGCTGATCCCGGCCCGGATGTCGCACGCCGAGGAGCAGCGCTGGGTCGCGCAGATGCTGGAGAAGCTCGCCGCCCAGGAGTCCCGGCGGATTCCCGGGGACGAGGGCCTGATGGCCAGGGCCCGTGAGCTGTCGGCCTCCTACCTGGGCGATCGGGCCCGGCCCAGCCAGGTCCGCTGGGTCACCAACCAGAATTCCCGCTGGGGTTCCTGCACCCCGAGTGAGGGGACGATCCGCCTTTCGCACCGTCTCCAGGGCATGCCGGAGTACGTGCTGGACTACGTGCTGCTGCACGAGCTGGCGCACCTGCTGGTGCCGGACCACGGCCCGGCGTTCTGGGCCCTGTTGGAGTCCTATCCGCGGACCGAGCGGGCCCGCGGCTATCTGGAGGGTGTGGTCTCCGCCGCCCGGCTGCCGCACATCCCGGGTGCTCGGCACGCGGCCCCGAACCCGACCGGGCCGGATCCGGCGGCGTCCTCCTGCGGCTGAGGGCGAGCGGGGGCGGGGCGGGCCAGGTCGGGACGGCGTGGGTCGGGCCGGGCCGGGGCGGGTCAGGCCAGGCTGGGACGGGGCGGGTCACGGGGCGGGTCGGGTCAGGCCAGGCTGGGGCGGGGCGGGGCGGTGCGGCAGGAGCCGTGGGCCCCGTCGGGTCCGACCGGAGGAGCGATGGAAGGGGGCGCGGGCCAATAGGCTCCGCGCCCCCTTCGGGTGTCACGCCTCAGCCGGTCAGCTGCCGTGCCCGGGCGACCAGGTCGCGCACCGAGTGGTCGGTGAGCTCCGGCAGCCGGTCGTAGTCGAACCAGCGCAGGTCCAGCGATTCCTCGCTGATCAGCGCCTGAGCGCCGGCCGGGGCCAGCGCGATGTACTGGACGTCCAGGTGGGTGTTCTCCGGTCGGTCCTTGCCGGTGCAGCGCACCAGGTGCCGGTCCAGCTTCGCCGGCACCGGGGCGCCGTCGCTCTCCAGCAGCACCAGGTCGGGGATGCCGGACTCCTCGACGGCCTCGCGCAGCGCGGCCGAGGCGAGGTCGCGGTCGCCGGGCTCGCAGTGCCCGCCCATCTGGAGCCACATGCCGACCTTGGGGTGCAGCGTGAGCAGCACCCGCCCGGCGGCCGGGTCGACGACCGCCGCGCTCGCGGTGATGTGCGCGGGCAGGCAGGAGCGGTACAGGCCGTCGGGCCGCGCCGCGAGGTGCTCCAGGTAGTCGAGCCGCAGCCGCTCCTGGTCCTGGTCGGCGGGCCGCCACCCGGTCAGCGTGCGGACGGCGTCCGCGTGCAGGGTGGCGGCGGGCGTCTCGGTGTCCGTCATGCGGTGGGCTCGCCCTTTCCGTCGGTGCCGTCCTCGTCGGTCTTCGGCTGCTCGTCCTTCTTGGTGAGGTCGGGCTTGCCGGCCGCGGCCTCACCGAGCAGCCTGTGGAGCGCGTCGAAGTCGATGCCGCCCTCCAGGTCGTCGGCGGAGTCCCGGTGCACGAAGGCGTCCGGGTCGTCCAGGTCGGCGGCGGTGGGCAGCATGTCCGGGTGCTCCCAGAGCGCGTCGCGGCCCTCGACGCCGCGGGCGTCGGCGAGCAGCGCCCAGAGCCGGGAGGCGTCGCGCAGCCGGCGCGGGCGCAGCTCCAGGCCGACCAGGGTGGCGAAGGTCTGCTCGGCGGGCCCGCCGGCGGCGCGGCGGCGGCGGACGGTCTCGCGCAGCGCGCCGGACTGCGGCAGGTGCGGTTCGGCGGCGGCGTGCACGACGGCGTCGACCCAGCCCTCGACGAGCGCGAGCGCGGTCTCCAGGCGGGCGAGCGCGGCCTTCTGCTCGGGGGTGTCCTCGGGCTGGAGCAGGCCGCCGGCCAGGGCCTCCTGGAGCGCTTCCGGGTTGCTCGGGTCGAGCTGGCCGACCAGTTCCTCCATCCGGGAGGTGTCCACCTTGATGCCGCGGGCGTAGGCCTCGACGGCGCCCAGCAGGTGGGCGCGCAGCCACGGCACGTGGGCGAAGAGCCGCTGGTGGGCGGCCTCGCGCAGGGCGAGGTAGAGCCGGACCTCGTCGGCGGGCACGTTCAGGCCCTCGCCGAACTCGGCGACGTTCTGGGGCAGCAGCGCGGCCTTGCCGGCCGGGGCGAGCGGCAGGCCGACGTCGGCGGAGCCGACCACCTCGCCGGCGAGCGCGCCGAGCGCCTGGCCGATCTGGGTGCCGAACATGGCGCCGCCCATCGAGCGCATCACGCCCATCAGGGGGCCGGCCATGGCCTGCATCTCCTCGGGCAGGACGCCGCCCATGGCGTTGCCGACGCGCTCGGCGACCGGATCCACCAGGTCCTTCCAGACCGGGAGGGTGGCCTCGATCCACTCGGCGCGGCTCCAGGCGACGGCGGTGCCGGCGCCGGAGGGGAACTCGGTGGAGCCGTCGAGCCACAGGTCGGCCAGGCGGATGGCCTCGGCGACGGCGGAGCGTTCGGCGTCGCTGACCGAGCGGTCCTTGCTCTTGCCCTCGGCGGGCTCGGCGACCACGGTCTGGCGGGCGATGTTCTTGGCGAGGTCCCAGTTCACCGGGCCGCCCTCGAACGAGAGCATCTGGCCGAGCTGCTGGAAGGCGGCGCCGAGGTCGCCCGGGTTCATGCCGCCGAACATCGCGGCGAAGGGGTTGTCGGCTCCGGCGCCGCCGGGGCCGCCCGGGGTGCCGGGCAGGCCGAACATCGCGCCGAAGGGGTTGCCGCCACCGAAGCCGAACGGCTGCGGGCCGCTGCCGGACTGCTCCTGGTCCTTCTTCTTCTGCGCGTCGTCGGGCTTGGCCTTGCCGTCCTCGGGCTCCTCGGGCGGAACGCCGAATCCGAAGGGAAGGTCGCTCACGGGGTCCTCGATCCGGTCGGCCGTCATGCGGGTGTGGCGGAAAAGTCTGCGCCCGGGGCGGCGGCGGAGTGGGGGACTCGGGGGCGGCTCCCGCGCGGCAGGCCCGCGCCGGGTGCACCGCCGGGCCTTCGCCTCGGGCAGGATGGACGTACGTGACACACGTCCGTACGCACATAAAGCTAACCGTGGAGGATGGCCGGTGAGTTCCCCGCCCTCGGACGTTCGCTCTGGGCTGACCGGAGGAGAGGACGCGTCGGACACCACGGCGTCGCCGCCCCCAGCCTACGGCGGTCGGCTGTTGACCGTGGCGGTCACGGGTGCCGCGGGGGTGCTGGGCGAGCGGGTCGCCGCCCGGCTGGTGGCCTCTCCGCACGTGCGGAAGGTCCTCGCGGTGGACGACCGGCGGGGCGACGTGCCGGGCGTGCAGTGGCGGGTGCTCGACGTGCGGGACCCGGCGGTGGCCGAACGGCTGGCCGGGGTCGACGTGGTGGTGCACCTGGCGATGGACTTCGGCATGGAGTCCGACGCCCGGGCCCGCAGCGCCTACAACGTGCGCGGAGCGCAGACGGTGCTGACCGCGGCCGCGGCCGCCGGCGTGCACCGGGTGGTGCTGTGCACCTCGGCGATGGTCTACGGTGCGCTGGCCGACAACGAGGTGCCGCTGGCGGAGGATTCCGAGCTGCGGGCGACCGAGGAGGCCTCGCTGGTCGGGGACCTGCTGGAGATCGAGCGGCTGGCCCGCCGGGCGCCGCGCGCCCACCCGGGCCTCCAGGTGACGGTGCTGCGCCCGGCCGTGGTGGTGGGCCCCGGCGTGGACACCGTGCTGACCCGGCACTTCGAGGCGCCCCGGCTGCTGGTGGTGGCCGGGTCCCGGCCGTGCTGGCAGTTCTGTCACGTGGACGACCTGGCGGCGGCGCTGGAGTACGCGGTGCTGGGCCTGGTCGAGGGCGAGGTGACGGTCGGCTGTGACGGCTGGCTGGAGCAGGAGGACGTGGAGCGGCTGTCCGGGATCCGGCGGATGGAGCTGCCGGCCTCGCTGGCGCTCGGTACGGCGGCGCGGCTGCACCGGCTGGGCCTGACCCCGGCCCCGGCCGGGGACCTGGCGTACACGATGTACCCGTGGGTGGTGTCCGGCAGTCGGCTGCACGAGGCGGGCTGGCGCCCGGCGCACACCAACGAGCAGGTGCTGGCCGAACTGCTGGAGCAGGTGTCCGGCAAGCACGCGGTGGCCGGGCGCCGGCTGGGCGGCAAGGAGGCGGCGACCAGCCTGGGGGCGGCCGGGGCGACGGTGGCGTTGGTCGGTACGGCGGCGCTGGTGCGCCGGGCCCGCAGGCGGCGGCGGTTCTGACCGGCCAGTGACGGGTCCGCGGGCGGCGGTTCCGACCGGGCGGTGCCGACGGGGCGGGTCGGGTCTGCGGGCGGCGCCGGACGGGGGCTTCTCACGATGCGAAATCCCCGCCTCGTGATGCGGAAGGGTGGCTTGCCCCGTCCCGTGCCGGATGGGGAATCATGGGGCCATGTCCGAGAACCACGACCCCATCCGCCTGCTCGCCATCCGCGACACCCCGCTCTCGCTGGACGAGGTGTACGAGGCGGTCGGTGACGACGCGGCGGGCGGCACCACCGTCTTCGTCGGGACGGTCCGGGACCACGACGGCGGCAAGTCGGTCTCCGCACTGGAGTACAGCTGCCACCCCACCGCCGAGCGGGAGATGCGCCGGATCGCCGAGAAGGTGGCCGCGGACTTCCCGGTCCGGGCGCTCGCCGCGGTCCACCGGGTGGGCCGGCTGGAGATCACCGACAAGGCCGTGATCGTCGCCGTCTCCTGCGCCCACCGCGGCGAGGCCTTCGCCGCCGCCCGCCGACTGATCGACGACCTCAAGCACGAGGTGCCGATCTGGAAGCACCAGGTCTTCTCCGACGGCGAGGAGGAGTGGGTCGGCGCGGGCGGCTGCTGAGGACGGCTCCGGGGCCGACGGAACCGACCGGCATACCTCGCGGAACCGACCGGCATACCTCGCGGAACCGGTCTGCGCACCCCGCGGAACCGGCCTGCACGCTCCGCGGAACCGACCGGCACACCTCGCGCGTCCGACGGGTGAGGCGCGCCGGGATGTCACTCCAACGGGCTCGTGACGGCGCTCCGAATACTCCCCGGAAGTGAGCCGATCGGCCGTCCCGTAACCCGGACGGCGCCGGCCGCGTTGTCCGCCGGAGTGGTTAATCTGCTCATAGACACGACGAGCTGGGAGTACTGGTATGAGTGCGCTCGCCTGGCTGATCATTCCGGGTGTCGCCGGCGTCGCCGCCGGCCTCTGGGCACTGTGGGCCCAGAGGGAACCGCGGGCCGCCGGGGACCCGGCCTCACTCGCCGAACACCAGCGCTTCATGGCCGCCATGGAGCGCACCACCGCGGGCACCGCGGCCCCGAGGGAGGGCTCCGGCAGGTAGCCCGGCGGGCGCCTGTTCACGCCCGTCCCGTACTGTCGAGGCATGCCACGCCGCTCCGCGACGATGCTCGCTGCCACCCTGCTGCTCATAGCGCTGCTCTGCATCTCGGTGCTGATGAAGGTTCCGTACACGGAGATGAGCCCGGGGCCGACGTACAACACGCTCGGCAACCAGGGCGGCAAGCCGGTGATCAGCATCAGCGGGCACGACTCGTACCCGACGACGGGCAACCTCAACATGACCACGGTGCAGGTCACCGGGGCCAAGTACGAGCCCAGCCTGGTCAACGCGGTGGTCGGCTGGCTGCGGGACGACGTGCTGATGGTGCCGCACGACAACGTCTACCCCAAGGGGCAGTCGGACGCGGAGGCCAAGAAGCAGAACGCCGAGGAGTTCGCCTCCTCCGAGGACAGCGCCCGGACCGCGGCGCTCAAGCAGCTGGGCATCCCGGTCGGCAGCGAGCTGATCGTGAAGTCGGTCACCGCGGGCGCCCCGGCCGAGGGGCGGCTGCACGCGGGTGACCAGATCGTGGCCGTGGACGGCACCCCGGTCGGCTCGGTCGAGCAGGTGGTCGCGGCCGTCACCAAGCACAAGCCGGGCGAGTCGGCGGTCTTCACCGTCGTGCCGCGGGTCAAGGACGGCAACGGCGCCGCCGCCGCGGGCGGGAAGACCGACGTCACGGTGCCGACCGCACGGGCCAAGGACCTCGACCCGCAGGCCCCGGCCGAGCGGGCGGAGCTCGCGGTGGTGGGCATCGGCACCGGGATCCGGCACACCTACCCGTTCCAGATCGACATCGGCCTGCAGGACGTCGGCGGCCCGAGCGCGGGCCTGATGTTCTCGCTCGGCATCATCGACAAGCTCACCCCGGGCGGCGACCTCACCGGCGGCAAGTTCGTGGCCGGCACCGGCACCATCGACGACGACGGCAAGGTCGGCCCGATCGGCGGCATCTCGATGAAGCTGATCGCCGCCCGGGACGCCGGGGCCCAGTACTTCTTCACCCCGTCCTCGAACTGCGCCGAGGCGAGCAAGAACGTCCCGTCCGGGCTGACCCTGATCAAGGCGGACACGCTGGACGGCGCGCTGAAGTCGCTGGAGCAGGTCCGCTCCGGACAGACCTCCGCGCTGCCGTCCTGCACCGCCAAGTAGCCGCCGGGCCGGGCGACCGCCGGGCCACGGAACGGCCGGCCAAGTAGCCGCCGGCCGGGAAGCCGCCGGCGGCCCCGGGAGGCCGCCGCCGGGAAGGCGTCAGGCGAAGGTCGCCAGCAGCGCGTCGGTCAGGCCGGGCACCAGGTCGGGGCCGGTCAGCACCTCGCGGGCGACGTCCTTGGAGCGCAGCCGCAGGGCGATCTCCTTCTTGCCGTCGCGGAGCACCGCGGCGGTGATCCGCACCTCCTCGCGGTTGGGGTGGTTGGCCACCCACTCGGCGAGCTGGGCGTCGCTGGCGCCCCGCGGGCGGGACTGCTCGGCGCCCGGGGGCAGCATCAGGCGCTCGACGACCAGGGCGCAGCCGGCCACGGAGTCGGGCCAGGCGATGGTGCCGAGGAACTTGTCGAGCTCCATGCCGGCGGGCAGCTCGTCCTGCTCGATCGGGGTGAGGCCGGCCTCGTCGCCCTCGGCGAGGCCGAGCTGCTTGGCGATCTTCGGGTTGGCCTTGCGCAGGGCGGCGCTGTCCACCAGGGCGAAGAGTCGGGCCGGGAGGTCCCAGCCGAGGGTGGCGGCGTACTCGTCGATCTCCAGCGCGGCCCGGGTCAGCGGGGTGGCGGCGGGGAGCTTGGAGACGTCGTCGGGGGAGTTGTTCAGATCAGACGCGTCGGACATGCCTCAATCCTCACACGCCGGGCGGGGCGCGCCCGCCGGGCGGGTGGCTGTCGTAACCGTCTGCTAACGGTGGGAACTCGGCCAAAGCCTGGTTAAGTTTCTCTGACGACCGACCCCATTCAGACGACACAGCCGAGGTGCCACCGTGGTCTTCCAGATGCCCGAACGCTCAGGGCCGGGTTTCCGGCGAAGGGTAGGCCCGCCCTCCCGGCGGGCGCGGGTGGCCCTGCTGACCCTGGGCGTACTCGCGGTGCTCTTCCTGTTGTTCGTCATGTTCGCGGGCTTCTGGACGGATTGGCTGTGGTTCAGGTCGGTCCGCTTCTCCTCGGTGTTCACCACCCAGCTGTGGACGAAGGTCGGGCTGTTCGGGGTCTTCGGCCTGTTGATGGCGGTGATCGTCGGCTTCAACATCTGGCTGGCGCACCGGTTGCGGCCGCCGCTGTCGGCGATGTCGGTGGAGCAGCAGAGCCTGGACCGCTACCGGTCCGGCCTGGCGCCGTTCAAGCGCTGGGCGCTGATCGGCGTCTCGCTGGTGATCGGCCTGGTGGCCGGTGCCGCGGCCTCGGGGCAGTGGCGGACCTGGCTGATGTGGACGAACGCGACCTCCTTCGGTGAGAAGGACGCCCAGTTCGGCATGGACGTCTCGTTCTACGCGTTCGACCTGCCGTTCTACGAGTTCGTGCTGGGCTTCGCGTTCAGCGCGGTGATCGTCTCGCTGCTGACGTCGGCGATGGTGCACTACCTGTACGGCGGGCTGCGGCTGCAGGGTCCGGGCCGCCGGGCGAGTGTGGGGGCGCAGGGGCACCTGGCGGTGCTGCTGGGCGTGTTCGTGCTGCTGAAGGCGGTCGCGTACTGGCTGGACCGGTACGCGCTGGCGGTGAAGACCGGCTCGTACAAGGGCGTCTCGGGGTGGACCGGCCTGCGGTACGTCGACGCCAACGCGTTCCTGCCGGCCAAGACCATCCTGTTCTTCGTCGCGATCATCTGCGCGGTGCTGTTCTTCCTGACGCCGATCCGCCGCACCTGGGCCCCGGCCCTGATCGGCCTGGGGCTGATGGTGCTGTCGGCGGTGCTGATCGGCGGGCTGTACCCGGCGATCGTGCAGCAGTTCCAGGTCAAGCCGAACGAGCAGGCCAAGGAGACGCCGTACATCCAGAAGAACATCGACGCGACGCGTCAGGCGTACGGGATCGCGGACGCGCAGACCATTCCGTACACGCCGCAGGGCACGACCACCGCGGACGCGCTCAAGCCGGACGCCCGGACCATCTCGGACATCCGGCTGCTGGACCCGAACGTCGTCTCGCCGGCGTTCCAGTCGCTGGAGCAGCAGCGCAACTACTACGCCTTCCCGAACACGCTGGACGTGGACCGGTACGGCAGCGGGCAGGACAAGCAGGACAGTGTGATCGGCCTGCGTGAGCTGGACCTCAACGGCGTGCAGCGCAACTGGATCAACGACCACTTCAAGTACACCCACGGCTACGGCGCGGTGGTGGCCAAGGGCAACCAGGTCGACGACAAGGGCCAGCCGGTGTTCACCGAGTCGGGTCTGCCGGCCACCGGCACGCTGGGCGACTACCAGCAGCGGATCTACTACGGCGAGAAGACCACCACGTACTCGATCGTCGGCGGCTCCAACAAGGAGATCGACTACACCGACACCAAGACGGGCCAGAACGCGGAGACCACGTACCAGGGCGACAGCGGGGTCTCGCTGGACAACCCGCTGACCCGTGCCGCCTACGCGGTGCGCTTCGCGGAGCCGCAGATCCTCTACGCGGGGGCGATCACCGACGGCGCCAAGGTGATCTACAACCGGACGCCGAAGGAGCGGGTGGAGAAGGTCGCGCCGTGGCTGTCGATCGACGCCGACCCGTACCCGGTGGTGCAGGACGGCCGGATCCTGTGGGTCCTGGACGGCTACACCACCTCGGACGGCTTCCCGTTCTCCTCGAAGACGACGCTGGGCACCGCCACCAAGGACTCGCTGACCAACCAGCGCGGTGAGCTGCTGACCGCCGCCAACCAGGTCAACTACATCCGCAACTCGGTCAAGGCCACGGTGGACGCCTACACCGGCGAGGTGAAGCTCTACCAGTGGGACGACAAGGACCCGGTGCTGAAGACCTGGATGAAGGCCTTCCCCGGCACCGTCGAGCCGAAGGCGGACATCCCGCAGACGCTGGTGCCGCACCTGCGCTACCCGCAGGACATGTTCAAGGTGCAGCGCGACCTGCTCGGCCAGTACCACGTCACCGACGCCAACTCGTTCTTCAACGGCAGTGACATCTGGCAGACCCCGGTGGACCCGACCAGCGACACCAGGCAGGTCCAGCCGCCGTACTACGTGACGGTGCGGATGCCGGACACCAACGCCGCGAGCTTCTCGCTGACCAGTACCTTCGTGCCCAACCAGCGGCCCAACCTGGCGGCGTTCATGGCCGTCAACGCGGACCCGGGGGACGACTACGGGAAGATCCGCATCCTGAAGATGACGGGCGAGAGCGGCGCCCCCGGTCCCGGCCTGGTGCAGTCGAAGTTCAACTCCCGCCAGGAGGTGGCCTCGCAGATCACGCTGCTGAAGAGCGGCGGTGACTCCGAGCTGGAGTACGGCAACCTGCTGACCCTGCCGGTCGGCGGCGGGCTGCTCAACATCGAGCCGGTGTACGTGCGCGGACGCGGTGCCAAGTACCCGACGATGCAGAAGGTCCTGGCGGTGTACGGGGACGACAACGTGGCGTTCGAGGACACCCTGGAGGCCGCGCTGAAGAAGGTGTTCGGCGGGGCGCCCCCGGCGACCACCCCGACCGTGCCGTCCACGCCCGGTACCGGGACCGCGCCGACCACGCCGACCACGCCGGCGCCGGGCGGGACGATCTCGCCGGAGCTCCAGAAGGCGCTCACGGACGCGGAGAAGGCGTACGGCGACAGCCAGACGGCGTTCAAGAACGGCGACTGGGTGGCGTACGGCAACGCCCAGAAGGCGCTCGGCGACGCCCTGAAGGCCGCCGAGGCGGCGCGCGGCGCCGGCGCCGCGCCGGCTCCGGGTGGCGCTCCCGCCCCCGGTGCCACCGGCGCCGGATCGCCCGCTCCGCAGCCGTAGGCCGCTGAGCTGCGGCAACCGTTTTCCGTTCCACCCCGCGTCCGTGCTAGGGTTCAATCACCGACGCGGGGTGGAGCAGCTCGGTAGCTCGCTGGGCTCATAACCCAGAGGTCGCAGGTTCAAATCCTGTCCCCGCTACAAAGGCCAGAGGCCCGGAGGATACTTCCTCCGGGCCTCTGGTGTTTTCCGTGCCGTTCTCGCCCCGGAAGCGGCAGGAACCGCTCCGGTACTATCGACCGTCGCCAAGGACGACGGCAGCGGGGTTTGTGGGGTTGAAGTGTCGGGAAATCGACAAAGCGCCGAAGCAATTCCGTCGGCTTCGGGTCGGCCCCGCCGGAATTCGGCCGGGGCAGGTGTACGCGGGTACTGGGTGATGCGACGATGGGACACATGGGGGACGGTGCACGGCCGCTGACCGGCCGTCGGGTCCGGCGCCTCTCCTGGGAGTCCCCCCGGCCGCGCGCCGGGGCACGATGCCGCGACACTCTGGGGGAGCGGGAGTCGGCATGAGGCTGATCGGCAAGTCAGGCGCCAGGTCCTCGGCGGCCGCCGAGGCGGACACCGACGCCTGGGCGGAGAGCGCCGAGGCCACCGCCAACCACCCCGGAGCCCTGCCCGCCCAGCGCACCAGCGGACTGTCCGAACGCCCCCCGGCCCCGGGCTACGGGCCGGACAGTCTGGTCCACGTGTCGACCCGTCAGTTCGCCGCCGCCGTCGGCGCGTACGGGGAGGACTCCGGCGGGAAGTCGGCCGCCGGCGCCGCGCTCGACCCGGCGGGCCTCGACTCGACCAGCTTCGAGACCGCCCTGGCCGCTCGCGAGTCCGCCGCCCTGGAGGCCCGCCACCGGCAGGCCGCCGACGGCGGCGACCCGGACGCCGCCTGCCGGCTCGGCACCCTGCTGCTGCGCCGCGGGGAGCTGGAGGAGGCCGAGCCGTACCTGCGCGCCGCCGCGGCCGCCGGGGTGCGCGCCGCCGCCAACAACCTCGGCGTGCTGCTGCACCAGCAGGGCCACCGGGCCGAGGCCGGCCAGTGGTGGCGCCACGCCGCCGTGGCCGGCAGCGCGCCGGCCGCGCACGCGCTCGGGCTGCAACTGCGCGACCAGGGCGAGGAGGAGGCCGCCGAGTACTGGCTGCACTTCGCCGCCGACCACGGCCACCCGCTGGGCGCGTACGCGCTGGGCGACCTGATGGAGCACCGGCGGGACGTGCGCGCCGAACGCTGGTTCAAGGTCTCCGCCGACGCCGGGCACCGGGAGGCCTCCTACCGGCTGGCCCGGATGCGCGAGGCCGCCGGGGACAAGGAGACCGCCGAGACCTGGTACCGCACCGCCGCCGCCCGCAGCCACGCCCGCGCCGCGCTGCGCCTGGGCGTGCTGCTGGAGGAACGCGCCCGCACCGACCGGTCGCTGCTGGACGAGGCGGCCCGCTGGTACCGGCAGGCCGCGCAGAACGGGGAGTCGCGCGCGGCGTGCGCGCTGGGCTTCCTGCTGCGCGACTCCGGGGACCTGGCGGCCGCCGCCGAGTGGTGGCAGGAGGCCGCCGAGGCCGGGGACGGCAATGCCGCCAACGCGCTGGGCGCGCTGCACGCGAGCCGCGGCGAGGCCGCCGAGGCCGAGCGCTGGTACCGCGTCGCGCTGGACGCCGGCGACCAGAACGGCGCCTTCAACCTCGGCCTGCTCTGCGCCGGCACCGGCCGCGAGCAGCAGGCCGAGCAGTGGTACCGCCGGGCCGCGTACGCCGGGCACCGGGAGGCCTGCAACGCGCTGGCCGTGGTGCTGCTGCAGCGCGGCGACGAGTCCGGCGCCCAGCCCTGGTTCTCCAAGGCGGCCGAGGCCGGCAGCGTGGACGGCGCGTTCAACCTCGGGGTGCTGCACGCCGGGCGCGGCGAGCAGCAGCAGGCCCACGAGTGGTACGCGCGGGCCGCGGCCGAGGGGCACGGCGAGGCGGCGCTGCAGCTCGCGGTCGTCCAGGAGCAGCGCGGCAACCTGGCCGGGGCGCTGGAGCGCTACCGGCAGGCGGCGGCGGGCGGTTCGGCCGAGGGCGCGTTCCGGCTGGCCTCGCTGCTGGACCGGCGCGGGGACGCGGACGCCGAGGCCGAGCACTGGTACGCGCTGGCGGCCGACGCCGGGCACCGCCGGTCGCAGGTGCGGATGGGTGTGCGGGCGGCGGAGCGCGGGGCGCTGGAGATCGCCGAGAGCTGGTACCGGCGGGCCGCCGAGGCGGGCAGCCGCAGTGCCGCGTTCAACCTGGGGCTGCTGCTGGCCCGCCAGGACAGCGAGGCCGAGGCGATGCTCTGGTACACCCGGGCCGCGGACGCCGGGCACGGTCGGGCGGCGCTGCGTCTGGCGCTGCTGGCGCTGCGGCGCGGGGAGCCGGTGCAGGCGGAGAACTGGTGCCGGCGGGCGATCGACTCCGGGCCGGCCGAGGTGGCCGAGCGGGCCGGGCGGCTGCTGGGCGCGCTCGACGCGGAGTTGAGCGCGTAGCGGCCGGTCGTGCCAAGTCCCGGGCTGGTGGCGGGAGTTCGGCCGGATCCGGCGGTTCGCTCAGGGGCGGGAGTCCGATCAGGGCCGGCAGTCGGGGCACAGGCCGCGGTAGGTGACCTCGGCGGCGGTGACGGCGAAGCCGAAGCGCTCGGTGGCGGGGAGGGCGGCGAGCGGGTCGCCCTGGGGGTGGACGTCGCGGATCGCGCCGCAGCCCGAGCAGACCAGGTGCTGGTGGGCGCGGTGCGCGTTGGGGTCGTAGCGCTTGGCGCGGCCGTCGGTGGCGACCTCCATGACCTCGCCGAGGGCGACGAGTTCGCCGAGCGTGTTGTAGACGGTGGCGCGGCTGATCTCCGGCAGCCGGGCCGTCGCGCGGGCGTGTACCTCGTCCGCGGTGAGGTGGACGTGCTCGCCGTCCAGGACCTCGGCCACGACCCGGCGTTGCGAGGTCAGCCGCCAGCCTCTTCCGCGCAGTCTCTCCAGCAGGTCGCTCATGTCATCCAGAGTAGGTCAAGCTCTGAGATTGGTTCCAGTGTTGACTTGGACAAAGTCCAAGTTAGGATCGTGTCATTACGACCGGACATCGCGGAGGCACACCCATGACGACCCAGGACGAGCTGCGCCCGACCCTGACCACGGAGGCGGGTGCCCCCGTCGCCGACAACCAGAACACCGAGACGGCCGGCACCGGCGGCCCGGCGCTCATCCAGGACCAGCAGCTGTTCGAGAAGCTCGCCCACTTCAACCGCGAGCGGATCCCGGAGCGCGTGGTGCACGCCCGCGGTGCCGGCGCGTACGGCACCTTCACCGTGACCGCCGACGTGACGCCCTGGACCCGGGCGGCCTTCCTGTCCGAGGTCGGCAAGCAGACCGAGGTCTTCCTGCGCTTCTCCACCGTGGCCGGCAACCTCGGCGCGGCCGACGCGGTGCGCGACCCGCGCGGCTTCGCGGTGAAGTTCTACACCGAGGACGGCAACTACGACCTCGTCGGCAACAACACCCCGGTCTTCTTCATCAAGGACGCCCTGAAGTTCCCCGACTTCATCCACACCCAGAAGCGGGACCCGTACACCGGCTCCCAGGAGGCGGACAACGTCTGGGACTTCTGGGGCCTGTCGCCCGAGGCCACCCACCAGGTGACCTGGCTCTTCGGCGACCGCGGCATCCCCGCCTCGTACCGGCACATGAACGGCTACGGCTCGCACACCTACCAGTGGCAGAACGAGGCGGGCGAGCACTTCTGGGTCAAGTACCACTTCAAGACCGACCAGGGCATCCGCAACCTCACCCAGGACGAGGCCAACACCCTCGCCGGCCAGGACCCGGACAGCCACCAGCGCGACCTGCGCGAGTCGATCGAGCGCGGCGAGTTCCCCAGCTGGACGGTGCAGGTCCAGATCATGCCGGCGGCCGACGCGGCGAACTACCGCTTCAACCCCTTCGACCTCACCAAGGTCTGGCCGCACGCCGACTACCCGCCGATCGAGATCGGCAAGCTGGAACTCAACCGCAACCCCGACAACATCTTCGCCGAGGTCGAGCAGTCGATCTTCTCCCCGGCGCACTTCGTGCCCGGCATCGGCCCGTCCCCGGACAAGATGCTCCAGGGCCGCCTGTTCGCGTACGCCGACGCCCACCGCTACCGGGTCGGCATCAACGCCGACCACCTGCCGGTGAACCGCCCGCACGCCACCGAGGCCCGCACCAACAGCCGGGACGGCTACCTGTACGACGGCCGCCACGGCCGGCAGAAGAACTACGAGCCGAACAGCTTCGGCGGCCCGGTGGAGACCGGCCGCCCGCTGTGGGCCGCGACCGCCGTCGACGGCTCCACCGGCACCCACGCCGCGCCCTCGCACGCCGAGGACAACGACTTCGTGCAGGCCGGCGACCTGTACCGGCTGCTCTCCGAGGAGGAGAAGCAGCGCCTGATCGGCAACCTGTCGGGCTTCATCGCCAAGGTCTCCGCCGACCGCGAGGACGTCGTGGAGCGCGCGGTCGACAACTTCCGCAAGGCCGACGCCGACTTCGGGCAGCGGCTGGACGCGGCGGTCCGGGAGCTGCGCAAGCAGTAGGCGCCGGGCCTGGCACGACGGCGGCCCCCTGACCGGCTCCCACCGGTCAGGGGGCCGCGACCGTCTCTCGGGCGCTCGGGCCTCCGAAGCCCCGTCCGCTCAGACGCTCAGCCGGCGCAGGGCCTCCTCGTGCAGCAGCCCGTTGGAGGCGACGGCGTCGGCGCCGCCGGGGCCGGGGACGCCGTCCAGGCCGGTGAAACGGCCGCCGGCCTCCTCGACGATGATGCAGTTGGCCGCCATGTCCCACAGCGACAGCTCGGGCTCGGCGGCGATGTCCACGGCGCCCTCGGCGACCATCATGTACGACCAGAAGTCGCCGTACGCGCGGGTGCGCCAGCAGGCACGGGTGAGGTCCAGGAACGGGTCCAGGCGGCCGCGCTCCTCCCAGCCGGTGAGCGAGGAGTACGAGAAGGACGCGTCCTCGATCCGGGAGACGCCGGAGACGTGCAGCCGGGAGGCCTTGGCCAGGCCGCGGCCGCCGAACGCGCCCAGGCCCTTGGCCGCCCACCAGCGGCGCTGCAGCGCCGGGGCCGAGACGATGCCGACCACCGGGCGCTCGACGCCGTCCGGGCCGTCCTCCAGCAGGGCGATCAGGGTCGCCCAGACCGGGACGCCGCGGATGTAGTTCTTGGTGCCGTCGATCGGGTCGATCACCCAGCGGCGCGGGCCCGAGCCCTGCAGGCCGAACTCCTCGCCGAGGACGGCGTCGCGCGGCCGGGCGCGCTGGAGCACGCTGCGCACCAGCTCCTCGGCGGCCTTGTCGGCGTCGCTCACCGGGGTGAGGTCGGGCTTGGTCTCGATCTTCAGATCGAGGGCGCGGAAGCGCTCCAGGGTGACCGAGTCGGCCGAGTCGGCGAGGACATGGGCGAGTCGGAGATCGTCGTGGTAGTCGGCCATGCCGGAAACCCTAGCCGGTCGGTGCGCCGCGGTGCCCGTGCCCGGTCTCAGTGAGCCGTGCCGCTGAGCTGGAGGCCGATGACGCCGGCGATCACCAGGGAGATCGAGACCAGCTTGAGCACCGAGGTGCTCTCGCCGAGGAAGAGCATGCCGTAGATCGCGGTGCCGGCCGCGCCGATGCCCGTCCACACCGCGTAGGCGGGGCCCACCGGCAGGGTCTTCAGCGAGAGGGTGAGCAGGCCGAAGCTGCCGAGGGCGAACACGCAGAAGCTGATGGTGGGCCAGAGCTTGGTGAAACCCTCGCTGAGCTTGAGGTTGACCGCGAAGCCGGTCTCCAGCAGGCCGGCCAGGACCACCAGGGCCCATGCCATCGGGTGCCCTCCCTGTCGATCGACGGTCGGACCGTGGATAGCCCGACTTTCCTATGATCGCCAGGAGGGACCGCTCCGACACCTCGAACGGGCCACCAACCCCGGGGAAGAATGGGCCACCAACCCCGGGGAAGAGCGGAGCAGGGCCCGACTCAGTCGGCCTCGCCCTCCTTGCTGGCCAGCAGCCGGCGCAGCGAGTAGAGCCGGGCGGCCTCCGCGTGGCCGTCCGCGACCCAGGCGTCCAGCGCGCAGTCCGGCTCGTCGTGGCTGCACGCGCGCGGGCAGTCGACGGTGCCGGGCTCCAGGTCGGGGAAGGCGTGGATGACCCGGGACGGGTCGATGTGCGAGAGTCCGAAGGAGCGGAAGCCGGGGGTGTCGATCACCCAGCCGGGGTTCAGGGCCTTCTTCGAACCCGGCTTGGCGCCGGCCGGCGGGGGCAGCCGCAGCGCCAGGGCGGAGACGGTGGTGTGCCGGCCGCGGCCGGTGACCGCGTTGACGTGCCCGGTCTGCCGCCGGCGGTCCGGGACGAGCGCGTTGACCAGGGTGGTCTTGCCGACGCCGGAGTGGCCGATGAACACCGTGGACAGCCCGCGCAGGTGCTCGCGGACGGCCTCGGCGCCGGTGGTCTCCAGCTCGTCGCGGCGGGTGACCACGTACTTGATGCCGAGCGGGGCGTAGGAGTCCAGCAGCGTCGCGGCCGGGGCGAGGTCGGACTTGGTGAGCACCAGCAGCGGCTCCATGCCCGCGTCGTAGGCCGCCACCAGGCAGCGGTCGATCAGTCGCGGGCGCGGCTCCGGGTCGGCCAGCGCGGTGACGATGGCCAGCTGCTCGGCGTTGGCGACCACGATCCGCTCGTACGGGTCGTCGTCGTCCGCGGTGCGGCGCAGCACCGAGCTGCGCTCCTCGACCCGGACGATCCGGGCGAGGGTGTCGGCGTCCCCGGAGAGGTCGCCGACCAGGTTGACCACGTCGCCGACGACGACGCCCTTGCGGCCCAGCTCGCGGGCCTTCATGGCGACGACCTGGCGCTCCTGCTTCGTGCCCGGGTCGACCAGGCAGGTGATCCGACCGCGGTCGACGGTCAGCACCATCGCCCCGGCGGCGTCCTCGTGTTTGGGCCGGATCCTGGTCCGCGGCCGGGATCCCCGGCGGGCGGGGCGGTTGCGGATGTCGTCCTCGTCGGCGTCCTTGCCGTAGCGGCGCATGTGCTCAGTCTCCGCTCAGGCGCCCGCCGCCGCTTCGCCGAGCAGCTCGGCCCACATCGCCGGGAAGTCGGGGAGGGTCTTGGCGGTGGTGGCGACGTTCTCGACCTCCACGCCGGGCACGGCGAGGCCGAGCACGGCGGCGGCGGTGGCGAGGCGGTGGTCCTCGTAGGTGTGGAAGATGCCGCCCCGCAGCGGGCGGGGGCGGATCCGCAGGCCGTCCTCGGTCTCGGTGACGTCGCCGCCCAGGTCGTTGATCTCCTTGGCGAGCGCGGCGAGCCGGTCGGTCTCGTGCAGGCGCAGGTGGGCGATGCCGTACAGGTGCGACTCGGAGTCGGCGAGCGCGGCGACGGCGGCGATCACCGGGGTGAGCTCGCCGACGTCGTGCAGGTCGGCCTCGATGCCGTGGATCCGGCCGGTGCCGGTGAACTGGAGGCCCTCGTCGGTGAACTCGCAGGCGCCGCCCATCCGGGTGTAGATCTCGCGCAGCTGGTCGCCGGGCTGGGTGGTGTGCCTGGGCCAGTCCCGCACGGTGACCCGGCCGCCGGTGACCAGGGCGGCGGCGAAGAACGGCGCGGCGTTGGAGAGGTCCGGCTCGACCACCAGGTCGCGGCCGATCAGGGCGCCGGGGGTGACCCGCCAGACGTCCTTCTCGCCGCCGTCCTCGGGGGCGTCGACCTGGGCGCCGGCCAGCCGCAGCATCTCCACGGTCATCCGGATGTGCGGCAGCGACGGGACCGGGCCGCCGACGTGGCGGACCTCGATGCCGTGGTTGTAGCGGGCGCCGGAGAGCAGCAGGGCGGAGACGAACTGGGACGAGGAGGAGGCGTCCAGTTCGACCGGGCCGCCGTCCAGCGAGCCGGTGCCGTGCACGGTGAGCGGGAAGGCGCCGCGGCCGCCGTCGTCGATCCGGGCGCCGAGCGCGCGCAGGGCGTCGATCACGCCGTGCTGGGGGCGCTCGTAGCAGCGCGGGTCGCCGTCGAAGTGCACCGGGCCGTCGGCGAGGACGGCGAGCGGGGGCAGGAAGCGCATGACGGTGCCGGCGTTGCCGACGTCGACCGAGGCGGGGCCGAGCAGGGCGGGGGCGGGGATGACCCGCCAGGCCTCGCCGCCGCCGGTGCCGCCGGAGTCGTTGTTGACCTTCTCCTCGATGGTGACCCCGAGGGCGCGCAGGCCGTCGGCCATCAGCTGGGAGTCGCGGCTGCGCAGCGGGCGGCGCACCCAGCCCGGTCCGTCGGCGAGTGCCGCCAGCACCAGGGCCCGGTTGGTGACCGACTTGGAGCCGGGGATGGTGACGGTGGCGTCGACGGGGCTGGTCGCGACGGGGGCGGGCCACAGGGTCTCGGTCATGGGGCAAGTCTAGGGCTCGTCTTGTGGACCCTTGCCGGAACAGTCCTGGCGGCGGTCGGACGGCGGGACGCCTGCCGGAGACGGCGGCGCCTACTGGAGGGGCTGGAGCAGCCAGGCGGTGCCGAGGGCGAGGCAGGCGAGGGCGACGAGCAGGAAGACGGTGACCCAGGCGAGGGCGGGGACGTGGGTGAGCCGGGCGAGCTGGTCGGCGTCGGAGTCGCGGGCCCAGCCGATCCGGCGCTGGTGCTGGAGCTCCAGGACGGGGCGGACGGCGCCGAACAGCAGGAACCAGCAGCCGAGGTAGGCGAAGCCGGCCTGGACCTCGGCGCTGCCGAACCAGGAGACCAGGAAGAAGGCGCCGCCGGCGACGAGCACGCTGAGGAAGCCGAAGGCGTTGCGGATGCGCAGGAGCAGGGCGAGCAGCAGCAGGATCGCCAGCCAGAGCAGCAGGGTGATCCGGTCGGCGGCGAGCAGGGCGGCGCAGCCGAGGCCGAGCAGGGCGGGGGCGGTGTAGCCGGCGGCGGCGGTGAGGACCATGCCGGGGCCGGTGGGGCGGCCGTAGGAGAGGGTGAGTCCGGAGGTGTCCGAGTGCAGTCGGATGCCGGCCAGTTTGCGGCGGGTGGCGACGGCGGCCAGGCCGTGGCCGCCCTCGTGGGCGATGGTCACGGCGTTGCGGGCGACGTGCCACAGGGGGCGGGCCAGGACGGTGAGCAGGGCGGCGGCGCCGGTGGCCAGGACGAGCCAGCCGGGCGGGGCGGTCTGGGTGCCGGTCACCTGGGTCCACAGGTCGCCGAGGGTCCGGTCGTTCGCGTTCATCGGTGTCTCTCCGCCTCCGTCCGTCGCACTGGGCCGTCGCGTTGGGCCGTTCGGGGCAGCCTCCCATGTGGGGACGGTTGGGAGGGAGCGGGTGGTTCTGGCCGGAGGATGAGGAAGCCCTGAGGACGGGCGGCATGGCAAGCTGGCCCGCATGTGCGGTCGGTTCGCAGCGAGCGGCAAGCCCGAGGACATCGTCGAGCTGTTCGGCGTCGAGCAGTGGGACCCCGAGGAGACCCTGGACCCCAACTGGAACGTCGCGCCGACGAACAGCGCCTTCGTGGTGTTGGAGCGGCTGGGCCGGGAGCAGCCGCGGCCGGTGCGGCAGTTGCGGGTGCTGCGTTGGGGGCTGGTGCCGCAGTGGTCGGACTCCGCCGAGACGGCGGTGAAGATGATCAACGCGCGGTCGGACACGGTGCACGAGAAGCCCTCGTACCGGCAGGCCTTCGCCGCGCGCCGGTGCGTCCTGCCGGTGGACGGCTACTACGAGTGGCAGACGGTGCCGGGGGAGCGGGGGAAGGCCCGCAAGAAGCCGTACTTCGTCTCCCGCGTGGACGGGAGCCCGCTGGCGCTGGCCGGGCTGTACGAGTTCTGGCGAAACCGGGCGGTGCCGCCGGGGCATCCGGAGGCGTGGCTGGTGACGTTCACGATCGTCACCACGGACGCCGAGGAGGCGCTGGCGCCGATCCACGAGCGGATGCCGCTGTTCCTGGACCGGGCGGACTGGGACGAGTGGCTGGACCCGCGGCTGACCGACCCGGACGGGGTGCGCCGGCTGCTGACGCCCCCGCCGCCGGGGGCGCTCCTGGCCACCCCGGTGTCGCCGGCGGTCGGCAGCATCCGCAACAACGGTCCCGGGCTCAAGGAGCCGTGGGCCGAGGCCGAGTACGAGACCACGCTGTTCTGACCACTTCTGGAGTCGCCGAGATGAGCACCACCGAACCGGTCCCCACCGACGCCGGGGAGGCCCGGATCACCTGGCACCGGGCCGCGGAGCCCGTGGCGGTGCTGGCGCTCGGCCACGGCGCGGGCGGCGGGATCGAGGCCGGGGACCTGGTGGCGCTGGCCGGGGCGCTGCCGGCCCGGGGGGTCACCGTGGCGCTGGTCGAGCAGCCCTGGCGGGTGGCGGGCAAGCGGCTCGCCCCGGCGCCGAGGACGCTGGACCTGGGCTGGCGGCCGGTGGCCGAGCGGCTGGCGGGGGCGGGGCTGCCGCTGGTGGTGGGCGGGCGCAGCGCCGGGGCGAGGGTGGCCTGCCGGACGGGGGCGGCGAGCGGGGCGGTGGGGGTGGTGGCGCTGGCGTTCCCGCTGCACCCGCCGGGCAGGCCGGAGAGGAGCCGGGCCGAGGAGTTGCTGGGGTCGGGGCTGCCGACGCTGGTGGTGCAGGGTGCGGCGGATCCGTTCGGCGGGCCGGGGGAGTTCCCGGAGCTGCCGGCGGGGCACGAGCTGGTGGCGGTGCCGTACGGCAGCCACGGGTTCGAGGTGCCCAAGCGGGCGCCGGTGGGGCGGGACGAGGTGCTGGACCTGATCTGCTCGTCGGTGGGGGACTGGGTGCTGCGGCTGGTGTGAGGCCGGGCGGTGGCGGGGCCGCGGGCCGTGCGCGGACCGGTTCCGTTCGATCACTCGTGCGAGTGAATGGTGTCGGGGGGCGGGAATGCGGGCGGGGCCGGGGTGGTTGTCGTGTCCGTCAGCATGAGTCACCGGTGAGAGAGGCAGGGCAGATGGGTTCGATCGCGTGCCCGGAACGGCCTGAGGAGCGCGAGGCCACCGCGGCGTTCGCCCCCTCCTGGTCGGAGTGGCTCGACGCGGGCGAGAAGCCCGTCAGCCCTATATCCTCCATTTCTGGGCGGCCCGCCGTGGGCCGTTCCCGTCATGCCGAGGAGGTGGGTCCGGTCGTCGGGACCGAGCACGAGGCCGATCCGGGCCGTGGCCCGGGCGACGCCATGCCCGCGGGCGAGGCGCTCACCGGTGAGGAGCTGGCCGAGGCGATCGGTGAGGACACCTACCGGGTGTCGGCGCAGGAGAGCGAGGAGGCCCGGCGGGGGCGCTTCGAGCGCGACGCCCTGGGCTACCTGGATCCGATGTACTCGGCGGCGCTGCGCATGACGCGCAACCCGGCCGACGCGGAGGACCTGCTCCAGGAGGCGTTCGCCAAGGCGTACGCGTCGTTCCACCAGTTCCGTGAGGGCACGAACCTCAAGGCCTGGCTGTACCGCATCCTCACCAACACGTTCATCAACTCGTACCGCAAGAAGCAGCGGGAGCCCCAGCGCACCGCGGCGGAGGAGATCGAGGACTGGCAGCTGGCCCGGGCCGAGTCGCACATGTCGACCGGTCTGCGTTCGGCCGAGACCCAGGCGCTCGACCACCTCCCCGACAGCGATGTGAAGGACGCGCTCCAGGCCATCCCGGAGGAATTCCGGATCGCCGTCTATCTCGCGGACGTAGAAGGCTTTGCGTACAAGGAGATCGCCGACATCATGGGTACTCCCATCGGTACGGTGATGTCCCGGCTGCACCGCGGCCGCCGTCAGCTGCGCGGCATGCTGGAGGATTACGCCCGTGAGCGCGGGCTCGTCCCGGCCGGCAGCGGGGCAGGGCAGGAAGCGAAGGGCTCGGGCTCATGAGCTGCGGCGATCCGCACGAAACCGAGTGTGGCGAGGTCCTCGACCACCTCTATGAATTCCTCGACAACGAGATGCCCGAGGGCGACTGCGTAAAGTTGCGGGTGCACTTCGAGGAGTGCTCGCCCTGCTTGAAGCAGTACGGGCTGGAGCAGGCGATCAAGGCGCTGATCAAGCGTTCCTGCGGGTGCGACGACACGCCGACGGACCTGCGCAGCAAGGTGCTGGCCAGGATCGACTCGATCCGGGCCGGGCAGCGCTCGGGTGAGCAGGTGGTCGCGGTGGAGACCCCCGTCGAGGTGCACGCCGAGTCGGCGCGGCCGGCGCCCAGACCGGGCGGAGCGGCCGGACAGGAGCCGGCGCACCCCGGCGCACCGGTCGAGGCCGGCGCCCAGGCGGAGTGACGGCCCGTCGGTCGAACGTCCGCACGGGGGTCGACCGGTCGGTCGACGACCGGGAGCGGTAGTCCACCGGCCCGCCGCCGAGGGCGGGGGTCGGTGGTTCGGGCAAGGAGTGCAGCGGCCCCGGGAGCGTGAGCTCCCGGGGCCGCTGCCGTTTCCGCCCGCGAGCCGCCCTCACTCGTTCGGGTGAGTCGGCGGTGCGCCGCCTGTGCCGTTGCGGCATCATGCGTCCCCATGCCCGGGTGGCCGCCTATTCTCCTGACGGTCACTCACCGTCGGTCCGTCCGGCGGGTCGAGGCAGCACGGGGTCCGTACGGCGGGGAGGTCGAGATCGCTACCGACTGTGGAGGATCGGCCCTGCCGCGGGGGGCGGCGCGCTACCTGGCGGCCGTCCCGGCGGCGGCGCTGTGCTGCCTGGTGCCGCTGCTGCCCGCCGCGGCCGCCCCCGGGGTGCCGCACTGGCTCGGCGCGCCGGTGGACTGGCCCAAGGTCGCGCTGCTGGCCTTCCTGCACGGCTGCTGGGAATCCCTGGCCCAGGGCCTGCCCACGCCCTGCCTGGTGCTGGTGCGTCGGCTGCTGCGCCGGCCGGCGCTGCCCGAGCGGGTGCCCGCCCGGCCCGGGGTGAACGCCTTCTTCCCGGTGCTGTTCGCCGGGGTGCTGATGCTCCCGCCGGCCGCCGCCGCCCTGGTCGCCGCCCCGGCCGCGGTGCTCGGCGGACCGAACGGGCGCGGCTGTCGCCCGCGCCAGCTGTTCAACGGCTCCCAGCTCGCGCTGTGCGCCTTCGCCTCCTCGGCCGCCTTCCACCTGCTGCGCGGCCCGCAACTGCTGCTCGGCTCCCGCTTCCCGGCCGCGCTGCTGCCCGGATTCGCCGCCGTCGCGGTGTTCTGCCTGGTCAACGGGGTGGTGGTGGGTGTCATGCTGATGCTCAGCGAGGGCCGCGGGCCGTGGGTGCTGCTGCGCGGGGCGCACTCGGTGTGCGGGCTGCCGGTGCTGGTGCACGCGGCCGGCGGGCTGATGGTCGCGGTGCTCTGGCAGGGCCCGTACGGCGCGTTCGCGGCGCTGCTCGCCCTGCTGCCGCTGTCCATCTCGGCCTGGGTGTTCGCCCAGGGGCAGCGCGAGCGCGACGCCCACCAGGCGACCGTGCAGTCGCTGGTGCAGGCCGTGGAGATCAAGGACTCCTACACCCGCGGCCACAGCGAACGGGTCGGCCTGGCCTCGGTGCTGATCGCCACTCAGCTCGGCATGGAGGCCGAGCGGCTGCGCACCCTGCGCTTCGCCGGCATCCTGCACGACGTCGGCAAGCTCGGGGTGGCCACCGAGCTGCTGCGCAGAAACGGTCCCCTCACCGAGGCGGAGCGCCGGGCGGTGGAGATCCACCCGGTGTACGGGTACGAGCTGGTGCGCGGGATCGACTTCCTCGGCGAGGCGCACGCCGGGATCCTGCACCACCACGAGCGGATGGACGGCCGGGGCTACCCGAGCGGGCTGGCCGGCGAACAGATCCCCGAGTTCGCCCGGATCATCTCCGTCGCCGACGCCTTCGACTCGATGACCTCCACCCGCTCCTACCGGCGCGGACGCCCGGTCCGCGAGGCGGTCGCGGAGCTGGAGCGCTGCTCGGGCAGCCAGTTCGACCCGGTGATGGTGCGGGCGCTGATCGACGCGCTGGCCGGGCACGACTGGCAGCCGGTGGTGCACTCCGAGGACTCCATCCAGGCGGTGCCGGACATCCCGCTCGGGGTGCCCGAGCCGGTCCGGGCGGCGCCGGGCCGGGTACCGCCGGGCCGGGTACCGCCCCAGGGCGGGAGCTTCCCCCCGGTGGGGCAGCCGTGAGGGCCGCCGGGCGCGGCGACGTGGGCCGTACCGCGGCCGGGCGGACGGCCGCCGGGCGGGCGGCGCCGGGGGCCGGGGTGTTCGGGCTCCGGAGGCTGGGGCGCGTGGTCCTGGGGTGCACGCCCCGAGGGCGCACCACGCGCGGGGTGCATGCCGCGGCCGCCGCGCTGCTGGCGCTCGCGCTGGGCGCGGTCGCGGTGCGCGGGGTCGCGGAGCCGGGGGTCGCGCTGGCGTTCACCGCGCTGATCACGCTCGGCGAGTGCGTCCGCATCACCCTTCCGGGCGATCGGGAGCAGGCGCCGATCGGCGCGGCCGCCGCGCTGGCGTACGCCGTGCTCGGGCCGCTGCGCGGAGTGCCGACCGCGCCCGGGACGCTCCAGGTGGTCGCGGTGACCGGGGCCGGCCTGCTGCTGGGCTGGCTGGTCGGCGGCGCCGGTCACCCGCACCGCCGCCCGCCCTGGGCCGACCCGGCCCGCCGCGACGGCGCCGCCCGCAGGCTGCTCGCCGTCGGCTTCGCGGCCGCCCTCTTCCAGCCGCTCTACAACAGCGGCATGGTCGACCGCTTCTCGCCCGAGGGCCCGGCGTACGGGGTGTTCCTGACCGCCGTGGCCGGGCTGGCCGCGCTCTGCGACGCCACCCTGGCGGCGCTGCTGCGCCGCTCCGGCGGCGGACCGCGGTTCCCGGCCGCGCTGGAGGACGAACTGCGCTCGCTCTTCGGCATCGGCTCGGCGATCGTCGCGACCGGGATGCTGGTCAGCCTGGCGGCCGGCGAGGTCGGGCTGTGGGCGCTGCCGCTGTTCTGCACCCCGCTGCTGCTCGCCCAGGTGTCCTTCCGGCGCGCCGCCGCCGTACGGGCCACCACCGGGCAGACCATCGCCAGCCTCGCCCGGGCCACCGAAGTGGCCGGCTACACCCCGCACGGGCACGCGCGCAGGGTCGCGGACACGGCGTGCGCGCTCGGCCGCGAGCTGGGCATGAGCACCCACGAGCTCGCTCTGCTGGAGTACGCCGCGCTGATGCACGACGTCGGCCAGCTGTCCCTGGTCGAGCCGGTGCCGGACGGCGCCACCGCGCTGCTGCCCGGCGCCGAGCAGCAGCGGATCGCGCGCCTCGGCAGCGAGGTGATCAGCCGCACCAGGGTGCCCCGGCAGGTCGCCGAGCAGGTCGCCCGGCTGGCCGACCCCTGGACCGGACCCGCTTCAGGCGAGGGCCAGGTGCCGCTCGCGTCCCGGATCATCCGGGTCGCCAACGCCTACGACGACCTGCTCACGGCGGCCCGCGGCCGGGGCATCGGCGAGGCGGTCGGGCGGTTGGAGGTGCTGGAGGTGCTGCGACTGGGCCGCGGCCGGGTCTACGACGCCCGCGTGGTGGACGCCCTGGCCAGGCTGAACGGCCGGGGCCGCCGCTGAACGGCCGGGGCCGCCGTCGGGCCCGCCGGGCCCGCCGTCGCGGCCCCCGGGACCCGGGCCGCGGCCGTCAGGGGTTGAGCGGTCGGGATCGGACAGGCAGGCTGGGGAGGGGCGGGCCCCAACCTCGGCGGTGGGGAGCGCGGGCGGGGGCGGGCGTGGTTGGATGCGGTCGTAGCGTGGAACACCGACCCGGGGCACCGGGCCCCGCACACGTCGGAGGCGGTACGGGCACGGTGGCACGGGACTTGAGCGGACGACGACGGCAGGGACGAACGTGAGGATCTTCCACCGGGCACGGCACCGGCCGTCCGCCACCTGGCGGCAGACGACCGACCGGGCCTTCACGCTGATCGGCGACGGCCGCTACGAGGACGCCGGCGCGCTGCTGGTGATGGCCGCCGACCTGGAGCCGTGGCTCTCCGACTCCTGGTTCAACCTCGCCCTGCTGCACAAGTTCCGCCGGGACTGGGAACAGGCCCGCTCGGCCGGCCTGCGCGCCGTCGCCCTGCTGGATCGCGAACACGGCGCCCCGGACTGGTGGAACCTCGGCATCACCGCCACCGCCCTCCAGGACTGGCCGCTGGCCCGCCGCGCCTGGCAGGCGTACGGCCTGAAACTGCCCGGAGGCCCCGGTGCCCAGCAGGACGGCCCGGTCAGCCTGGACCTCGGCACCACCCCGGTGCGGCTCTCCCCGGACGGCGAGTCCGAGGTGGTCTGGGGCCGCCGGCTGGACCCGGCCCGGATCGAGGTGCTGTCCATCCCGCTGCCCTCCTCCGGCCGCCGCTGGGGCGAGGTGGTGCTGCACGACGGTGCCCCGCACGGCGAGCGGGTCACCGACGGCGTCGCCTACCCGGTGTTCGACGAGATCGAGCTGTGGGCGCCCTCCCCGGTGCCGACGTACGTGGTGCTGCTCCAGGCCGCCACCGCCGGTGACCGGGACGCGCTGGAGCGGCTGGTGGCCGACGCCGGCTACGCGGCCGAGGACTGGACGTCCTCGGTGCGGCTGCTCTGCCGGGCCTGCTCGGAAAGCCGGATGGCCTCCGACGACGGCGTCGCCGCCCACCACGACCCCCACGACGACGGCGACGCCGCCCATCCCGGCCACCTCAGCCACCTCAGCCAGGGCGGCGCGGCCGGGATGTCCTGGCTGGTCGAGCGCGAGTGCGGGATCGCCGCCCCGGCGCACCTGGTGCGCACCCTGCTGGACCGCTGGGTCGCGGCGGCCCCGGGAAGCCGGGCGTACCGGGACCTCGAAGAGGTGTGCTGAGTACCCTGGTGAGGTAACGCGTACACCTACGGAAGCGGAAGACATGGCGGAGCAGGCCGAGCAGCACGAGCACGAGCACGACGTGGAGGGGACGGCGCCCGAGACGCCCGTGAAGGTGATCGGTGAGGAGCCCGACCTCAGCAAGGGCACCGCGCGTCCGATCACCGTCGTCGGCAACCCGGTCCTGCACCGCGAGGTCAAGGACGTCACCGTCTTCGACGGCGAACTGTCCGCGCTGATCGACGACATGTTCCAGTCGATGTACGCCGCCGAGGGCGTCGGCCTCGCCGCCAACCAGATCGGCGTCGACCTCAAGGTCTTCGTCTACGACTGCCCGGACGACGACGGCGTGCGCCACATCGGCCACGTGATCAACCCGGTGCTGGAGGAGTACCCGGCCGACCGCCGCCGCGTCCTGGACGACGGCAACGAGGGCTGCCTCTCCGTCCCCACCGCCTACGCCGAGCTGGCCCGCCCGGACTACGCCGCCGTCACCGGCGTCGACAAGAACGGCAAGGAGATCCGCGTCGAGGGCACCGGCTTCTTCTCCCGCTGCCTGCAGCACGAGACCGACCACCTCTACGGCACCCTCTACATCGACAAGCTGTCGAAGCGGGACCGCAAGGACGCCCTGCGGCAGATGGCCGAGGGCACCCCGAAGTACGCGACGGTGCCGAACGCGTAACGCCCGGAGGCGAGTCGGGGGCCGGCACGGGGAAATCCCGGGCCGGCCCCCGCGTTTCGTATCGGCCCGGGTGTCAGGGGACGCTCGGCCCGTGCAGCGGACCGTTCCGCCCCGTGAACCGGAGCCCTCCGCCCGCGTGCGGTCAGCCGGTGACGAAGAGCCACTCCGGGCCGTAGGTGAAACGGGGGTCCGCGGGGAGCTTGACGGCGTTGATCCGTTGGGCGGTGTCGGCCAGGTCGCTCATGTTCCCGATCGCGGTGAAGAGCTCGTTCGGGTTGCCGCCCCAGGCGTGTTCGAGGGAGGTCAGCATGGCGCTGTACGTCGAGTTGAAGTCGTGCAGCAGGGCGGCGGTGGACTGGTCGGGCGCGTTGCCGGGGTCGGTCCGGACGGTGCTCACGCGGCGGCCCGCTCGGGGGAGATGCGGCACCAGACGACCTTCCCGATGCCGCCCTCGCGCGGGCAACAGCCCCACTGGGTGGCCAACTTCTGGACGAGGAGCAGGCCCTGGCCGGTCTCGGCGGCGGTGGAGGCGGGGCGGAGCGAGGGCGAACCCCAAGGAGTCGCTGGATATGATCGCGGCCCTCGCCGCGCCGACATGACGATCAGAAGATGTGTGAGCGCGTGACTGTGCCGGACAGTGCCACTCAGGGGTGGCGCAAGAAGGACTCGAGTGGGCCAGCTCTGGCGTTCGCTGCCGATGCCCGGGCCTCGTTCATCACCGGGGTCAAGTCCGGGGAGTTTTCGACCGACTGACATGTGCAGGTGCCCCGCACGGGCTGTGGCCGTGCGGGGCACCCCTGTTCTGTACTGCTTAGAAGTCGTCGTCGAAGGAAACCGAGCCCTCGACGGCCACCTGGTACGCCGAGACGCGACGCTCGAAGAAGTTGGTCAGCTCCTGGACGTTCTGGAGCTCCATGAAGCCGAACGGGTTCGTCGAGCCGTAGCGGATCGGCAGGCCCAGACGGGCCAGGCGCTGGTCGGCGACGGCCTCCAGGTACTGGCGCATCGAGGCGGTGTTCATGCCGGGCAGGCCGTCACCGCACAGGTCCTGGGCGAACTGGAGCTCGGCCTCGACGGCCTCCTCCAGCATCTCCGTCACCTGCTTGGCCATCTCGTCGTCGAAGAGGTCGGGCTCCTCCTCGCGGACGGTGTCGACCACGGAGAACGCGAAGTCCATGTGCATGGACTCGTCGCGGAACACCCAGTTGGTGCCGGTCGCGAGGCCGTGCAGCAGGCCGCGGCTGCGGAACCAGTACACGTAGGCGAACGCGCCGTAGAAGAACAGGCCCTCGACGCACGCCGCGAAGCAGATCAGGTTCAGGAGGAACGCGCGGCGGTCCTCCTTGGTCTGCAGCGAGTCGATGTGGTCGACCGCGTTCATGTACTTGAAGCAGAACTTGGCCTTCTGCGCGATGGAGGGGATGTTCTCCACGGCGGCGAACGCGGCCGCGCGGTCCTCCGGGTCGGGCAGGTAGGTGTCCAGCAGCGTCAGGTAGAACTGCACATGGACGGCCTCTTCGAACAGCTGCCGCGAGAGGTACAGCCGCGCCTCGGGCGAGTTGATGTGCTTGTAGAGGCTCAGCACCACGTTGTTCGCGACGATCGAGTCACCGGTCGCGAAGAAGGCGACCAGGCGGCCGATCATGTGCCGCTCGCCCTCGCTGAGCTTGGCGAGGTCGGCGACGTCGGAGTGCAGGTCCACCTCCTCCACCGTCCAGGTGTTCTTGATGGCGTCCCGGTACCGGTCGTAGAACGACGGGTAGCGCATCGGGCGCAGGGTCAGCTCGAAGCCGGGGTCGAGCAGCATCTTGCGGTCTTCGGGGGTGCTCACTGGCAGGCCTCGCAGGACTCGGGGTTCTCCAGGGAGCAGGCGATGGCGGCTTCCTGCTCCGGGGTGAGGGAGGGGGTGTTCACGGGCACCGGCGCGGCGGCCCTGGCGGTGCCGGACGCGGCCTGGGCGATGCGGGTGGCCGGGCGCGAACGCAGGTAGTAGGTGGTCTTCAGACCGACCTTCCACGCGTAGGCGTACATCGAGCTGAGCTTGCCGATGGTCGGCGCCGCCATGAACAGGTTCAGGGACTGGCTCTGGTCCAGGTACGGCATGCGGGCCGCGGCCAGGTCGATCAGGGCGCGCTGCGGCAGCTCCCAGGCCGTGCGGTACAGCGACCGCACCTCGGCCGGCAGCCAGTTCAGCTCCTGGACGGACCCGTTGGCGTCGCGCAGGGCGTCGCGGGTCTGCTGGTCCCAGACGCCGAGCTCCTTGAGCTCGCGCACCAGGTACGGGTTGACCTGGAGGAACTCGCCGGACAGCGTCTCGCGCTTGAACAGGTTGGACACCTGCGGCTCGATGCACTCGTACACGCCGGCGATGGAGGCGATGGTCGCGGTGGGCGCGATGGCCAGCAGCAGCGAGTTGCGCAGGCCGGTCTCGGCGATCCGGGCGCGCAGCGCCGTCCAGCGGTCGGCCCACTGCGGGGCGGCCGTCGGGAAGTGGTCGATGTGCAGCTCGCCGCGGGCGGCGCGGGTCTCGCCGTACGCCTCGTGGCGGCCGAGCTGCTCGGCCAGGTCGGCGGAGCGCTCGTAGGCGGTGAGCATGATGCGCTCGGCGATGAGGGTGGAGAGGGTCTTGGCCTCGGCCGAGTCGAAGTCGATCCGCAGCTTGAAGAAGACGTCCTGGAGGCCCATCACGCCGAGGCCGACCGGGCGCCAGCGGGAGTTGGACGTCCCGGCCTCGGTGGTCGGGTAGAAGTTGATGTCCACCACGCGGTCGAGGAAGGTGACGGCGGTGCGCACGGTGGCGTCCAGCCGATCCCAGTCCATCGCGCCGATCAGGTCGTCGGCCGAGGCGCCGGCGGCGACGTGGGCGCCCAGGTTGACCGAGCCCAGGTTGCAGACGGCGGTCTCGGAGTCGTCCGTGACCTCCAGGATCTCGGTGCACAGGTTGGAGGAGTGCACCGTGCGGCCCGGCAGGGCGGTCTGGTTGGCGGCGCGGTTGGAGGCGTCCTTGAAGGTCATCCAGCCGTTGCCGGTCTGCGCCAGGGTGCGCATCATGCGGGCGTACAGGGTCTGCGCCGGGATGGTGCGGACGGCCTTGCCGGCCTGCTCGGCCTTGCGGTAGGCCTCGTCGAAGTCGGCGCCCCACAGGTCGACCAGCTCCGGCACGTCGGCCGGGGAGAACAGCGACCAGTCCTCGTTGGCGTTGACCCGGCGCATGAACTCGTCCGGGATCCAGTGCGCCAGGTTGAGGTTGTGGGTGCGGCGGGCCTCTTCGCCGGTGTTGTCGCGGAGCTCCAGGAACTCCTCGATGTCGGCGTGCCAGGTCTCCAGGTAGACGCAGGCCGCGCCCTTGCGGCGGCCGCCCTGGTTGACGGCGGCGACGGAGGAGTCGAGGGTGCGCAGGAACGGCACGATGCCGTTGGACTTGCCGTTGGTGCCGCGGATCAGGCTGCCGCGCGAGCGGATGCGCGAGTAGGACAGGCCGATGCCGCCGGCGTGCTTGGAGAGGCGGGCGATCTGCGCGTAGCGGTTGTAGATCGAGTCCAGGTTGTCCAGCGGGGAGTCGAGCAGGTAGCAGCTCGACATCTGCGGGTGCCGGGTGCCGGAGTTGAAGAGCGTCGGCGAGGAGGTCAGGTACTCCAGGCGGCTCATCAGGCCGTACAGCTCGGCCACCTCGCGGACCGACTGCTCGCTGTCGCCGACCGCCAGGCCACAGGCGACGCGGAGCAGGAAGTGCTGCGGGGTCTCGATCACCTTGCGGGTGATCGGGTGGCGCAGCAGGTAGCGGGACTGCACGGTGCGCAGGCCGAAGTACTCGAAGCGGTCGTCGCCGGTGGTGTCGATCAGCGCGTCCAGGGCGGCGGCGTGCTTGGCGACGAAGTCCGCGGTGGTGTCGCCGATCAGGCCCTCGGTGTGGCCGACGGCGATCGAGGCGGAGAAGGACACCGAGCCCTGGCTGTTCGCCTCGTCGACGATCTCCAGGGCGAGCAGGCGGGCGGCCAGCTTCGAGTACTGGGGGTCCTCGGCGATCATCGATGCGGCGGCGTCCACGGCCAGCCCGCGCAGCTCGGCGAAGTCCGAGCCGGCGTGGCGGCCGCGCAGAGCGGCGGCGGCGACATGGCCGGGGTCGACCTCGGTGAGGTCGGTGCTGCGGTCGGTGAGCAGCCGCAGCAGGGCGCCGCCGGGGTCGGAGACCGTCGGGTCGGTGAAGGCGGTACCGGTGCCCTGGGCGGGCAGGGTGGCTGAGGCGGCGGTGGTCAAGGCGCTCTCTCCTGGCGGCGATCGGCGGCGGTGATCGGGGGCCACCGGGCCGATCGGGGCAGGGGAGCACGGCACGAACGCAGACGGCGTCGCGCGACGGTGACTCCCCGGCCCGCCCGCGAGGCCCGGAGGGGTACTGCTCGTGTCGGCGCGGCCTCTGCGGGAGGGCCGTGGCGCACGCTGTCGGCAGGTCATCGGACTCGCGGGTACGGCTGCTGGAGCCGCCCGCACACCGCTGCGGGGCAGTCCCGGATTCGCACCGGGTTCCCCTGCATCGACAGCAGAAGCGAGCATACATGTAGTGGTGTCTCCCTGAAGCGACCCCAGATGTAGTGCGGCGCCGCGTGTCGGGGCGATGACCGGTGGTACCGGAAACGTGGCCCCGGATGGCCCTGCGAGGCCCCGGAACCGGGCCGGGGGCGTCCTGGTTTCGATACGGAATGGTCACCGGGAGGATCGGCGGACACGAGGATGCCCTACGATCTGGGCGCATGAGCGACGGAACTGGCGTACCTGGGCAGGGGCCGCAGGGAACGCCTCCCGCCGGGCCGGGGGGCGCACAGAGTCAGCAGCCGGTGGTACCTGGTCCGGTACCGCCGCCGAGCGGGGGTTTCGGGCCGCCGCCGGCCTCGTACGGGCCGGTCGTGCCGGCGGCGCAGCCGGTCGCGCAGCCCATCCCGCCGGTGCCGCAGCCGGTCGCGCCCGCGCCGCAGCCGGCTCCGCCGGTCGGGCAGCCGCCGCACGCCCAGCCGCAGCCCGTCGCGCCGCCGCCCTTCGCGCAGCAGCAGCCCCAGCCGGCCCCCCAGCCGCAGCCCCAGTGGCACCTCCAGCAGCAGCCCCAGCAGCCGGTCCCGCCGCAGCGGGCCGAGCCGGACTGGGACGCGCTGGCGGACCGCAACGAGGCCGAGGGCAAGCGCCGTCGCCGGATGAGGGTCATCGGCGTGGTGGCCGCGGTCGCCGTGGTGGGCGGCCTGGTCGCCGGCGGTGTGGTGCTGTTCAAGGGCAAGAAGGACGACGGCTCCCCGACGGCCGTCAAGAGCACCCAGCCGGTCGTGCCTCCGAGTACGTCCGGCACGCCGGGCGGCCAGCCGGACGACCCGTCCAAGCCGATCTGGGAGGCCGCCACCGACCCGGCGCCGCAGGACGCGGGAGCACTGTTCTCCGCGCTCCAGGTGACGATCAACGGCGCCACCTGGAACCGGACCGTCGTGGCGCTGGACTCGCCCTGCTGGGACGGGAACTCCACGACCGGCGGGCTGGGCAAGGTGCTCGGCGACCAGGGGTGCCAGCAGGTGCTCCGGGCGACGTACGTCTCCGGTGAGAGCGCGGTCACCGTCGGGGTGGCGGTCTTCGACCGCAAGCTCCAGGCCGAGACCGCGCTGAAGAACTTCACCGGGCAGCTCAAGGGCGCGCCGGCGGCCGGGGCGCCGGCCTTCTGCGCCGGCGCCGGCTGCACCGGCACCCACAACAGCCTGGGCCGGTACGGCTACTTCACGGTCGAGGGCTCGGCGAAGGGCGGCAACGCCCCGGACGCCACGGCGACCGCGGCGGCCTCCGGGTTCGCGGAGCACGTGAAGGGGCAGTTGCTCAAGCGCGCCAAGGCCGCGTCCTCGGCCGCGCCCGGCGTCCAGGGCACCGCTCCGGCCTCGGCGGGCTGATCCGCCGGGGCGTCCCGCGGGCGGGCACGGCGGGCTGATCCGCCGTGACACCCCGGCCCCCCGGCCTACTGTTCGCGCAGGCCGGGGGGAGTGTGGCAGGCTCTCGGGACAGTCATGTCGTACGCGTTTCCGGTTGCGTCCGTGGGGGGCGGCGCCGGCGAGCAACCGGAGGAGCGGTCAGTGGCCCTGCCCAGAGCCCTGCGCGGCAAGCCCGCCGTCCTGGCCGCGGCCGGGATCGTCGCCGCCGCGGGAGCGGTCCTCCTGCTGGACCACGACGGCCGGGCCGACGGCGAACAGCTCCCGCGCGTCCCGGTGTCGGTCGGCCTGCCCGGGCGCACCCTGCCGCCGGAGGTGGGCCGGGACCTGCTCGCCCGGGACCCGCAGGCCTCGCCGAACGCCCGCGCCGTCCAGCAGTTCCTCGCCGACCTGGAGTCCCAGGCCCGCACCGGGCAGAGCGGCGGCACGGTGATCGGCCAGCACGTCGAGGCGCACAACGAGCGCAACAACCCCGAGTACGGGGACTACCGGGGCACCAAGCAGGTCGGCTACTACTACAAGAAGGCCGCCGACATCACCGGCAAGCTGCCCGGCTTCGTGGAGACCGACCTCGGCCCCGGCTACGGCCAGAACGGCTGGGGCGTCGGCAATCCCCGGTCCTACTCGGCCGGCCGCTGGCCCACCTGCCGGGCCGGCTGGCAGTACACCGACGACGCCGTCGACCTGCTCTCCGCCGTCTGGAACGGCCACCCGCGCGCCGAGGACGGCGGCTACGGCGCGGCGGGCGTGCAGCAGAACTGCGACGGCAGCAGCACCGAACTGCCCGACAACGGCGGCGGCCCGGCCGGGATCGTCGGCATGTCCTTCCACCAGCCCTACCCCGGTTCGGACGTCAAGTCCTTCGACCGGGTGCTCTGTTCGAACTCGCCGGTGGCGAAGGACCCCGACTGGTTCGGCCGGGTCGTGGACGGTGCCCACGACACCCCCGAGTACCGGGCACTGATCACCGACCTGTCCTACCTGGCCGACCACCTGGAGTACCTGGCCGCCCACGACGTGCCGGTGCTGCTGCGCCCGTACCACGAGATGAACGTGCTGGACTGCTCCCGCCGGTTCTGGTGGGCGGGCCAGAAGCCGGCCGACTACCAGGCGCTGTGGAAGATCACGTACAGGTACCTGGTGGAGACCCGGGGGCTGCACAACCTGCTGTTCGTCTGGACGCCGGTGTCCTGGGACGGTGCCCCGGGCGTGGACCCCTGGGACTACTACCCGGGTGCCCAGTACGTCGACGTGGTCGGCGTGGACGACTACAGCGGCAGCCCGGCGCACCCGATCGGCACCGGTGAGGTGTGGACCAAGCGGTACTACGACGGGCTGTCCGCCTACGGCAAGCCGCGGATGCTGGCCGAGTCCTTCGCCGTCCCGGTCAACTCCCGCCAGCCGGAGACCCTGCGGCGCACGCCCTGGACGATCTGGACGGTCTGGGGGCAGTCCCTCACCGCGAACAACCTGACCCCGGACCAGCCGCGCAACTCGGTCGCGGACGTCACCGCCACGTACCGCAGCCCGCTGGCGCTCACCGGCGGCTCCGGTCCGTTCGGGGCGAACGTCGACTGGGGCGGCCTGCACGTGCGCTGAGCCGACGCCACCTCCGGCGTGGCCGCCGGCGCCGTGCGGCGGGTGGTGCCGCGGGGCTCGGCCGTACGGGTGGAATTCCGGCGCGGTTGCGCCGTGTGGCATCCTGTGGCGGCGAAGCCGAGGGTGGGCCGACGGCCGGGACGGGTCCGGAGGGGGCGGGGGATACGGGATGACACGGACGGGTCCGATGCGCGCGGCCGGCGGCGTGGCCGTCAGCTGGGGCGTGCTGCTGCTCTGCTGGGCCGGGTACAACTGCTTCGGCCAGGTCGGCGTCGCCACCTACCTCAAGGGCATCTTCTACTACGGCGGCTCCTCGGTGTTCGCCGAGACCGGGAGCCTCAACTACGGCCTGCTGTACCTGGCTTCGGGCATCCTCCTGCTGCGCGGGCGCAACTGGGCGCTCGGCGTGGCGGCCGGTGTCGCGCTGGTCGAGGGGTACAACCGGGTGCGCAGCCTGGTGGGCGCGCTGCTGGACAAGCCGCAGCGGGAGTGGTTCACGGGCACCACCGAGGGCTGGCTCAAGCTCGCGACCTTCGGGCTCGGGGTGGTCGTCACCGCGGCGCTGATCGTGCTGCTGGCCCGGTCGGTCTGGCGTGAGCAGCCGGCGCCGGCGCCGCTGTCGTCCGCGCAGCCGCAGCCCGCGTGGTCCCAGCCCGCCGCCTGGCCGCAGCCCCAGCCGCAGCCGCTGTCCCAGCCGCAGCCCGCGTGGCCCCAGCCACTGCCCGGACAGCCGCAGCCCCAGCCCGGTTGGGGGCAGCCCGTGCCCGGCCGGCCGGCGCCGTACCCGCCGCAGCAGCCCGCCCAGCCGGGCGCGTACCCGCCGGCCGTCGCCCAGCCGTGGCCCGCCGCCCCGCCGCAGCCCGGCGCGCCGGCCCCCGGCCCGGTCGCTCCCGGCCAGGTGCCGCCCGGCCCGGCCGTGCCGCCGCCGGCGGACCGGCCACCCCAGGGCTGACCGCCCGGGGCCGACCGCCGCGGGGGCCGACCGCCCCGCGGCTGAACGCTCACGAACGACCCGCGCCCCGCCCGGGGCCGGGACGACACCAGACGAGGAAGCGCTACCGCCATGTCATCGACCACCGCCGAGCGGACGGTGCTGACCACGTCCCGCGAGGCCGCCCGGCTCGCCGAGCGACAGATGTCGTGGAAGCCCCGGGTGACGCCGTTCTACGTCTCCTTCGCGATCATCTTCACGTTCTCGCTGTGGGCGTACGTGCCCAACCCCACCGCGCTGGGCTGGGCGATCACCATCCTGTGGGGCATGCCGGTCTTCGGTGTGCTGATCGGCTTCCAGGGCGTGCTGATGGTCCGCCGCCGGCTGCGCCAGGTCAGCCGGATGACCCCGGCCGCGCCCGTCGAGGACGACTTCCTGATCGTGCTGGTGCCGACCATCGGCCGCCACGACACCTACCCCGCGCTGGAGCGCTCGGTGCTCTCGTACGTGGAGCACCTCCCGCCGTACTTCCCGTGGATGCGGGTGGACATCCTCACCGAGGAGGGCTGCGCCGCCGCGGAGAAGATCGACGAGCTGGCCGAGCGCCACCCGCTGATCCGCGTGGTGACCGTGCCGAGGGCGTACGAGACGCCCAACGGCACCAAGTTCAAGGCCCGCGCCAACCACTACTCGCACGAGCTGCGGATCGAGGAGGGCGAGGCCGAGGACGACGTCTGGGTGCTGCACATGGACGACGACACCGGCGTCGGCCCGGACACCGCCGCCGCCGTCGCGCAGTTCGTCAACCGGCAGCGCCGGGCCGGGGACGACGCCAAGCACATGGCGCAGGGCATCCTGACGTACCCGCGCGAGAACGCCGTCTCCACCTTCACCTGGCTCGCCGACGCGATCCGCCCCGCCGACGACATCGCCCGCTTCCGCGCGATGACCGGCACCGGCACCCCGATCGCGGGCGTGCACGGCGAACTGCTGATCGTGCGCTCCTCGGTGGAGGCCACCATCGGCTGGGACTTCGGCCCGAAGACCATCGTCGAGGACGCCCAGATGGCGCTCAACTTCTGCCAGCGCTACCCCGGCCGCAGCGACTGGTTCAACGGCCGCTGCTACGGCGCCTCGCCGGCCGGCGTCAAGGACTTCCTCAAGCAGCGCGAGCGCTGGGCCTGGGGCCTGGTCGCGCTCTGCTTCAACAAGACCATCCCGCTGCGGTACCGGCTGTTCATCGGGATGGGCATGGTCAGCTGGGTGCTCGGCCCGCTGCAGCACGTCGGCCTGGTGCTGCTGGTGGCGTGGTTCACCGGCACCTGGAACACCTCGCCGGTCACCCAGTCCGTGGTGCTGGTCTGGTCGATCAACTTCGCGTACGTCATCTGGACGTACTGGGAGGGCCTGCGGCTCAACGTGGTGGCCTCGGCCAACCACCGGCGCAAGTGGTGGGAGCCGATCGTGGTGGTGGCGGCCATTCCGCTGTTCTCCTTCCTGGAGGGCTGGGGCGGGCTGCGGGGACTGATCAAGTTCCTGAAGCGCGAGGAGAACAAGTTCGTCGTCATCGCCAAGCCGGCCTGATCGGAGAGCACGACCGTGAAGCGCCCCGTCATCTTCATCCTCCCGACCGTGGTGGTCGCCCTCACCGTGGGCATCCCGGTGGTCTGGGGGGACCATCCGATCAAGTTCGACCACCGCCGCCCCACCACGGTGCACTGGGCCGGCGCCCCGACCGAGCAGGGCCGGGTCTGGGGCTTCGGCAAGGACACGCCGCAGGTGGAGGACGACGGCCCCAAGGTGGCCCGTCCGTGGACCAAGGGCAGCCCCGAGTGGGGCGTGCAGGTGTACTGGTTGGACGACCCGGCGGACCCGGAGAGCTTCGTCCAGGGCAAGGTCGACCGCATCGTCAAGTACGTGGTCGGGCTGAACGCCAACTCCCTGTCGGTGACCTTCCCGTACTACACGACGGGCCCCAAGTCGAACGCCGTCGCCGCCCGGGCGACCACCCCGAGCCCGGAGCGACTGGCCCTGCTGCTGGACTCCGCCCACCGGGCCGGCCTGCGCACCACGGTGCGGCCGATCATGGACGAGGAGGTGTTCGACTACTCCGCCACCGGCGTGTGGCGCGGCAACATCGCGCCCGCCGACAAGGACGCCTGGTTCGCCAGCTACACCGCCTTCCTGACGCCGTACCTGAAGACCGCCCAGGAGCACTCCGCGACCGAGTTCACCGTCGGCACCGAGTTCAACTCGCTGGAGAACGACCCGCACTGGGCCGGCCTGATCGAGCAGGCCAGGAAGACCTTCCGCGGCCAGATCGTCTACGACGCCAACTGGGACAACTGGTCCAAGGGGCCGCTCACGCTGCCGGCCGACGGGACCGGCGTGGACGCCTACTTCCCCGCCAAGTCGGCGGGCGACGACGCCCCGGTGGCCGACCTGGTGGCCAGCTGGAACGGCTGGCTCGACAAGCGGGGCGCGGGGCCGCAGCCCGCCACCAAGCTCACCGAGGTGGGCATCCCGGCGCAGAAGGGCGCCTACAAGACGCCCGGGGACTTCTACACCAAGCGGGAGCTGAACGAGCCCGTCCAGGCCGCCTGGTTCACCGCGGTCTGCCAGGTGGCGCAGGAGCGCAAGCTGGGCGGGGTGTACTTCTGGTCGCTCTACTTCGGCATCGACCCGACCCTGCCGACCAACCAGGACACCCCGCGGATGGACTTCGCCGGGCGCCCCGCGTCCGAGCAGGCGATCCGCACCTGCTTCGCGCAGACCTACGAACTGCCGCCCTCCTGAGGGATGTTGCCCGCCGGGCCTCCGGCGGGCAACGCCCTAGCCCTGGGGCGCGGTCGTCTTGGTGCTCGGGGTCCGGGTGGGCTTCGCCGAGGTGTGGCCGGCCGTCGGCTTGGTGGACGAGGTCGGGGTCGCCGTCGGCGCGGGGGTCGGGGCGGTCGAGGCCGTCGGCGTCGGGGTGGGGGTCGGGGTCGGCGCCGCGGCGGGCTGACCCGGTGCCGCGCCGGCCAGTGCGCCCGCGATCTCCTTCTCCAGCCACGGGGTGACGAACCGCATGCCGGCCCGGGTGAGGTGCACCCCGTCGTTGGCCGGGGAGACCAGGTGGCCCTCCTTGTCCTTCCAGGCGCAGGTCTCGTACGGGCAGTAGAAGGCGTTGAGGTCGAGCAGCCGGACGGCGCCGCCGGAGGCCTTCACGAAGTCGCCGATCTGCTGGTTGTAGCAGGTGCCCCAGGTCTTGTTGATGGCGCCGTTCTCGACCCGCTCGTTCATCAGCAGCACCTGGGCGCCCTGGGCGCGGCGGCGGATCTGGTCCACGGCCTGGGAGAGCCGGACGCCGTAGCGGGTCCGGTAGTCCTCGTCGCACGGGTTGAGCCAGCTGCCGTCGAGGTACTGCTCGGCGGCGTCCCAGCCGAGGTGGACCACCACGGCCTGCGGCCCGGCGCCGAGCTGCCGGTCCCAGGCGGCGTTCCGGTCGCGGCACTCCTGGCTGGTTTCGAACTCCTCCCGGGAGGTGGTGCGCACCTTCTCCGGGCCGAACACCCCGCACCCGCTGATCCCGCCGTCGACGACGCGGTAGCGGTCCCCCTGCCGGTACAGGCCGGTGGAGAGGTCCTGGGAGAAGGAGTCGCCGAGCAGCAGGACCATCGGCTTGCCGTCCGGCCCGGACTTCATGTCGTGCGTGACCCAGGCGGGCAGGTACCAGGCGCCGGTGGTGGCCACCGCGGCGGTGACGGCCACCAGCGGGACGGCCGGGAAGGCCCGCCAGCGCAGCACCCGCAGCTTCTCGGTGCCGGTGTGCAGCAGCCAGGCCAGGACCCAGGAGACGGGTGCGCCGATGGCCAGCAGCTTCTTCGGCGAGATGTCGTCGACGTAGTGCTGGAGCAGCCAGTACACCGGCAGGTGGAGCAGGTAGAGGCTGTAGGAGATGGTGCCGGTGAGCCGCAGCGGGGGCAGCGACATCAGCCACACCAGCGGTCCCCGCTCCTGGCACAGCGAGACGGTGAGGACGGCGGCGAGGGCCGCGACCACGGCCAGCCCGCCCTGGTAGAGCCACGGTTCGTGGTAGGTGCCGACGGCGAGGCTGGCCCACACCAGGCCGCCGAGCGCCGCGGTGCCGACCAGGGTGGGCAGCACGGGGCCGGCCGGCAGGCGCAGGCGGGGGCGCGGCCCGCCGGGGGCCCCGGCGCGCACCTTGCGGCGCAGCCACAGGTACACCCCGAAGGCGGCGGTGGCGCCGGCCGCGAAGCCGACCGCGCGGGTCTCGGTGCCGAGGTAGAGGCGGTCGCTGTTGTGGCCGTTCCACAGCAGCGGGGCGACCAGCGCGGCGGCGACGAACAGTCCGGCGGTGGCGAAGCCGGCCGCGCGCACGGAGCGGCGGCAGATCCCGTAGACGGCGAGCAGCAGCAGCGGCCAGAGGGCGTAGAACTGCTCGGTGATGCTGAGCGACCACATGGCCGCGAGCGGGTCGATCGACTCGAAGTGCTGCCAGTAGGCGTCACCGCGCGACAGCTGGGCCCAGTTGGCGATCTGGGCGAGCGCGGCCAGGGCCTGCGGGCGGAGGTCCCTGACGTCCCGTAGCGGACTGACCAGGGCGGACAGCCCCACCACCAGGATGATGGTGGCGAACAGGCCGGGCAGCAGCCGCTTGGCCCGGCGGCGGTAGAAGACGCCGAGCCGGATGCCGTCGGTGCGGTCCAGCTCGCGGACCAGCACCAGGGTGACCAGGAAGCCGGAGAGGACGAAGAAGACGTCCACGCCGAACAGGCCGTTCTGGAACCAGTTGGTGTGGTACAGCAGCACCGAGGCGATGGCCAGGCCGCGCAGGCCGTCCACCGCCTTGAAGCGGACGGACGGCGGCAGCGGTCCGCGGGGCTCCGGGACCGGTGCGGGGATCGCGTAGCGGCTGGTGGCGGGGGCTTCGACGCCCCTGCTCCTGCGCATGTCCTGGAGCGTGGGCCCGCTCGCGGGCGCGCCGATGCCGGGCCCGTCGTCCATGTGGTCTGTTCCCCCGGGGTCGATCGACTGTCGCGACGTGTCCATGGGCACGTCTTGATCTGTGGTTTATATCAAAAGACGTCTGCTGATCGTCCGTCGGTCACCGGCCGGGAACACGGCCGGTGACCCCGGAGGGCGCCCCGAGGCCGGGTCAGAACGCCATGGTGTAGACCATCAGGTCCATTCCCGGGTACGGGGCCCAGTCCCGCTCGGGCGTGCGGCGGAAGCCCGTTCGCTCGTAGACGCGGTGGGCGGTGGTCATCTCCGGGCGGGTGGAGAAGGCCATGCCGGCCAGGCCGAGTTCGTGGCTGCGGGCGACGGCGGCGCGGACCAGGGCCTCGCCGACGCCGCGGCCGCGGGCGGCGGGGGCGGTGGCGAGCATCCGGATCTCGCCCTCCCGCGGGGTGGCGATGTCCGCCCACTCGGTGCCGCCGACGGCGAAGGTCACGCAGCCGAGGACCCCGGCTCCGGCCGCGTCGACGGCGACCAGCAGCTCGGCCTCCCGGGCCCGGCGCTCCGAGTCGCGCAGCAGCTCGACGTAGCTGCCCGTGGGGTTGGTGAAACCGTCGCCGACGAAGGCCTCGACGGTGATCCGGCCGGCGTCGGCGAGGTCCTCGGGGAGGGCCTGGCGGATGAGGAAGTCCATCGGGCCAGTGTGCCGGAGCCCGGTGCGGGGCGGCTCTGCGGGGTCGAACGGGCCCGGCGGGCGGCAGGGCGGACGGCCCGACGGCCCGCTGGACGGCCGGCCGGGAGGCCCGCCGGGGAGGGCGGCCGTCAGTCCTCCCCGAACGCCAGGTGCCCGACCCCGTTCCAGCCGTCCGGCCGCAGCCGCCCGTCCTGGGCCCGCCAGAGGCTGGTGGAGCAGTTGTGCACCGGCCCGAGCGCGGTGAGCTGGTCCTCGGTGAGCCGGTCCAGCGCGTAGCGGAGCATCAGCACCGTGCAGTCGTGGGCGACCAGCAGGACGGGCCGTCCGGCCTCCTCCTCGCAGAGGTCCCGCAGCAGGCTGCGCACCCGCAGCGCGACGTCGGCCCAGGACTCGCCGCCCGGCGGGCGGTAGTACAGCTCGCCCATCTTGCGCCGCCGGGCCGCCTCCTCCGGGTGCTTGGCCTCGATCGCGGCCTTGGGCAGCATCTCCAGGACGCCGAGCTCGCGGTCGCGCAGCCGCTCGTCGTAGCGGACGGCCAGGGTGACCGGGACGGCGCCGAGCCCGGCGGCCTGGGCGAGCGCGATCCGGGCGGTCTCGGCGGTGCGCACGTACGGCGAGCACCAGACGCTGCGCGGGCGGTCGGCGCTGGACAGAGCGGCCCACCAGTGGCCGAGCGCCTGGGCCTGCCGCCGGCCGTTCAGCGACAGCGGGATGTCGGCGTCGCGGCAGCTGATCGGGACGCTGAGGGCGCCGACGGCCTCGGCGAGCTGGAACTCGACGTTGGCGGTGGACTCCCCGTGCCGGGTGGCGATCAGCACGGACGGCAGCCGGCCGGCCGTCGGCGGGCGGTGGGCGGCGGCGTGCTGCCCGTGAACGCCGGTGTGCTGGCCGTGGCCGGCGCCGTGCTGGCCCGGGGCGGTGCCGTGCTGGCCCTGCGTGGTGGCGTGGTGGTGCTGGCTCTGGGTGGACTGGTGCTGGCCGTTGAGGGTGGTGCCGAGTTCTGCCATGGCCGCGAGCTCCCCGTGGTCGATCAGGTCCCGGCCGGATGCCGGTCCGGTCTGGTGGTGCCCGGCGTGCACGCCTGTTCATACATATGATCGCGCCGCCTTCTCCAGTGTTCACGGAGAAGGCGGCGCGATCACAGGGCGCGTACCGCGCCAATCAGTGCGCCGCTACGGGCTCCGGCGCGTTCTTCAGCTCGTCGTCGCCGGCTTCGGCGCTGTAGTCGGACGGCTTGGTCTCGTCCGGGAGCTCCGGCGCCTTGGCCGCCCGCAGCACCAGGGTGAGCACCACGGAGACGATCAGGTTGAGCGCGAAGGCGGTCAGGCCGATGTAGCCGATCTCGCCGATGCCGGGGATCTCGGCCGAGTTGCCGCCGAAGTGCTTGGTGGCGGGGCTGGCGATCCCGTACGCCTTCCAGGTGCCGTACACCATGCCGGCCGCCCAGCCGGCGAACAGCGCCCAGTGGTGGAACCAGCGGGTGAACAGGCCGCCGACGATCGACACGAAGGTCTGCAGGATCCACAGGCCGCCCAGCAGCTGGAGGTTGATCGCGGCCTGCTTGTCCATGCCGAGCACGAAGACCAGCGCGCCGACCTTCACCAGCAGCGAGACCAGCTTGGCGACCCGGGTCTCGTCGGCGGGGGTGGCGGCGGGCTTGAGCCACTCCTTGTAGACGTTGCGGGTGAACAGGTTGGCCGCCGCGATGGACATGATGGCGGCCGGCACCAGCGCGCCGATGCCGATCGCGGCGAAGGCCACGCCGGTGAACCAGTCCGGGAACATGTTCGCGAACAGCTGGGGCACCGACAGCTGGGAGTTGTAGCCCTTGACGCCCTTGCCGACGCCCGCCGCGACCGCCATGAAGCCGAGCAGCGCCAGCAGGCCCAGCATCAGCGAGTAGGCGGGCATGATCGCCATGTTGCGGCGCACGGTGTTGCGGGACTTGGAGGCCAGCACGCCGGTCACCGAGTGCGGGTACATGAACAGCGCCATCGCCGAGCCGAGGGCGAGCGTGGCGTACGTCCACTGCTTGTTCTCGGGGATGGTCAGCGAGCCGGCCTTGGCCTCCTTGAAGTGCTGGGCGGTGGCTTCGAAGATGTGCCCGTAGCCGCCGAGCCGGATCGGGATGTAGATCACCGCGACGATGATCACGATGTAGACCAGGGCGTCCTTGACGAAGGCGATCAGCGCCGGGGCGCGCAGGCCGGAGGAGTAGGTGTAGGCGGCCAGCACGCCGAAGGCGATGAACAGCGGCAGGTCCTTGACGAACCAGTTGGCGTTCTCCCCACCGCCGACCCCCAGCACGTCCAACACGGCCTGGATGCCCACGAGTTGCAGGGCGATGTACGGCATGGTGGCCAGGATGCCGGTGAGCGCGACCACCAGCGACAGCGGCCGCGAGCCGTACCGGCCGCGCACGAAGTCGGCCGGGGTCACGTAGCCGTGCACCCGGGAGACCGACCAGAGCCGGGGCAGGAAGAGGAAGACCAGCGGGTAGGCGATGATCGTGTACGGCACCGCGAAGAAGCCGGCCGCGCCGGTCGCGTACACCGCCGCCGGGACGGCGACGAAGGTGTACGCGGTGTAGAGGTCGCCGCCGAGCAGGAACCAGGTCACCCAGGTGCCGAAGCTGCGCCCGCCCAGGCCCCACTCGTCCAGGTGCGCCGCGTTGTCCGCGCGGCGCCAGCGCGAGGCGAGGAAGCCCATCACCGTGACCAGGGCGAAGAACAGCACGAAGACCACGAGGGCCGGCACGTTGACGTCCTTCATCGCGCACCGCCCTTCCGGGCCGCCTTGCGGGCCTTCTCGTCCCGGTTGATCAGCAGGTAGGCGGCGACGGTGAACACGGCCGACACCGGCACCCAGAGCAGCTGGTACCAGTAGAAGAACGGCATGCCGGCCGCCGCCGGGTCGCTCTTGTCGTACGAGGACACCCAGAGCATCGCGACGATCGGCACGAGCAGGGCCAGGCCGGCCAGCACCCGTTCGGGCGTCACCGCCGGGACGGGCCTCCCGGCTGGCTCGGGCATGACATCTTCGACGGTGAGGGGATCAGACGGCATCTTCGGCTCCGCTCCGGAGGGTTCCCCGTCGGCGCCGCAGCCCGGTCGGCGCCGAGCGCCGTACGGGCCCGCCGAGCAGCACCATCGGTGATCGGCAGTCAGGTCTGTACGGCTGCGCAATCTAGAGCATGGGGTGATCCATGTCACCGGAATTGACGCAACTTCCCACCAGTCGGACGCGAGCGGCCGATGTCCGCCGTCGGGGCGGCGGAAATGCGGCGGGAGCGCGGCGGAGGCACGGCGGGAGCGCGGCGGAGGTGCGGCGGAGAGGCGCAGCCGGCGCGGGACCCGGAGGGGCCGTCACGGAACGCGAAGGGCACCGGCGCGCGGGTCGCGCGCGCCGGTGCCCGAAGTGCGGTGGGGGTGCGGCTACTCCGGACGCTTCAGCCGGGTGATGAACTTGTAGCGGTCGCCGCGGTAGATCGAGCGGACCCACTCGACCGGCTCGCCCTCGGCGTCGAAGGAGTGCCGGGAGAGCTGGAGCATCGGCAGGCCGAGGTCGGAGCCGAGCAGGCCGGCCTCGCGCGGGTTGGCCAGGGTGGTCTCGATGGTCTCCTCGGCCTCGGCCACGGTGACCCCGTACACCTCGCGCAGCGCCGCGTAGAGCGAGTTGTGCTTGGCCAGGTTGCGGCGCAGGGCCGGGAAGCGCTTGGCGGACAGGTGGGCGACCTCGATGGCCATCGGGTCGCCGTTGGCCAGCCGCAGGCGCTCGATCCGCAGCACCCGGCCGCCCGGCTTGATGTCGAGCAGCGGAGCGAGCCGGTCGTCGGCGGTGATGTAGCCGATCTCGATCAGCCGGGACGCGGGCTCCAGGCCCTGGGCGCGCATGTCCTCGGTGTAGGAGGTCAGCTGGAGGGCCTGGGCGACCTTGGGCTTGGCGACGAAGGTGCCCTTGCCCTGGATGCGCTCCAGACGGCCCTCGACGACCAGCTCCTGGAGGGCCTGGCGCACGGTGGTGCGCGAGGTGTCGAACTGGGCGGCCAGCGCCCGCTCGGGCGGCACCGGGGTGCCGGCGGGCTGGGTCTCGGTGAGCTGCAGCAGGTGCCGCTTCAGGCCGTAGTACTTGGGGACGCGCGCGGTCGGATCGGTTCCGGCCTGCGTCGGGAGGTTGTTCACCTCGGGGTCGTTGACCTGGGCGGTGGATCCCCCGTCGCTGCTCATCGGACCTGTTCTCCCGCTTCTCGCGAGGTCCTCGCTGACCCCGCCTCATCGTTAACGGCTCACATCGTTGCATGTATGGCTACGGAACGAATACCTCATCACGCGATGAACGATGTGCGGTGTCGGCTTGATAACGGGTGGTCGAGAACGGTCGAACAGCCGTTGACAGGCCCATTGGTCTAGGCCAAGCTCCAGGCAGCTGGTCTACACCACTAGGCCGGTAACTATGAATCCCCCACCCGTTCGAAGGGTCCGCGGCACCATTCCCCCCGCTTTGTGTGGGTCTGCCGCTGCCGCCCGACGGGGGCAACCCAGGCATCCCTCAGGAGGATGGCGTGAAGCGTCAGCTCATCGCGGCGGTCGGCGTCGCAGCAATGGTCGTCGGTGTGGCGGCTTGCGGCTCGGACGACAAGAAGGAGGGCGGTTCCTCCTCGGCGGCCAAGAACTACGACGGCAAGACCCTCACCGTGTGGCTGATGGACGGCTCGGCCCCCAAGGGCTGGGAGGACAGCGTCAAGGCGGACTTCGCCGCCGCCTACCCGGGTGCCAAGCTGGAGATCCAGACCCAGAAGTGGAACGGCATCGGCCAGAAGGTCACCGCCGCCCTCTCCGAGGGTTCGGTGGACGTCCTGGAGATCGGCAACACCCAGACCGCGGGTTACGCGGCCACCGGTGGTCTGCTCGACATCACCAAGGACAAGGCCGACCTGGGCGGCGCCGACTGGGCCGCCAACCTGAGCGAGTCCTCGATCATCGAGGGCAAGCAGTACGCCGCCCCGTGGTACTTCACCAACCGCGTGGTGACCTACAACAAGGACATCTGGACCAAGGCCGGCATCGCCGCCCCGCCGAAGACCCTGGACGAGCTGTACCAGGACCTGGACAAGGTCAAGGCCGTCCCCGGCGTCAACGACGCCCTCTACATGCCGGGCCAGGAGTGGTACGTCTACTTCGGCCTGCTGCAGAGCGAGGGCGGCAAGCTCGCCAAGAAGGACGGCGACAAGTGGGTCGGCGGCCTGTCGAGCCCCGAGGGCCAGAAGGCGTTCGAGACCTACAAGAAGCTGCAGAGCTACTCGGCCACCGCCCCGAAGGACAAGGACGAGGCCACCCCGCAGCAGAAGGACGTCTTCGCCAAGGGTGACATCGGCACCATCATCGGCCTCGGCTGGGAGGTCCCGAAGCCCGAGGAGCTGGCGGCCGACAAGATCGGTTACTTCGCCCTCCCCGGCAAGACCGCGGACAAGCCGTCCAGCGTCTTCCTCGGCGGCTCGAACCTGGCGATCGCCCAGCAGAGCAAGAACCCCGAGCTCGCCAAGGGCTTCCTGAAGATCGCCATGAGCGACAAGAACGAGGGCATGATCGCCTCGTCCGGCCTCATCCCGAACAAGGTCGCGCTCAACGACAAGGTCACCGGCGACTTCGCCAAGGCCGCCCTGCCGGCCTCCGCCAACGGTGCGACCACCCCGAACGTCCCGACCTGGACCAACGTCGAGAACGAGCCGAACCCGATCAAGGACTTCCTGACCTCGGCGCTGACCGGCGACTACGCCGCCGCGGCCAAGAAGGCCGACGACGAGATCGCGAAGCGTCTCAACCAGAAGCAGTAAGGCAGTCGAGCGGCGTCGCTCACCGGCTCCCGGCGGGGGGCCGGTGGGCGGCGCCTTCCGTCGTGGTCGGGTTTGCAAGGAAGAGAGAGCGATGGCTGCGCAGTCGGAACGGGTGCAGACACAGTCCCCGGAGCCAACGAAGTCCGTGGTGGCGTCCACGCCCACCACCCCCGGTGCCGAGCGCACCCCGAGCAGGGGCGGCAGACCGTCGGACGGGCCCGGCGTGGCGTCCAGGTTCGCCCCGTACCTGCTGCTGCTGCCGGCCATCGCGGTGACCCTCGTCCTGCTGCTCTGGCCGTTGGTCGAGACGGCCGTGGTGTCGTTCCAGAACCTCAACAAGCGGCAGTTCATCCAGCACCTGACCGAGTGGAACGGCTTCGGCAACTACACGGACCAGCTCTCCGGCTCGGAGTTCTGGACGATCACCCTGCGCACGGTGGTCTTCACGGCGGTCAACGTCGTGCTGATCATGGTGTTCGGCACGCTGATCGGCCTGCTGCTCAACACCCTCGGCAAGTGGATGCGGCTGGCGCTCTCGGTCGCCCTGCTGCTGGCCTGGGCGATGCCGGTGGTCGCCGCGACCACCGTCTACACCTGGCTCTTCGACCAGAACTTCGGCGTCGTCAACTGGTTCCTGGACAAGCTGGGCTGGCACTCCATGGCCCACTTCAACTGGACCGGCGGCCAGTACTCCACCTTCTTCGTGATCATCCTGCTGATCGTGTGGCAGTCGGTCCCGTTCGTGGCGTTCAACATGTACGCGGGCCTGACCACGATCCCCAAGGAGCTCTACGAGGCCGCCCGGATGGACGGCGCCGGCTCGGGCAAGATCTGGAGCGCGGTGATCTTCCCGATCATGAAGCCCTTCCTCCTGGCCACGACCTTCCTGGAGGTCATCTGGGTGTTCAAGGCCTTCACCCAGGTCTACCTGATCAACAAGGGCGGGCCGGACGGCCTGACCCGCACCCTGCCGGTGCACGCCTTCCTCGAGGGCATCGGCTCCCAGCGCTTCGGCGTCGGCTCCGCGATCGCGGTGCTCACCATCCTGATGCTGGCCGCGCTGATGGCCTACTACTTCCGCATCATTCTCAAGCAGGAGGACGAGCTGTGAGGCGCTCGCTCATCGGACGCACCTGGCCGAACCTGATCGCGGTCGTCCTCTTCGTCTTCTTCCTGTTCCCCGTCTACTGGATGTTCACGACGGCGTTCAAGCAGAACAAGGACATCGTCAGCCGGGACCCCGTCTTCCTGCCGCTGAACGGCACGTTCGAGCACTTCGACCGCGCCGTGCACGTCCCGCACTTCTGGACGTACGTCACCAACAGCCTGATCGTCACCGTCGGCGCGGTGCTCGGCTCGCTGGTGATCGCCACCCTGGCCGCCTTCGCGATCGCCCGGATGCGCTTCCGCGGCCGCAAGGGCTTCGTCCTGGTCGTGATGGCCGCCCAGATGGCGCCCTGGGAGGTCATGGTCATCGCGGCGTACCTGATCGTCCGCGACAACGACATGCTCAACAGCCTGGTGCCGCTGACCGCCTTCTACCTGATGATGGTGCTGCCCTTCACGATCTGGACGCTGCGCGGCTTCATCGCCGCCGTGCCGAAGGAACTGGAGGAGTCGGCCATGGTGGACGGCTGCACCCGCACCCAGGCCTTCGTGAAGGTGATCTTCCCGCTGCTCGCCCCCGGCCTGATGTCGACCTCGCTGTTCGGCTTCATCACCGCGTGGAACGAGTTCCCGCTGGTCAACATGCTGAACAAGAAGGAGGCGGCGCAGACCCTCCCGCTCTGGCTGTCCTCGTTCCAGACCGCGTTCGGCACCGACTGGGGCGCGACCATGGCCGCGTCGACCCTGTTCGCCGTACCGATCCTGATCCTGTTCATCTTCCTGCAGCGCAAGGCGGTCAACGGACTGACCGACGGCGCCGTGAAGGGCTGAGTCCACGTGAGCATCCTCGTTCCCACCGTGCCGGACAGCGACCAGCTGCACCGCGACGCCCTGACCGTCCTCCAGCCCGGCTTCGTCGGCACCGAGCCGCCGGAGTGGCTGCGCCGCCACCTCGCCGCGGGCCTCGGCTCGGTCGCGCTGTTCGACCGCAACGTGGTCGACCTCGGCCAGCTGTCCGCGCTCACCGGGGCGCTGCGCGCCGAGAACCCCGACCTGCTGATCGCCATCGACGAGGAGAGCGGTGACGTCACCCGGCTGGAGGCGGGCTCCGGCTCGTCCTGGCCCGGCAACCTCGCGCTCGGCGCGATCGACGACCCGGTGCTGACCCGGGACGTCGCCCGCGAGCTGGGCCGGGCGCTGGCCGCGGCCGGCGTCAACTACAACTGGGCGCCCACCGCGGACGTCAACTCCAACCCGCGCAACCCGGTCATCGGGGTCCGCTCCTTCGGCGCCGACCCCGAGCTGTGCGCCCGGCACACCGCCGCCTGGGTCGAGGGCCTGCAGTCGGCCGGCGTGGCCGCCTGCTCCAAGCACTTCCCGGGCCACGGCGACACCGCGGTGGACTCGCACCACGGTCTGCCGGTCATCGACGTCGACCTGGACGTGCTACGGGCCCGCGACCTGATCCCCTTCCAGGCGGCGATCGCGGCCGGCACCAAGGCCGTGATGACCGCCCACATCATGATCCCGGCGCTGGACCCGAAGCTGCCCGCCACCCTGAGCCCGGCCGTGCTGCGCGACCTGCTGCGGGCGGCCCCGGCCGACGGCGGCCTGGGCTACCAGGGCCTGATCGTCAGCGACGCCATCGAGATGGGCGCCATCGCCGACACCTTCGGGATGGGCGAGGGCACCGTGCTGGCCCTGGCGGCCGGCGCGGACGCGATCTGCGTCGGCGGCGGGCTCGCCGACGAGGAGACCGTGCTGATGCTGCGCGACGCCATCGTGGCGGGCGTGCGCTCCGGCCGACTGGCCGAGGAGCGACTGGCGGACGCCGCCGAGCGGGTCCGGGCGCTGGGCAGTTGGGGCCGGATCGCGGCCCAGGGCGAGCGGATCGAGCCGGACCTGGCGGTCGGCCTGCGGGCCGCGCGCCGGGCGCTCCGGGTGGTCCGGGCGCCGGGCCTGGCGGTGCCCCCGGTGAGCGAGCGCCCGTACGTGGCCTCGTTCTCGGACGAGCCGAACATCGCGGTCGGCGACGTCACCCCGTGGGGCGTGGCCGGCATGCTGGCCGACCGCTTCCCCGGCACCCGCACCCGCGAGGTGTCGGCGGCCGAGGCCGCGCCGGAGCTGCTGGACGCCCTGGTCGGCGAGCTGGTGGCCGGCGCCGAGGGCCGCCGCCTGGTGCTGGTGGTCCGGGACGCGCACCGGCACGCCTGGATGTCCGCCGCGCTGGGCCGCCTGGTGGCGGCCAGGCCGGACGCCGCCGTGGTCGAGATGGGCCTGCCCCAGTCCGAACCGGTCGGCGCCCTCCACATCGCCACCCACGGCGCCGCCCGGGTCTGCGGACTGGCGGCCGTGGAGGTCCTCACCGGACAGCCGGGAGCGGTCGGCTGAACCGACCGACGAGGCGTCACCGGCCGTGTCCGGTGGGCGTCGGCCCACGGGCCCGCCATGCGCATGTCGCATGGCGGGCCCGTTCCGTTTCCCCGGCGTCGACCTGCGGATCCTCCGGGTGACCGTGTTCCCTCAAGCAGGCCTTAAATCCACCTTAAGATTCACTTGGGGTGACGGAACGGCGACTGGCCGCCACGCGGTACAACAGCTCTGCAACGGCCGCCCCGAGTAGGGCTTTTGGTCGTTGACACCACCTATGGTCTAGGCCAGAGTCCAGTCATCCGGTTCGAGATTCAACCTCGCCGGATGTGGTATCGGCCCTCCCCGAAGCTCTTCGCCGCCCCCTGTCCGGACCCTCCGCCACGGGCGACGCCAATCACGCTGCCGGCGGGCAACACGGCTCTACAACCCTCGGAGGATGGCGTGAAGAAGCGTCAGCTCATCTCGACGCTCGGGACCATGGCACTGGCGGTCGGTCTGACGGCCTGTTCCTCGACCGCGAAGCCCGCGGGCGGCGGCGTTCCCGCCGGCTCCGCGGACGCGAAGGGCGCCGCCGGCACCGTCACCGTCTGGCTGATGGACGACGCCCAGAAGAACTGGCCGGACCTGGTCCAGCGGGTCAACGACGAGTTCGCGGCGAAGTACCCGAACATCAGCCTCAAGCTCGTCTACCAGGGTTGGGCCGACAAGGTCGGCAAGCTCGACAAGGCCATCGCCGACGGCAGCGCCCCCGACGTGGTCGAGCTGGGCAACACCGAGACCATGAAGTACGTGCTCTCCGGCGCGCTGGCCCCGGTGGACCGCGGCACCTTCGACAACTCCGACAGCTGGATCAAGGCGCTCGCCAACACCTGCACGTACCAGGACAAGCTCTGGTGCGTGCCCTACTACGCCGGCTCCCGGGTCGCCATCTACAACTCCACCGCCTTCCAGCAGGCCACCGGCAGCGCCGACTTCCCGAAGACGGAGACGGAGCTGCTGACCGCGCTGGACAAGATCGCGGAACGGAACAAGGCCGACAAGACCTTCTCCCCGCTGTACCTGCCCGGCCCGTACTGGTACGCCGCGATGAGCTACGTGGCCGCGTACGGCGGCGCCATCGCCAAGTTCGACGGCTCCGGCAACTGGCACGGCACCCTGCACGACCCCAAGTCCCAGCAGGGCATAGCCCACTTCGTCGACCTGGTGCGCAAGTACAACAAGGGCGACCTGACGGTCAACGAGCAGAACCAGTTCGAGTCGATGGCCCGCGGGCACGCCGCGTCCTTCTACGGCAACGGCTACGAGGCGGCCAGCGTCACCGCGCCGGTCACCGGCGACCCGAGCCTCAAGGACGCCGTCAAGGTGGCCACCATGCCCGGCCCGGACGGCAAGCCGCTGCCGACCTTCATCGGCGGCTCCGACCTCGCCCTCACCGCCAAGTCCCAGCAGGCGGCGGCGGCCACCGACTGGATCCGGATGTTCACCGGCACCAAGTCCCAGCAGGCGCTGGCCGACAAGGACATCCTGCCGAACAACCTGACCCAGCTGAACCCGTTGAAGAACAAGCCGACCACCGCCGCCGCGGCCAACGCCGTCCCGGACGCCTGGTTCACCCCGCTGGCACCCGGCTGGGGCGCGATCGAGAAGCAGAAGATCATCCCGGACATGCTGGCCTCGATCCTCAAGGGCAAGTCGGTGGACCAGGCCACCAAGGAGGCGGACGCCGCGATCGACCAGCTGATCAACAAGGCGTCCTGACCTTCCGTCGCGGCCCGTCGCGGTGTGCCCCTCCGGCCTCCGGAGGGGCACGTCCGTCCGGCCTCCGGAGGGGCGCGTCCGTCCGCGCGGGGTGCGCGGACGGAGTGCCCGGCGGCAGGTGCGACCGTAGGATTGCCGCACGAAGTACCGCAGCGAGTGTGCGGACTCGCCGCCGTGGAGGTCCCCGCCGGGCAGCCGCCCGGGCGGGGTCGAAGCGTCTCATCGGAGGCAGACCCAGATGTCCGACCCGCAGACTGTTCCCGTCCCCGGCCGGATCATGGCGGCGGAGATGGCCGAGCAGCCGGCCGTCCTCCAGCGCATCCTCGACGAGGGTGCCCCGAAGATCCGCGAGGTCGCCGCGCAGATCGCCGCCCGCAAGCCGCGGTTCGTCCTGCTCACCGCGCGCGGCACGTCCGACAACGCCGCGCTGTACGCCAAGTACCTGATCGAGATCCTGCTGGGCAAGCCGGCCGGACTGACCTCGATGTCCACCACCACCGCGTACGGGGCCAAGCCGGACCTCACCGACGTCCTGGTCGTCACCGTCAGCCAGTCCGGCGGCTCGCCCGACCTGGTGGCCTCCACCAAGGCCGCCCGCGAGGCCGGCGCCATCACCCTCGCGGTGACCAACAACGCCGCCTCGCCGCTGGCCGAGGTCTCCGAGTTCCACATCGACGTGCTGGCCGGCCCGGAGAAGGCGCTGCCGGCCACCAAGACCTACACCGCCGAGCTGCTGGCGCTCTACCTGCTGGTCGAGGGCCTCGCGGGGGCATGGGGGTACCCCCTGCCGAAGGCTGGGGGAGGCTCGGCCGCCGAGGGGCTGCCGGCGCTGGCCGCCGGGGTGCTGGCGCGCGGGGCCGAGGTGAAGGCGCTGGCGGAGCGCTACCGCTTCGCCCAGCGCCTGGTGATCACCTCGCGCGGCTACGGCTACCCGACCGCCCGCGAGGCGGCGCTCAAGCTGATGGAGACCACCTACATCCCGGCCACCCCGTTCTCCGGCGCGGACCTGCTGCACGGTCCGCTGGCCATGGTGGACAACGTCTCGCCGGTCATCGCGATCGTCCCGGACGGCAAGGGCGGCGAGGCCCTCCAGCCGGTGCTGGACCGCCTGCGCGGGCGCGGCGCGGACCTGGTGGTGGTCGGCCGGCAGGCGCAGGTGGACGCGGCCTCGGCGGGCTTCGCGCTGCCGGCCGGCGTGCCCGAGGAGGTGCAGCCGATCCTGGAGATCCTGCCGCTGCAGCTGCTGGCCTACGAGGTCACCATCGCCCGCGGCCAGGACCCGGACGCCCCGCGCGCCCTGGCCAAGGTCACCGAGACGCGGTAGGCCCGTCTCTTGGATCCCGTCGGCCCCGGAAAGGATCCGGGAGACGGGCCCTGACCCCACCCCGGGCGAGGAGTCGGCCCCCGGTCCACAGGTCTGTGGACCGGGGGCCGACTTCCTGAGCGGCGGACAGGTGGTTCCGGGGGTGGAAAGCACTACGGGCCACGGCGCCGACACGGGACCCTCAACCCGTGCGGCACCGCAGCCCGGAGCTGTCGTCGGGCGCCGGAGTCGATCGAGAACTGTGCGGGGTCCTCGATCTGCGGCGTCCGACCGAGGAGGGGTCGCGCGCGGTCAGGGCAGTTGCGCGGGGGCCTCTCCTTGGTGCTCTTTCATTGTGGACTAGACCAATCTCGGTTGTCCAGGCCTCTCGGAAAATTGGTCTAAACAACTCCGGGGGTGGCAGGGCCCGGCGCCGGGCCTCCCGCCGGACTCGCCCTGGCCCTCCCGCAGGCGTACCCGCAGGCCCGCTCACAGGTCCGCCGCGCCCCGCCGGGACCGGCGGCGATACGCTCGCCATGTGCCCTCGCTGAACGAACTCGTCCGCCGCCACACCACCCTCACCGGGGCCGACGTGGAATGGCTCCACCACCTGGTCTCGGAGTGGCAGCTGCTCTCCGACCTCTCCTTCGCCGACCTGGTGCTGTGGATCCCCACCTGGGACGGCATCCGCTACGTCTCGGTGGCGCAGATGCGGCCCAACACCGGGCCCACCTCCTACCAGGACGACATGGTCGGCCACCTCGTCCCGCGCGGTCGCCGCCCGCTGCTGGACGCCGCCTTCGACGAGGGCCGGATCGTGCGCGAGGGCGACCCGGAGTGGCGCGAGGAGGTCCCGGTCCGGGTCGAGTCGATCCCGGTCCGGCGCGAGGGCAAGGTGCTGGGCGTGATCGCCCGCAACACCAACCTGCTGACCGTCCGCACCCCGAGCCGGCTGGAGCTCACCTACCTCCAGAGCGCCTCCGACCTGGCCCAGATGATCGCGGCCGGCTCCTTCCCGTTCCCCGACGTCGAGCAGGCCGACATGGACGCCGCGCCCCGGGTCGGCGACGGCCTGATCCGGCTGGACGCGGACGGCATCGTCACCTACGCCAGCCCCAACGCCCTCTCCGCCTACCACCGGCTCGGCCTCACCACCGACCTGGTCGGCAGCCACCTCGGCCGGGCCACCGCCGACCTCGCCCCGCCGTCCCGCTCGGCCGTCCACGAGGCGCTGGTGAAGCTGGCGAGCGGCTGGGCGCCCCGGCAGACCGAGGTCGAGGCGCAGGGCGGAGTGGTGACCCTGCGGGCGATCCCGCTCAAGCCCAAGGGCACTCTGACGGGTTCGCTGGTGCTGTGCCGGGACGTCACCGAGCTGCGCCGCCGGGACCGCGAGCTGATGACCAAGGACGCCACCATCCGGGAGATCCACCACCGGGTGAAGAACAACCTCCAGACCGTCGCGGCCCTGCTGCGGCTGCAGTCCCGCCGGATGGACTCGGAGTCCGGCCGGGCCGCGCTGGACGAGGCGGTGCGCCGGGTCGGCTCGATCGCGATCGTGCACGAGACGCTCTCCCAGGCGCTGGACGAGCAGGTGGCCTTCGACGAGATCGCCGACCGGGTGCTGGCGATGGTGATGGAGCTGTCCCAGGACGGCCGGGTGGCGACCCGCCGCACCGGCAGCTTCGGCATCCTGTCCGCCGAGGTGGCGACCCCCCTGTCGATGGTGCTGACCGAACTGCTCCAGAACGCCCTGGAGCACGCGTTCGGCCCGACCGCCTCCGGGAACCTGGAGGTCAGCGCGCTGCGCGGCCGGGCCCCGGCGACCGGGAAGGGCTGGTCGGACAGCTGGAACGGCGGCGCCCGGCCGGAGGAGTACCTGCTGATCACGGTGCAGGACGACGGCCGCGGCATGCCTGAGGGGTTCGACCCGAAGACGGCGGGCAACCTCGGGCTGCAGATCGTCCGGACGCTGGCCACCGGTGAGCTCGGCGGCACCTTCGACATGGTGGCCGGCCCGAACGGCGGGACCAAGGTGGTCCTGGAGATCCCGGTCCGCTGAGGCCGCGCGAAGTGCGCGAAGGTGTGCGGCGTGCACGAAAGTGTGGGACGTGCGCGAAGGTGCGTGGCGGGGGCGTGTACGCGGCGGAAGCGCCGGGTGCACGCTCCACGCACCGGCGTGCGGAAGCAGGCGCGCAACTGGGTGCGCAACCGGGAGGCGGAAACAGAAACGAGGCCCTGTCGACCGGGGGGGGGTGGGTCGACAGGGCCTCTCAACCCGTTCCGGCCGTCGGGGGGAGTCGGCCGGAGCGGGGGCTCTGGGTGGTGCGACACCTCGCCGGTGCGTTGCACACGGTGAGCGCCACGGCTCCACGATATTGCTCTAAGTGAACAGTATCAAGTGCCTGGGCGGGTCCGGTGTCGCGGGACCTGGCTGGGCGAGGTCCTTTGTACGGAAGGCTTCACCAGGAGGTGCAGGGAAGCCTTTGATCATGTGTCGATCGGTACTGCGTTGCTGCTGGTGCTACGGCGTGTGATCGCGGGCGATCAGGCGGTGCGGGCGCGGTTGCGGGCGGCGCGGCGCTTCATCGCGCGACGCTCGTCCTCGCTCATGCCGCCCCAGACGCCGGCGTCCTGGCCGGTCTCGAGCGCCCACTGGAGGCACTGCTCCATCACCGGACAGCGGCGGCACACGGCCTTGGCTTCCTCGATCTGCAGCAGAGCAGGACCGGTGTTCCCGATCGGGAAGAACAGCTCCGGGTCCTCTTCGCGGCAGACAGCGCGGTGGCGCCAGTCCATGGTCGTCCAACTCCTCCTGCCGCGGGGGGTGGCCCGATCGGCATAATCGAATGGCTTGTGAATGTGAACGCTTTCACGAATCCCGCAACAGCAAAAGAGACCAAAGGCCCGCCGGGCCCGGGTGGTCTGTGCTGAGGGGATTCGGCGATTCGAGGGACGAACCGCGGTCGGCGCTCCTGTGGTTCCGGAGTTGCCGTCGCTGCGATGTGTCCCGATCGCCATGTAGAGGTTCGCAAACCTCGGGCTCGGATACAACCCCCTTCGGGGAGGAATTTTGGATTCTTCGGTGTCGCCTAGCTCACAGCCAGTACTTCTATGGAGTGAAGGGGGCTTGTGCGTTCGAGAAGAAGGAGGAACCCCCCTTCCAGTCACACAATCACACGCAGTGCCCGCCGTACGCCTGTGAAACTGACGCGACTCCTGTCTCCAAGATGGTCCCCGTCGACCTGGAACGGGGCCGCTTCCTCCGAAACCAAGGTGAAGTGTCTGACGTCGTGATAGGAGACGACGTGCTTCCCGGAGGGACCGGCCGGAGGGGCGCCGTCGCTCGAAGGCGCGTACGACCGCAGGATCTGACGGACCGTTCGAGCCGTGCCGAACGCCGTCATCCGGGTGATGCCGAAGACGTCCAGATCCGTGTCGAAGGAGGCGAGCGGTGAGGGGTAGACCGGACGGTTGCCGAGGAAGGTCCACGGCGAGGTGTTGCTGACTATCGACAGGACCAGACCCGAAACCCGCTCGCGGCCAGGCAGCTCAAGGGAGACCGGGCCGGAACGGCGCTGCTCACGCTGGGTGAAGTAGTGCCGCAGGGCCTGGCCGACGTACAGGGCGTGGGTGGACTTGCGCCCGGCCCGTCGCTGTGCCTCGACCCGGCCGACCACCCCGGCGTCGAAGCCGAGGCCGGCGGTGAAGGTGAACCAGCGGTCCGGCAGCCCCTCCGTCATCGCCTTGCCCAGCCCGATCGGCCGCTCCCGGCCGTGCTCCAGCGCGTCCAACAGGACGCCGGTGGCCTCCACCGGGTCGTTGGGCAGGCCCAGCGCGCGGGCGAACACATTGGTCGAACCGCCCGGCACCACGGCCAGTCGCGGGACCTTCTCGCCCGGGCCGTGCGCCAGCAGCCCGTTCACCACCTCGTTGACGGTGCCGTCCCCGCCCAGCGCCACCACCAGGTCGACCGTGCCGTCCTCCGCCGCCTCGCGGGCCAGGTCGCGCGCGTGGCCCCGGTACTGGGTCTCGGCGACCTCCAGCTTGAGATCACTGCGCAGGGCGTGGATCAGGACGTCCCTGGTCCGGCCACTGGTGGTGGTGGCCTTGTGGTTCACGACCAGGAGAGCGCGCATGGGGAAAGCCTACGGGTCGGTACGGACCAACCGGCGGCTACCCTGCTGGAGTGACCGCAGAAACCTCCGCCCCCGCACCCTCGGCCGGCTCCGGGCGCCCGGCCTCCCTGACGCTGGGCGCCGCCATCACCGCCCTGGAGGGCGTCGCGCTGGCCCTCGTCGGCGTCTCGGACATGGTGTCCGCGCTGGCCGGCCAGGCCAAGCAGCTCGCCCTGAACGAGTTCGGCGGAGCGGTCATCGTGCTGCTCGGTGTGCTGCCGGTGCTGGCCGCCCGCGCGCTGCTCAGGGAGCGCCGCTGGGGCCGCAGCCCGGCCGTGCTGACCAACTCGATCTGCCTGCCGGTCGCCTACTACATGGTCGAGAGCGGCGGCGCGATGATCGCGGTCGGCGCGCTGGTCGGCGTGCTCGGCCTGGTGGGCATCGGCTGCCTGCTGAACCCGAAGTCGACGGCGGCCCTGTACGCCCCGTCCGAGGACTAGGGCACACAGGGCCGGGGCACGCGGGGCCGGGAGTCGTACGCGCGGCCGCCCGAGCTGAGCGGCCGTCAGTCCTACTCCTCCACCAGGAGCTTCTCCCGCAGCTGTGCCAAGGTCCGGGCGAGCAGCCGGGACACGTGCATCTGGGAGATCCCCACCTCGGCGGCGATCTGCGACTGGGTCATGTTCCGGAAGAACCGCAGCACCAGGATCTTCTGTTCCCGGGGCGGCAGTTGGGCCAGCAGCGGCTTGAGCGACTCGCGGTACTCGACGCCCTCCAGCGCCTCGTCGGTGGCGCCCAGGGTGTCCGCGACGGCCGGCGACTCGTCGTCGCTGTCCGGCACGTCCAGGGACAGCGTGGAGTACGCGTTGGCGGACTCCAGGCCCTCCAGGACGTCCTCCTCGGAGATCCCCAGGTGCTCGGCCAGCTCGTGCACCGTGGGGGAGCGGCCGTGCCGCTGGGAGAGCTCGCTGGTCGCCGTGGTGAGCGACAGCCGCAGCTCCTGGAGCCTGCGCGGGACGCGCACCGCCCAGCCCTTGTCGCGGAAGTGCCGCTTGATCTCCCCGACGATGGTCGGCGTCGCGTAGGTGGAGAACTCGACCCCGCGCTCGTGGTCGAAGCGGTCCACCGACTTGATCAGGCCGATGGTGGCGACCTGGGTCAGGTCGTCCAGCGGCTCGCCCCGGTTGCGGAAGCGCCGGGCCAGGTGCTCGACCAGCGGGATGTGCATCCGCACCAGCTGGTTGCGCAGCTCGACTCGCTCCGGGGAGCCCTCGGGCAGCGCGGACAGCCGGACGAACAGCGCGCGGGCGGCCTCCCGGTCCGGGGCGCCGGTGCGGTGCGAGCCCTGGGTGGGGACGGTGCCGTGCAGCTCGGCCTCGTCCGCCGGGTCCGTCCCGTCCGCCGGGTCCGGCGGGGGCACGGCGGCAGGCGTCGGCTCGGACGTCGGCTCGGTGGGGTGGCTCATCCGCTGGGCGTCCTTCGGGTGCGCTTCGTCGTTGGCGGCGAGGCCGGGAACGCTCGCCTGGGTCGGTACGGCAGGTCCCGCCGTCGCGAGGCCGGTACGGTCCAGATCACTCACGGCCATTCCCCCGTTCCGTTCCGGGAGCACCGGGGCCGGCGGCCCCGGAATCGTCTCGTTGGTCGTACCGCGTGGGCGGCGGTACCGGGAGCCGTCCGTCGGGCCCCGGGGCGGGGATCGGCGGACGGCCCTTGCGCGGGTGCTGCTCGGTCGTGCGGTTCGGCTCGGCGCCCGGCTAGTGGGCGGCGGAGCCGCCGCGCTTCTTGTGCAGGCTGATCGACACGGTGTTGTCCTCGCCGACCGAGGAGTCGACCTCGCCGGCCAGGGCGGAGAGCACCGTCCAGGCGAAGGTGTCCCGCTCGGGGGCCTTGCCGTCGGTGGTCGGGGCGGAGACGGTGACCTTCAGCGAGTCGCCGACCAGCCGGAACTCGCAGGACAGGACGGAGCCGGGCACCGCCTGCTGGAGCAGGATGGCGCAGGCCTCGTCGACCGCGATCCGCAGGTCCTCGATCTCGTCGAGCGTGAAGTCCAGCCGGGCCGCCAACCCGGCCGTCGCTGTTCGCAGGACGGAGAGGTAGGCCCCCGCTGCGGGCAGCCGGACCTCCACGAAGTCCTGAACACCGAGATCGCCGTCGATCTGGGACACCCTTGCCTCCTGGGCGACGCGCCGTGCCTTCTTTGGTACCCCGCTTGTTACCGCTTGCTACCCCCGAAGGGGGGCCGGCGCGGCGGATCCGCCATCGCTCTGCCTTCCGCAACCCCGGTTCGGGAGTTACTCATGGTAAGGCATTGCGACGCAGGGTGGCAGACCCTTTCCCCGGACTCCGGAGGGCCGTTCAGCGCCGTCCGGCGTCGGCCAGCGCCTCGTCGGTGAGCCGGTACACCGTCCACTCGTCCATCGGCACCGCGCCGATGGACTTGTAGAAGTCGATCGAGGGCTGGTTCCAGTCCAGGACCGACCACTCGACCCGGGAGTAGCCGCGCTCGACGGCGATCCGGGCCAGTTCCAGCAGCAGCGCCTTGCCGTGGCCGCCGCCGCGGGACTGCGGGCGGACGTACAGGTCCTCCAGGTAGATCCCGTGGGTGCCGCGCCAGGTCGAGAAGTTGCGGAACCAGACCGCGAAGCCGACCGGCTCACCGGTGGTGTCGTCCTCGGCGATCAGCCCGAACAGGGCCGGGTTCTCGCCGAACAGGGCCTGGTGCAGCTGCTCCTCGGTGGCCTTCGCCTCGTGCAGTGCCTGCTCGTAGTCCGCGAGTTCGCGGATCATGGCGTGGATGACGGGGACGTCGGTGGCGACAGCGGTGCGGATCATGCCAGTGAGCCTACTGCTCGGGACCGGTCTCGTCCCAGGCCTGGACGGAGGTCTGGTCGACGATCCGCCCGTCCCGCAGCCCGGCCATCGAGGACATCAGCACCCGGACGCCGTCCGGGTACCGGCAGGACTCCAGGAAGGCGACGTGGTCGCCCTGGACCACCACCTGTTCCAGCTTGTGGGTCATCTCGCGGCTGTAGATGTCGTCCAGCATGGCGCCGATCTCCTCCCGCCCGTGCATCACCAGGGGGTGGCTGGGCTGGGTCTTGCGATCGACCATGCGCAGTTCGGCGTCCTCCGCGTAGAGCGCGAGGAGGGTCTCGGCGTCGCGGCGCTCGATGCCCTGGCGCAGTGCGCGGGTGTCGAAGGCGGCGGGGGTCGCCGTGGTGGTCATGATCTCGCTCCTCCGGTCGGGTTCCGTCGGCTCGTACCTTGAGCGTACGCCCGGCCGCCCGGGGCCGGAGGAGCGGGAGCGGGACCGGTCAGCGGGCCGGGACGGTGCTCAGGTACCCGGCCAGCGCGCCGACCGCGGCCGGGTTGCGCGGGCTCTCCACCAGGTCGACGTAGTCCATGACGAAGATCCGGTCGTTCCTGATCGCGGCGACGTCGGCCAGCGGCGGGAAGGACTTGAGGAACTGCCGCTTCTCCTCGGCCCCGGGCGTCGCGTAGTCGTTGATCACGATCACCTCGGGGTCGCGCTCCACCACGCTCTCCCAGCCGGCCGTGACCCAGGTGTCGGCGAGGTCGCCCATGATGTTGGTCCCGCCGGCCTTGGCGATGATCTCGTTGGCGGCGGCGAACTTCCCGGCGGTGTACGGCTTGTCCTGCCCGCTGTCGTACAGGAAGACGGACGGGTGGCGCTCGGGCTGCGGGACGGCGGCGATCTGCGCCTTGAAGTCGGCGATCAGCTTGTCGGCGCGGTCCTTGACGTCGAAGATCTCGCCGAGGTTGGCCAGGTCGGTGTAGAGCGCCTCCAGCGGGTCCATCACGCCGCGCACGGTGCCCCTGCCGGTGCGGCAGGACTCGCTGAGCACGTACGAGTCGACGCCGAGCGCCTTGAAGGCCTGCGGGGTGACGCCGCTGCCCTCGTCGAAGCCGTAGTGCCAGCCGGCGAAGACCAGGTCGGCCTTGGCGTCCAGGGCGATCTCCTTGGTGAGCACCTTCTTGGAGAGCCAGGTGGTCTGCTGGTAGCCGTCCTTCCAGGCGACCTTGTCGATCTGCCCCTTGTCGTCGGGCATCACGTAGCCGGCCATCCGGTCGGCGAGGCCCAGGGAGAGCATCAGCTCGGTGATGTTGACGTCGTTGGTCACCACCCGGGCGGGCTTCCGGTCGAAGGTGAGCTTCTCGCCACAGTTGTCCACCGCCACCGGGTAGTGGGCGGAGGCGGTGGCGGTCTCCTTGGGGGCGATCTCGGCGCCGCAGGCGGTGAGTCCGAGGGTGAGCAGGGCGGTGGCGGCAACGGCCTTGGTGCGCACGGTGGTTCCTCTGGGCAGGGGAGGGCGGATCAGACGGGGTGGTCGAGACGGTCGAACAGCAGCTGGAGGGCACCGCTCTCCGGGTGCCGCACCGGGGTGGCCCGGACGCCGAACACCTCGGCCAGCAGGGCGGGTCGGAGCACCTCCTCGGGCGTGCCGGAGGCGACGATCCGGCCGGCCCGCAGCACGTACAGCAGGTCGCAGTGACCCGCCGCCAGGTTGAGGTCGTGCAGCGCGGTGAGCACCGTCGGGCCGGCCTCGCGGGCGAGCGCCAGCACCTCCAACTGGTGGGCGATGTCGAGGTGGTTGGTGGGTTCGTCCAGCACCAGCAGGCGCGGCTCCTGGACCAGGGCGCGGGCGAACAGCACCCGCTGCTTCTCGCCCCCGGACAGGCTCAGGAAGCCGCGCTCGGCCAGGTGCCCGGCCCGGACCTTGCGCAGCGCCTCGGCGCAGCGCTCCGCGTCCCCGTCGGTGGGGGCGCCGAAGCCGCGGCGGTGCGGCAGCCGGCCCATCGCGACCACCTCGGCGACGGTGAAGTCGAACTCGGCGGAGTGCTCCTGGGTCAGTGCGGCCACTCGGCGGGCCGTCTCGCGGGCGGTGAGGGCGTGCAGGTCGTCGCCGGCCAGCCGGACCGCGCCGCCGGCCGGCTTCAGCACCCGGTAGACGCAGCGCAGCAGCGTCGACTTCCCGCTGCCGTTCGGGCCGATGAGCCCGACCACCTGTCCGGCGGCGGCCGCCAGGCTCACCTCGTGGACCAGTCGGGTGCCGGCCGGCTCTACCGAGACGGCGTCGACGGCGAGGTCCTGGGCGTGCGCGGCCACGGCGGCCGCCTCGGTCACGTCGGTCACCGGGTGCCTCCGAAGGACTGGCCGCGGCGGCGCATCATCAGCAGGAAGGCGGGCACGCCGAGCACCGCGGTGAACACCCCGACGGGCAGTTCGGCGGGCGCCAGCAGGGTGCGCGAGGCGATGTCCACCCAGACCAGCAGCAGGGCCCCGGCGAGCGGGGCGATCACCAGCACCCGGCGGTGCCCGGCGCCGACCAGCATCCGGGCCAGGTGCGGCATCAGCAGCCCGACGAAGCCGATCGCCCCGCTGACCGCGACCACGGTGCCGGTGACGGCGGCGGTCACCACGAACAGCTCGCGGCGCAGCCGGTCCGGGTCCACGCCGAGCGAGGCGGAGGTCTCGTCGCCCATCGCGAGCGCGTCCAGCCGTCCGGCGGCGCAGGCCAGGTGGGCGAGGCCGGCCAGGACGGTGACGGCGGCGATCGGCACCGAGCCCCAGGTGGCGCCGCCGAGGCTGCCGAGCAGCCACATCATGGCGTCCCGGGCGGCCTCGCCGCGGTCGGCGGCGAAGACCATCAGGGTGGTGGCGGCGGAGAACCCGTAGGACAGGGCCGTGCCGGTGAGCACCAGGCGCAGCGGGGTGAGCCCGAACGCGGTGCGGGCGGCGAGGTAGACCAGCGTCATGGCGGCCAGGGCGGAGCCGAAGGCGGAGGCGGAGATCGCCCACACGCCGAGCGAGGCGAAGGCGCCGAACAGCAGGACGGCGTTGGCGCCGACGGCCGCGCCGGAGGAGATGCCGAGGACGAAGGGGTCGGCCAGCGCGTTGCGCACCAGGGCCTGGACGGCGACGCCGCAGGCGGCCAGTCCGGCGCCGACCACGGCGGCCAGTACGGTGCGCGGCAGCCGGATCTCCCAGACGATCGCGTACGCGGCCGCCTCGTCCGCCTCCAGTCGACCGCCCGTCAGCCCGGCGCCCAGCAGCCGCAGCACCCGGGGCAGGCCGAGCCCGGAGGAGCCGAGGGCGACCCCGCAGACCAGCGAGAGCAGGAGGGCGGCGCCGAGGCCGGCGGCGAGCGGGACGACGGGTGTGCGACGAGTGGGCGGGCCGACTGCACGGTCTGCGGGTGCGCGGTTCACGGGTGCGCCTTGCCTCGGGCCGGGGGTGCGCCGGGGCGGGCGCGGGCCGGGGCGTGCCGGGGCGCCGTTCCCCTCGCAGTCCACGGCGAGTTGTCGGGAGTTCGGCGGCCGAGGGTGATCGGGCTGGCGCGGCCGTACGGGCTGGTACGGGCCGTGCTCACCGTTGCGGGTCAGCGCCGGATTCACACCGGACTTCCCCCTCGGACGCCCTGGCAGCATAACAGCCACTCAGGGCAGGCAACCCTTACCGTTCGAGGATCGGGCGTGAACGCACGACCGCCCCCGTCCGGTGGTCCGGACGGGGGCGGTCGGGTGGCGACGCGTCAGGCTCAGGCCTGCTTGGTCTCCCAGAAGATCTTGTCGACCTCGGCGATCAGGTCCAGCAGGGCCTGGCCGGTGGCCGGGTCGGTGGACGCCTTGGCGGCCGAGGCGGCCTTCAGGGTGTCGTTGATCAGCTGGTGCAGCTGCGGGTACTTCTCGAAGTGCGGGGCCTTGAAGTAGTCGCTCCACAGCACCGAGATGTGGTGCTTGACGGCCTCGGCGCGCTGCTCCTTGATGATGATGGCGCGGGCGCGGAAGTGCGGGTCCTCGTTGGCCTGGTACTTCTCCTGGGTGGCCTTGACGGACTCGGCCTCGAGCTTGGCCTGCGCGGGGTCGTACACGCCGCAGGGCAGATCGCAGTGGGCGTGGGCGGTGGCACGCGGTGCAAACAGACGAGAGAACATGGGAGTCCTTCCTTAGATCGTCTTCCCGCGCCCGAGATTACCCTTCCGCCCGCCCGGTTTCGCGATCGGGCGGCGGGCCTAGGGCGAAAGACGGACCCGGAACCGGGGTATTCCGGACATCGGAGCGCTGACGGCCCGTACGGCAGACTGGGGGTACGGGCGGAGCGGGAGGAGGAGTCGTGGCGCGGAGCACGCGACCGGAGGACGTCGGAGCCGGGGACCGGGGCGGCGTGCTGCCGTTCGGGCTGGTCGACGTGGCGGGGCCGTCGATGGTCCCGACCCTGCGCGAGGGCGACCGGCTGCTGGTCCGGTACGGCGCGCCGATCCGGCCGGGCGCGGTGGTGGTCTTCCGGCACCCGTTCCAGCAGGACCTGCTGGTGGTGAAGCGGGCCGCCGAGCGCCGGCCCAAGGGCTGGTGGCTGCTGTCGGACAACCGCCCGGTGGACAGCGACAGCCGCAGTTACGGCGCCGTCCCGGACGAGCTGGTGCTCGGCCGGGTGCTGCTGCGGCTGAGCCCGAGCCCGGCCTGGCTGGCGCCGGGGCGCCGGCTGGAGCGGCTGCTGCTCACCCCGCGGCTGGCCCGGGTGCCGGGCCTGGCCCACCGGCTCGGCGCCTGGGTGGAGGAGGTCTGAGGCCCTGGGGCCCGGACTCCCGGGGCCTCGACCTCCCGGGGCCTGGGTTCGCGAGGGCCTAGGCCCGGCCCGCGGCCTCCGCCTCCTGGCGCTTGCGGGCCCGGTAGGCGGCCACGTTGGCGCGGGTCGCGCAGCGGTCCGAGCAGTAGCGGCGGGAGCGGTTGGTCGAGGTGTCCAGGTAGGCGTTGCGGCAGGGCGCGGCCTGGCAGATGCCGAGCCGGTCGGCGCCCAGCTCGGTCAGGTGGACGGCCAGGCCCATGCAGGCGACCGCGGTGTAGTGCGCGGTGGCGGTGGGGGAGTTGTCGGCCAGGTGCAGGTGCCAGCGCGGCCGCCCGGCGTCGTCCGGGTAGTCGTGTCCGGAGACCAGCGGGCTGACGGGGTACTCCATCAGCAGGCTGTTCAGCAGGTCGACGCCGCGGACCTCGTCGCCCTCGGCGGCGGCCTCGAAGACGCCGCGCAGCCTGGTCCGCACCGCCCGCAGCCGGGGCAGGTCGGACTCGTCGGCGAGGGCGGCGGCCCGCGAGGAGTCGGAGAACAGGCCGCGCACCGCCTCCACGGAGGTCAGCGCGTCGGTGCCGCGCTCGGGCTCCTCGGTGTTCACCAGCCGAACGGCGAGATCGGCGTAGGCGGCGAGCTCCACAGGGGTCCTTCCAGATTCGGTAACGGGCTGACTGCTTCCAGCCTATTACTCGTACGGCGTTCCGGCCTCCTTTCCCCGGCGGGAAAGGAGGCGGCGCCCGGCCCTTGATCGACATGGACTTCGTCTACTACCTGCCGGTGTCCACGCCGTCGAACTGGACGGTCAACGTGGGCGGCACGCTGTACGGGATCAAGGGC
>NZ_JBSFKQ010000013.1:0-149660 GCF_053598615.1 Kitasatospora sp. NPDC001095 | reverse complement strand
GCCAGACGGTCACGGTGAAGTTCGCCGGGACCGAGGACGCCTCGCTCCAGACCAGCTTCGTGATCGACGACACCTCCGTCCAGACCGGCTGAGCCGGTGACCAGTGCCGCGCGGCCCGTCGCCCCGGGTCGCGCGGCCTGCGGATACCGACTCCTTACGGCTGTAGGGCAGTTGGCTGACCAGGTTGGGCCCGGCCGTATGCTGGCCGGATGATCAAGCCCATTGAGCTGGTGATATTCGACTGCGACGGCGTCCTGGTGGACAGCGAGGTGATCGCCGTCCGGGTACTGGTGCGGCTGGGCCGGGAGTACGGCTGGCCGCTGACCGAGACGGAGGCGATCGAGCGTTTCGTCGGTCGGTCGGAGCCGGTCAACAACGCGCTGGTCGCCGAGCGGCTCGGGGCGGAGGTGGCGGCCGTGTGGGGCAGGCGCTTCCACGAACTGCACGCCGAGGCGGTCGACGCCGGGCTGACCCCCGTGGACGGCCTGCCGGAGGCGCTGGCAGCGATCACCCTGCCCACCTGCGTGGCCTCCAGCGGCACCCACGAGAAGATGCGCCACACCCTGGGCCGGACCGGCCTCCACGACCACTTCGCCGGGCGGATCTTCAGCGCCACCGAGGTCGGGCGCGGCAAGCCCGCGCCCGACCTCTTCCTGCACGCCGCGCGCTCGATGGGCGTCGACCCGGCCGCCTGCGTGGTGGTCGAGGACAGCCGGCCCGGCGTGGAGGCCGCCCGCGCCGCCGGGATGCGCGCGCTCGGCTACGCGGGCGGCGTCACGGCCGCGGAGCGGCTGGCCGGGCCGGGCACCGTGGTCTTCGACGACATGCGGGAGCTGCCCGGACTGATCGCCGCGGGCGCGATCCACCGGGGGTAGGGCACCCCCGGCGCCAATTCGGTTGCCGGGCCCGGTCCGCGGCTGGCAGGGTCGGTCACCATGGCCCCCTCCCGCAAGCTGCACCCCGACGAACTGGACATCGACGAGTCGCTGGTGCGCCGGATGGTCGCCGAGTACTTCCCGCAGTGGGCGGGCCTGCCGGTCGAGCCGGTGATGCCGACCGGGACCAGCAACGCGATGTACCGGCTGGGTACCGAGCTGGTGGTGCGCATCCCGCGGATCCCCGGGGTGGTCGAGGAGATCGCCAAGGAGGACCGCTGGCTGCGGCACCTGGCCCCGCGGCTGCCCGTCCCGGTGCCGGTCCCGCTGGCCGTGGGCGGGCCGGTCGACGGCTGCCCCTGGCCCTGGTCGGTGCTGCGCTGGCTCGACGGCACCACCCCCGTCACCGGGCGAATCGCCGAACCCGGGCTGCTGGCCCGGGACTTGGCCGGCTTCGTGACCGCCATCCGCCGGATCGACCCGGCCGACGGGCCCGCCGCCCACCGCAGCGAGTCGCTGGCGGAGCGCGACGCCTGGACCAGGAAGGCGATCGCGGCCGTGCCGGACCTGGTGGACGCCGCCGCCGCGACCGCCGCCTGGGAGCACGCCCTGGCCGCCCCCGCCCCCACCGGCCCCCCGGTCTGGCTCCACGGCGACCTCCAGCCCGGCAACCTGCTGGTGGGCCCGGACGGCCGGCTCGCCGCCGTCATCGACTTCGGCTGCGCGGGCCTCGGCGAGTCGGCCGTCGACCTGATCCCCGCCTGGTACGTCCTGCCCGCCGCCGCCCGCCCCGCCTTCCGCGCGGCCGCGGCCCCCGACGACGCGGCCTGGGACCGCGCCCGCGGCTGGGCCCTGTCCATCGCCCTGATGGAGGTGTCCTACTACCGGGACAGCGACCCGAGGATGACCTCCATCGCCCGCCACGTGATCGCCGAGGTGCTGGCCGAGCACGCGTAGCGGGCCGGCCGCTCCCCGCCCGCGAGACGACGGGCGGGGAGCGGCCGGCGGCTCGTCACCAGAACCAGAGCGCGCCGGACTGGCCCTTGTACTCCCACTGCTGGGCGTTGGCCCCGTTCGCGCCGGAGGAACTGGTGATCTCCAGGACCTTGCCGCTGTGGTTCCGGATCACCGACCGGTTCGACCGGACTCCTTCCACCCACCACTTCGCGCCGTCCTGGCCGTTGCACGACCACTGCTGGGCCTCGGCGCCGTTCGAGGTGGAGGAGCTCTGGATCTCCAGGCACTTGCCGCTGTGGGCGTTCACGAGGTTCCAGTAGCCGTTGCCCGCGGACTGCCACCGCCACTTCGAGCCGGCCTGGCCCTTGCAGTCCCACTGCTGGGCCCGGGCGCCGTTCGCGGTGGAGGAGCTGGTGATCTCCAGGCACTTGCCGTTGTCGTTCTTGATCTCGATCGTGGCCGAGAGGCCGGCGCGCGAGTCGGCGAACGCCTGGCCGCCGCCGAGGCCGGTCAGGGTGAGCGCCAGGGCGGCGACGCCGATGCCGACGGCGGAGCGCCGGGTGCTGCGGAGTCCCTTGCTGGACATGGATGGTCCCCCTTCGAGGGTGTCGGTGTTGGTCGCGTCCGCCACTCGATCCCCCGTGTCGGACGCATCATCAGCTTGCCGACGCCCCCCGGCGGTTGTCGTTAGCATGCGGTCCACTGCCGCTTGGTTCAGAGTCCACCGCCGACCGTCACGGCGCCGTGGCGGTAGTCGCGGGGCGGCAGGCCGTACGCGCCGCGGAAGGCGCGGGTGAAGTCCGCGGCGCGGGGAAATCCGCAGCGGGCCGCGATGACGTGGACGGGCGTGGTGGCCAGGGCCGGGTCGCCGAGGTCGCGGCGGGCCCGTTCGAGGCGCTGGTGGCGGATCCAGGCGGCGACGGTCTCCTCCTCGTCCTCGAAGAGGCGGTGCAGGTAGCTGACCGAGATGTGGTGCGCGGCGGCGACCGCGCCGGGGTCGAGGTCCGGCTCGTGCAGGTGGGCCCGGATGAAGGCCCGGATCCGCTGGACCAGGGCCCGGCGCCGGCTCTCCGGCGGTACGGCGTCCTCGGCGTCGAGGTGGTGGGCGAGCAGCGCCGACACTAGGTCGAGGGCGACGGTGCCCAGCCGGGGTGCGTCGCCGGCCCGGTAGGCGCCGGGGTCGGCGGCGATGCCGGCGAGCAACTGGACGAGCAGGGCGCCCACTCCGGCGTCCCCGGGCATCCGGCGGGCCGTGAGCGTGCCGACCCGGTCCGGCGACAGCGGCAGCGCCTGTCGGGGCACGGTCAGCCAGCCCCCGCGGAACAGCTGGCGCGGATCGTCGGTGCTCGCCTGGAGGAGGACGGGCCGGGCGCTGTCCTGCAGGACCACGTCGTGCGGGCGGTAGGCGCCGAGGCCGTCGGAGCGGACCGCGGTGGCGGTGTCGCCGAACGGAAGCGAGAACAGGTACAGCTCGGGGTCGGTGGAGGAGCGGATCAGGCGTGGCGACCGGCTCGCGGCGAGCGGCGGGTGCTCCATCGTCCAGAGCGCCAGGTCGCCGAGCGGCAGGACACGCACCTCGGACCGGAAGTCGGCCCTGTGCTCGGTGCGGACGTCGAACGGCGCGATCATCCGGGTGAGTTGCTGCTGCCAGTACTCGAAGCGGTCCCGTGGTTCCACGTCCTCGGTCCGGTACACCGACTCGGTCAGCATGCTCGACCTCCCCTGGCTGGCCTTCCCCGTCCCGGCATTCTCACACCGCTGACGGATCCGGCCCGGGGGAGGAGGGGATCAGCCGACGAGGCCGCCCTCGGGCGAGGCCCCGCGCCGGACGGCGTCGGCCGAAGAGAACAAGCCGGAACAGCGGCAGCAGCTGCGCCCCACCCGCCCACCCCTTCCAGGAGCAACAAAAGGCAACGGTGGCCCCGGCCATGGATGGCCGGGGCCACCACAGCTGAGCCCATTCAGGCCGCCCCAGGGCCCGTTGCCGCTTTGCGCAGGAAGTCGACTTGGCCGACTTCCTGTGCTTATGGGCGGGTTGTGCGGGTGCGGCAGTGGGTGAGGGCGTACCGGATGCGGCGGTCGGAGGGGAGGGTGGTGGCGAGGAGTTCGCCGGCGGTGGTGAGGGTGGACCAGTAGCGGGCGGGGTCGCCGGTGCGAGGGAGGGGGTGGGTGGCGGTGAGGGAGAGGTAGGCGGCGGTGAGGTTGCCGGTGGTGAACCAGCGGTTGAGGCCGTGGCGGTGGCCGGGGCGGATGCCGCCCATGGCGTCGACGGCGGTCAGGAAGTGTTCGACGACGGCGAGTTCGGTGTCGGTGAGGGACTTGGGGATGTCGAAGACGCCGAGGGCTTCGAGGAGTTCGCCGGTGTCGCTCGCGGAGTCGGGGCGGGGGTCGGCGAGCAGGGCGTCGTAGCAGTCGGCGAGGCGGCGGGTGGTCTCGGCCTGGGGGATGTCGAGGGCGAGGCAGACGGCTCGGGCGACGGGCAGGGGTCGGTGGCCGAGGCGGGCGAGGAGGGCGTAGGTGGCGGCGGGGGTGGTGCCACGGGAGAGGGTGTGCCGGGCCAGGGTGGCGAGGTGCATAGGGAATCGGGCTTTCAGGCGAGGGTGGCGGGGGCGATGAGCACCCAGACGAACTTGCCGATGCCGCAGGGGCGGTCGGCGCAGCCCCAGCGTTCTGCGAGCTCGTTGACGAGGAGGAGGCCGCGCCCGTGCTCGTCGTCCGGCGCGGCGGCGCGGAGGGAAGGGCGGTCATCGCCGGCATCGTGGACTTCGACGCGCAGGCGGGAGCCGGCGAGGGAGAAGCGCACTTCGATGCGCCGGTCGTCGGGCGCGTCGCAGTGCTGGACGGCATTGGCGAACAGCTCGGACAGGAGCAGTTCGGCGCTGTCTCGGTACCGGTCCCCGGAGGGCAGCCCGGAGAGGTACGCCCGGAGCAAGTAGCGGGCCAGGGGCGTGGATTCGGTTCGCGAGTCGAGGCGCGCGACGAACATGCGGGGGCGGCGGGACGTGAGCATGAGGGAACACCTTGGAAGCAAAAGGAGTAGAGAGACCAGCCACACCACTGATGGTGATGGACCAATGACGGACAGCCAGTCGACTATGGACGTGACAGGTTCGATTGGAAGCCGGGGTGGGACAGTCCGGGCGATGCGAGGGTGTAGGTCATGAAGCCGGAGCGCTCGCCGGTCGTGACGAACCCGGTCTTACGGAGGACGCGGCCGGAGGCGGGATTGTCGGTGCGATGTTTGGCGCGGACCTCCGGCAGGCCGAGGTGGCCGAATGCGAGCGCGAGGATCTTGCGGACTCCTTCGGTGGCGTAGCCATGGCCCCAGGCGTCTGCGCGCAGGATGTAGCTGATGGCGGCGACCGGCCGGTCACAGTGGAGCTTGCCGATGCCGAGGAGGTCACCGTCCACGGTGAATCCGAGCACGTACAGCGTGCGTGGTGACTGCGCAGCAGCCGCCATGATGTCGCGGACGCGGTGGCGGGCCTCTTCGGCGTCCATCGGTGATCGGCCCAGGTACCTGGTGGACTCCGCGCTGTAGATCCGTTGCAGGGCCTCGGCGTCTCCGGTGCCCAGCTCCCGCAGCTTGATCACCCGTCCACCGCTTCGATGATCTTCGTCAGCTCGGTGGCGGTCGGCCGGTCATCGGGCGCGGCCAGCAGGACGTTGCGCAGGCGGGCTTGGAGGGCGGGCCAGGGCAGCACGGTGGACAGAGGGACAGCCCAGTGGGCGATGGTCTTGCGGATCTCCTCCACCGGCGCTCCCTTCTCGAGCCCGGCCGCCTCGTAGTCCAGCGGCCACGTGCCGGTGACGCAGGTCCACAGGGTGCCGGCGAGGGCGTAGACGTCGGCAGGCTGTGTCGTTTCGACGGGCTGGGGGCCGTTGATGATCCGGGCGGCCGACTCGGGCGCGGTGAGGTGGATCATCGTGCCGTCGAATCTGGTCCACGGGGTGGTGCCGATCCGCCGTGTCCAGGCGAAGTCGAGCAGGCGCACTGTTCCGTCCTGGCCGTGGATGCCGTGTGCGGGCTGGAGGTCGCCGTGCACCCAGCCGTCGGCGTGGAGGTCTGCCACCGCACGGCACAGTCCGACGGCGGCGGCGAGGGCTTCGTCCTTCTCGCCGTCGCCCTTGCGCAGGGGGCGGAAGACCTGCCAGGTGGAGGGGCCGGGCAGCCACGGGGTGATGTACCAGATGCCGTCGGGGAAGCGGCCGGCGGTAACGGTGTAGCCGGGGAGCTGGTCGAGGACGGAGGCTTCGCGGGCGGTGACCTCGGCGGCCTCGCCGGTGCCGAGCTTGATGCTCGCCACACCGCGTGGTCCGCTGGCCTTCCACACTGCCGATCCCCGCCGGCTGCTGATCTCCTCCAACTGCTTCAGCGGCCCGCAGAGGGCCTTCGTGGCCTTCAGTGCCTCTCCGGCCTCGGTAGCGAACTCGCCCATTGCCGTACTGCCTTCCACTCGCAGGGGATGTGCTTGAAGACGTCCTGGCCGTCGTCCACCGCGACGGCCAGGGCCGCGGCGAGATCGGGAGTCTCCACGAGGAACCTCGGGTCCAGGGGCCGCACGCCCGCCCGTACCGGGAGGAACGAGAAGGGCGGCGACGGGATGGCCTGCCCACGCCGGCTGGTCTCGACGGCACCCAGGGGGAACTTGCCGAACATGACTCCGACCGGCCCGTACAGGTGCTTCAACGCCCAGTGCGGCCAGGCCATCAGCTCGCCATGGCCCGCGCCTTCGCAGCGCCCGACCAACACCACGTTCTCGCACGCCAGGGCGCCATATGGCCGACCCATCAGCGGACGGACCCACTCCGCGGCCTGGACCCCGGCGTAGAACAACTCGGCCTCCACGGCGTACCGGTGACTGCCCGGGGCGATCTCGTAGACCGTCCAACCGGCCATGCCCCGTGACGTGGACGGCCGCAGGAACGGACAGTGCTCGTACAGCTCGGCGAGGTACCCGTCCACGTCCACACCGAGGGGGTCCTGCGTCCGGGCTTCGATGAGGCGCAGCGCCCCGGCGGTCGGCCGGGACGCTGCGCCGGATGGTGTGGTGATCACAGGTGCGACGCCACCGGGACCAGCTCGTCGCCGTCGCTCGGCGCGGGCGAGCAGTCCCACTCCGCCCAGACCTCACCCGTCTCGCGGTAGTGGGCCAGGGCCTGGGTGTCGAGCGTGCCGTCGGCGTCGGTGAACCAGATCTCGGGCAGAGGGCCGTACGCCTCCTCGTACGCGGACACCCAGGAGATGAAGCCGCTGCCGGAGCTCTCGACGTGGGCCAGCCTGCGGCTGGCGTACCGGAGCGCGAACTCCTCGTGCGCGACCGGGTCGGCGAGCAGCCGGTGCCACGCCGCGTCGACGACGGCGGAGAACATCTCCGGCGCGCCCTCGCCCGCGTCGATCCGCCGCGCGGCGATCGTGAAGAACTTGCCCAGCTCGTCCAGCTCGACACCGGACGTGGTGGAGGTGGTCATGGGCCTCTCCAATCGGGGTCAGCGCTGCCCGCCCGGGCGGGTACGGGTAGCTGTGAGGGAAACCCGGCCCGGCATCACCTGCTCCGAGCGTCGGGAGTGCGTGGCCGCCCGGGGAGCGAGCGGGCCTGGGGTAGCTGTATCCAGTGAACGGTGCGGGAGTTGCCCTGAACCAGAGCAGAAGCTGGGCATATGTCAGGCATAATCAACTCACTACCCTGCGTGACCTGGGGCCCTTTGAATCGAGCGGGGGCGATTGTGACTCCGAGAAGGAAGCGACTCGCGCAGCGCCGCAAGGCACTGGGCTACAGTCAGGAGGCATTCGCCGCCGAACTGGGAGTGGCAGTCTCCACGGTCACCCGCTGGGAGGCCGGTGCGACCAACCCCCAGGGGTACGTACACCCCAAGATGGCAAAGGTCCTCAGAGTCACCCCCGGGGGCCTGGCGGACCTCCTCGCGCCAGAGGTGACAGCCCCTGACCGTTCGGTGGTCTGGGCTGCTGCCCCACCTCTTGGTGATACTGATGACATGAAGCGCCGCGATGTCCTGAGCCTGCTCGCCATGACCGGTGCGCTCATCGCCCTGCCGAGCGCCGAGACCCCCTCGTCTCGATCCGGCGTGGCCGCGTCCCTGACGGAAGTCGGGCCGGAACTGAACTCGCACCTCTGGAAGCTGTTCGGGCTCTCCGACTCCAAGCTGGCCGTGTACCCGATGGTCAGGCACCAACTGGGTGTCCTGGCAAAGGGGCTGGGGGAAAGTCAGAACGATGCATCGCGCCGGCAGCTCTGTGCGCTGGTGGGAGATCTGTACCAGCTCGCGGGCGAGATCTTCTTCGACGCCAACCGGTACACCGATGCTGCGCATTGCTACACGCTCGCCGCCAGTGCCAGCAAGGAAGCCGGCGCTTTCGATATGTGGGCTTATGCGCTGACGCGGCACGCCTTTGTGGAGCTCTACGAGCAGCGTTTCGCCGTCGCGGCTCCGATTCTGGAGGCGGCCTCTCAGGTCGCTGAACGAGGAGACGGTCAGCTCTCGACCCGGTACTGGGTGGCGGCAGTTCAGGCGGAGGCATTTGCGGGTCTCGGCGACCTTGACGCGACCAAGCGAGCGCTGGATAACGCCCAGCAGGTACATAACCTGTCCGGGCTACTCCACAATGGCGGCTGGCTCCGATTCGACGGTTCGCGTCTCGCGGAGGAGCGCGGTACCTGCTATCTCGCACTCGGCCGCCCGGATCTGGCGGAGCAGGCACTGACATCCGCGCTCTCCCAACAGCTCTCCCTGCGCCGCCGGGGTGCCGTCCTCGCAGAGTTGGCAGCCCTGAGTGCCGAATGCCGTGACCTGGACCAGGCGAGTCACTACACTCACGCCGCTCTGGAGCTGGCGGACCAGACCGGCTCGGGCTACATCGGCAGGAAGTTGCAGGCGGTCAGGAGCCGTCTCGTTCCGCTCGTGGCCGACCGCCGGGCCTCAGCCCTGTACCAGCAGATTTCGGCGCTTGATGGCGCCACCTGACAAAGGATCAACGCATGTCGTCTGACGGGCAATTCTTCCGCGAAGCGTGGATCGCCGGTGTGTCGAAGCACTACCCGGGCGAGCCGAAGGCAGGCTATGTCGCCCCGTGGGACGACACCCCCGAGTGGGAGCGTGAGTGCGCCGCCGCCGTGTTCGGCCAGGTCCGTGACTTCATTCTGGTGAGCGGCGGCAACACGTCCAAGCTGACCCGGGAGCAGAAGGGCCGCTTCGTAGCGACGTGTTGGATCGCCCAGATCCACAAGCACATCGAGAATCCGAAGCCGGGCTACGTCGCCGACTGGGTCGATCTGCCGTCGTGGCAGCAGGAGACCGATGCGGACGTCTTCGAGGCGATCGAACGCGCCCATTCCTGAGTGCTGTGCTCGGCGTGGGAAGCCGGCGGGGCCGACTTCCCACGCCGAAGGTGGGGGCGTACGTGGTGTGGGGGTCAGAGCTTCGCGCGAGAACCGTTCGCACTCTTCGTAGTCGATGTGCTACTTTCCGCATCATCAACAGAGCATAGGAGACCCCGGCGGTGCGGGAACACCCCGGGGTCTGGCACCAGGAGAACAGCTCCAGATGCGGATTCATCGTAACGCGCACACGCGCGCGTTCACCGTTCTTCCGAACGGCCTGTTGCAGGACCGTCGGCTCAGCTACACCGCCCGCGGCCTCCTCGCCGACCTGCTCTCCCGCCCCGACGGCTGGAGGGAGGACGGGCGGCAGATGGCGGACAGCAGTCCGCAGGGGCGGGGTGCCGTGCGGCGGGCGCTCAAAGAACTCAAGGACGCCGGGTACTACCGGGTCGACAAGGTCCGGAGGGCCGACGGCACCGTCCGCTCCGAGGCCCACGTCTTCGACACCCCTCAGCCCGCACCGACTGTCCCCCGCCCGGCCTCCGGTGGAGGGAGTTCCGGCGGTGCTGTCACCCCTCCCGTAAATGACCCGGGACAAGAACCCACCCTCCCGGATGAACGGACGCGGGCCGCCGTGGCCACCCTGTTCCGGGTGATCAGGCCCGAGCCCCGCCTGCGCCTCGGCGAGGCCGAGGCACAGGCGCTGGCGCCGCTCGTCGCGCAATGGCTGGAACGGGGGTGCAGCGAGGCCGAGTTGGCCCAGGCCCTGATCCCCGGGCTGCCGCAGCCGATGCACTGCCCGGCGGCGATCCTCCGGGACCGCCTGCAACGCAAGCTGCCGCCGGAACGCCCCGAAGCCCCGCCCAATCCGTATGCTGAGTGCGGCCGTTGCCACGATCCGGTGCCCCGCCCCGGCATCTGCCGCGCCTGCGCGGGCCTCGGCACGAGGGCCGTTGCCGTCGGCACCGGCGCGCCCGCCACCCCCGGCGGCGTCGCCCGGGCCCGGGCGGCCCTGCGTGGCCGACTCCGACAACCCGCCGCCGCGAACTCCTAGCTGGCGAAGCCGCCCTCGGGGCGGAAGATCTCCAGGTTGGTGCCGTCCGGGTCGTTGAAGTGGGCGACCTGGTGCCGAGGGCGGCGTTAGGGGTGACCTCGCCCTTGATGAAGGTGTAGTCGTCGCCGAGGAATCGTCCGGACCCGTCAGAGGCCGGCCAGGGCGGCGTCGACCGCCGCTTCGGCGTGCAGCCGGGTGGTGGGGAAGACGGGCACCGGGCTGTCCTCCGGCCGGACCAGCAGTTCGATCTCGGTGCAGCCGAGGACGATCCCCTCCGCGCCCCCGGCCACCAGGTCCCCGATCACCCGCCGGTACGCTGCCCGGGACTCCTCGCGGACCTGTCCGACGCACAGCTCCTCGTAGATCACCCGGTGGACCAGGGCGCGCGAGTCCGCCTGCGGCACCAGGACGTCCAGGCCGCCCGCCGTCAACCGGCCGCGGTAGAAGTCCTGTTCCATCGTGAAGGCCGTCCCGAGCAGCCCGACCCGCCGCAGGCCCGCCGCCCGGACGGCCGCCGCCGTGGTGTCGGCCAGGTGCAGCAGGGGGACGGAGACCGCCGCCGCGACCTGGTCGGCGACCTTGTGCATGGTGTTGGTGCAGATCAGCAGCAGGTCGGCGCCCGCCGCCTCCAGTGACCGGGCCGCGTCGGCGAGGACCTCGCCGGCCTCCTCCCACCGGCCGGCCGCCTGCAGCCGCTCGATCTGCGCGAAGTCGACGGAGTAGAGCACGAGTCGGGCGGAGTGCAGTCCCCCGAGGCGCTCGCGGGTGAGCCGGTTCAGCAGGCGGTAGTACTCGGCGGTGGACTCCCAGCTCATGCCGCCGATCAGGCCGACGGTCCTCATGGTCTTCATGGGGGCCATTTATAAGCCAATGTCGAAATATAAGGCAAGCGCATAAGGAAATCTTTGATCAGCTCTCCCGGGCCACCCGGTGCTGCCACTCCCGGGTGAACACCACCGAGCCCGCCTCCAGTGCCCGCAGTTGCACGATGCTGATGAAGTGGTCGGCGTCGCAGCGCAGTTGGGTGCGGGTCTGGACGGTGACGTCCCAGCCGATGTCGGGCCGCTCCAGCCGGACGGTGTGGTCGGTGCGGGCCTGGGCGCTGAGCGGGGCGCCGGTGAGCACGCGGTAGGCGGTGACGGTGTGCTCGTCGCGGACCAGGCCGTCGGGGTGGGTGCGGGTGCCGTCGCCGGCGGGGGAGAGCTCGGTGCGCCACTCGTGGCGGCTGATGTCGTGCACGGTGACGTGTTCGGGCCGGGCGGTGAGCGGCTCGGTGAGGTGGACGTCGAGGGGTTCGGGCAGCTCCGGGGGCTCGAAGGTGACGGGCGGGGCGCCGACGTCGGCGGCGAGGTGGCGCACCGGCAGGCTCAGGGTGGAGCGGGACGGGTCGACGCCGTACCCGGTGTCGTCGGCCGGGGGCCACACCCAGGGCCAGTAGACCGAGGAGAGGGCGAGGCGCAGCCGGTGCCCGGCGGGGAAGGTCCAGGCGCAGGCCGCGAGTTCGACCTCGGCGTCCGGCCCCTCGGCGGCCAGGACGCCCCGGGTGACCAGCTCGGAGGTGCCGTCCGGGTCGACCGCGCACAGCCGCACCGCGACCTGGGCGGGCACGCCGTCCTCGCGCAGCCGCAGCCGTACGGTGGGGGCGCCGAGCAGCTCGACCGGCTCGGGCAGCGGCTGGGAGTCGAAGCAGACCGAGCGGCCGTCCTCCTCGCGCTGGTCCGGCGGCCGGTCGGCGGGGCGGCCGTGCGGGACGTAGGCGCCGGCGTTGAGGCCGGTGTGCTGCGGGGAGCGGACCCGCACGTACCGGTCGTCGGAGGCGGTGCCGGCGGTGCGCAGCGGCCCGTCCAGGCCGTAGTGGATCTCGCGGACGTCGGGGGAGGGCCAGGCCTCGTCACCGGTCCAGCGGGTGCCGAGCCAGCTGCGCAGGGCGGGTTCCTTGAGGGCGCCGGTGTCGATGCCGCGCAGCCAGTGATCCCACCAGCGCAGGGTGTCGGGCAGGGCGGGCTCGGGCAGGCCGTGCGGCCAGGGGCCGATCAGGGCGCGGGCGGTGGGTGACTCGGCGAGCAGCCGCAGCACGAAGGAGCAGGACGGGTCGCCCCAGCCGGTCACCGCGAGGGCGGGGACGGACACCGGGACGGTGGACTCGCCGGCCGCGAGCCACTCCTCGACGGGCGGCCGCAGCGACTCCAGCCTGGCGAGCCAGGCGGCCCGCCAGGCGTCGCCGACGTGCCGCGGGTCCGGCGGCAGGGCGGCGTCGGCGATCAGCGCGGTGAGCCGGTTGTGGAGGTCGGCGGCGAGTACGGCTCCGCCGAGCCGGTGGCCGCCCTCGGGGCAGGCGGTGACGACGGCGCCGACGGTCTCGGGGGCCCGGGCGGCGAGGCGCAGGGCGGTGGTGCCGGCCGTGCCGACGCCGAGCAGGCCGAGCCGGCCGTTGCACCAGGGGCGGCGGGCGAGCCAGGTGACCACGGCGGTGCCGTCGGTCAGATCCTGCGCGCCGCCGGGCTCGCCGGGGATGCCCTCGGAGTTGCCGTGCCCGCGGGTGTCGACCCGGACGGCGGCGTAGCCGTGGCCCGCGTACCACGGGTGGCGGCGGGAGTCCTCGGCGGCGGTCCGGTCGCTGAGGCGGCCGCCGGAGTACTCCAGCAGCGCGGGGCCGGGTTCGCCGCCGACCGGCCGCCACAGCCGGGCGGCCAGTCGTGTGCCGTCGGGCAGTGGGATGCGCAGGTCCTCGCGGGTGGTGTGGAAGGGGTAGGACGGCATGGCCGCTCCCATCGGTCCCGGGCGTCGGCGTCGCGACGGTTCGGTACTTCGACAGTAGGGGAGGGCGCGGTTCTTGGCCTGATGAGAGCGGTTCTCGGCCTGATGAGGGGGCCCGGCCGAGGGGGCGCCGCCGGAGACGGGGCGCCCCCTCGGGTGCGCGGCCGGTCAGGCCTTGCTCAGCCAGGCGGTGGCGTTGAGGGCGAGGGCGGCGTCGGTGCCCGCCGGGTCGTCCCAGCCGTTGTACAGGGTGTTGCCGGACTGGCCGGTGCCGTCGTCGATCGGGGAGCTGTCGCCCCAGATCGCGACCCGGCCGGAGCCGAAGGTGCTGGTGACGAAGAAGGCGCCGGTGTTCCCGCTGTAGCCGGTCCGGTAGACCAGGCCCTTGACGTTCGGGTTGTCGGCGGGCTTGAGGGTGAAGGTGGTGCCGTTGCGCAGGATCGAGCCGGTGACGGTGCCGAAGGAGCCGTGCAGCACCGGGTCGGTCGCGTCGTTGACCGCGCGCGGGTTGTCGGTGGTGATGTTGAGCAGGTCGACGGAGAAGCCGAAGGGGTCGTTGTTGTTCACCCCGTTGCTGGTCAGCAGGTCGTTGATGATCTTCGGGGAGTCCCAGCCGTCGTTGTTGCGGTCGCTGTTGACGTGGTCGGAGATCAGGAAGAGCCCGCCGCCGTTCTGGACGAACTTCATGATCGCGGTCTTCTCGCTCGCGCTGAACCGGATGTTGGGCTCCGGGATCACGAAGGTGTCGAAGTTGGCGAGGTCGAGCGCGGCGCCGGTGCCGTAGCTGATGGTGGAGCCGGCCGGGAGGGTCTTCAGGCTGTACTGGCCGGTCTTCTGCAGGGCGACGCCCCAGGCGGACAGGGCGCCGGTCCAGCTCTTCTCGGTGGTGGGGTTGGCGTTCTGGGCGAGCGGGTCGGGCTGGCTGGTGCTGATGATCCAGTCGGCGTTGCCCGCGGTCTCGGCCTTGCTGTTGTCGAACAGCACCCGGTGCGGGGTCGCGCTGACCGCGGCGGCCTTGGCGGCGGTGGTGGCGGGCGCGGCGGTGGCGGCGGGGGTGGTGAGACCGGCCGCGAGCAGCGCCGCTCCGACGAGGGCGGCGGCGGTTCGAATACGGATCGTCATGAGCCGTTCCTCCGTGGGGAGTTGAGGGGGCAGCGCTCAGTTTTCGCGCGTAGAACGGGAGTATCCGCGCGTAGAGCGCCCGGTGAAAGTCCCCGGAGGTTAAGAAGCCCTGTACGAGTCGTGACGATCTTCGGGAGGGGGGTGGAGGCGAAGGGAGACGAATCCGTAATTGCGCATGACTTGCAACTGCGCGCACCGAGGCGGAAAGATGGCCCAGCTTCGACCGCCCGACCGAAAGGACACGACGATGACCGCCCCCCGATGGCGCGACCGACTCACCCGTGAGGAGTGGATCCGCCTGGCCGGAATGGGCGGCTTCATCCTCGCGCTGCACGTCATCGGCTGGTTCACGCTGCTCGCCCTGGTGGAGCCCGAGCACTACGACGTCGGCGGCCAGGTGTTCGGCGCGGGCATGGGCCTGACCGCCTACACCCTCGGCATGCGGCACGCCTTCGACGCGGACCACATCGCCGCCATCGACAACACCACCCGCAAGCTGATGGGCCAGGGCAAGCGTCCGCTGTCGGTCGGCTTCTGGTTCTCGCTCGGGCACTCCTCGATCGTCTTCGGCCTCTGCACGCTGCTGGCCTTCGGCATCCGCTCGCTGGCCGGCCAGCTGGAGTCCGACGACTCGACGCTGCACGAGATGACCGGCCTGATCGGCGTCACCGTCTCCGGCACCTTCCTGCTGCTGCTCGGCCTGATCAACCTGGGCGCCTTCAACGGCATCCTCAAGGTCTTCCGCCGGATGCGCCACGGTGACTACGACGAGGCGGAGCTGGAGCGCCAGTTGGAGCGGCGCGGGCTGATGAACCGCATCCTCGGCCGGGTCACCAGGGCCGTCACCAAGCCCTGGCACATGTACCCGGTGGGCCTGCTGTTCGGCCTGGGCTTCGACACCGCCACCGAGGTGTCCCTGCTGGTGCTGGCGGGCGGCGCGGCGGCCTTCTCGCTGCCCTGGTACGCGCTGCTCACCCTGCCGATCCTGTTCGCGGCCGGGATGAGCCTGCTGGACACCATCGACGGCTCGTTCATGAACTTCGCGTACGAGTGGGCCTTCTCCAAGCCGGTCCGCAAGATCTACTACAACCTGACCGTCACCGGGCTGTCGGTGCTGGTCGCGCTGGTGATCGGATCGATCGAGCTGATCGGTCTGCTCGGCGAGAAGCTGGACATCACCAGCGGCCCGGTCGCCTGGATCGGCGGGCTCGACCTCAACTTCGTCGGCTACGCGATCGTCGGGCTGTTCGTGCTCACCTGGGCCGCGGCGATCGCCTACTGGAAGTTCGGCAACGTCGAGGAGAAGTGGTCGGCCGGGCTGGCCGCCGGTGCCTCCGCCACCACCGCCGCCACCGCCGCGAAGTCCGAGTAGCGCGCGTACCGAACCGAGGGGCCGGTGACCGGGGTCTGGTCACCGGCCCCTCGGGGCTTTCCGGGCCCGGTCCGCCAGGGCTTTCCGGGGCCGGGCCGGCGGGCGGTGGCGTTACTTCAGCGCCGCGAGCACCGCCTGCGCCATCACCCGCTCGCCGGTCGCGTTCGGGTGGAACGGCACGGCGGGCGAGCCGGGCAGCGCGCCCTCGATCCAGCGGTCGTCCGAGCAGACGTCGTGCCCGAGGGTCGGCGTGGCGGTGTCCACGTAGGTCGCGCCGTTGGCGGCCGCGGTGGACTTCAGGGCGGCGTTCAGCTTGTCCAGCACGCCGTGCATGTACTCGACGTCGCCCGGGGTCACCGGCTGGCGCAGGACGCACTTCGAGCCGTCGGCGGGCAGCACGGACGGGTAGCCGACCAGCAGCACCCTGGCGCCCGGCGCCTTGGCGTGGATCCGCCGGAGGGTGTCGGCCAGCTGCGGGGCGATGGTGGTGCGGATCCGCTCGGCCAGGTCGTCGGTGCCGTACTGCCAGGACATGCTGCTCCAGTCCCAGTAGCCGTGGTGGTAGACGTCCTTGCAGGGCGTGCCGAGCGGGTTGACGACGGCGCCGGCGATGCAGGTGGCGACCAGTTCGCCGAGGCCGAGGTCGCTGGCCGCGAGGTCGTTGCCGCCGATCCCGAGGGTGACCAGGTCGGTGTCGGCGGTCACCGAGTCCAGCTGGGGGTCGTTGACCCGGATGAAGGCGTCGTACTGGGGCTGGGTCATCGCCTTGATCTTGGCGGCGGAGCAGGTGGCGTCGGTGTACGCGTCGGCCTTGAGGGCGGCGGCGACCAGGTGGCCGTAGTTGCGGTCGGAGCGCAGGCACAGGCCGGCCGACTGGCCCGGCACGCCGGCGCCCGCGGCGTAGGAGTCGCCGAGCGCCACGTAGTGCTTGGGCGCCGGGGTGGCGGCCTGGGCGGCGGTGGAGGTGAGCGCGAGCGCGGCGCCGAGGGCGACGGCGGCGAGTGCGGTGGAATTCCGGAGGTGCCGGAATTTCCGGGCAGGGCGGAGCACGGTTCCTCCTGGGGGGAGAGAAACGACGGGTGGGGGTCGTGCCGAGCCGGGCCGCAGCTACTCGCAGGTAAGTTACTGCCAGGTTTCCCGGGCGTCCATGGTTTGCGCGGAAATTGCCGATATCCCGTCAGGCGGCCTCGGACGGCATTTCGCAATTCGCCCGACCGCGCGCCGCGCGGCTGTTGACGGCAATTCCGAAACGCCCCGGAGCGGAATTCGGCCCGACGGTTGTCACCCGCCGGTTGACCGGACCTCGCCGCAGACCGCAGTATCGGGCGCACAGCGACGGCGTGTCCCGGGCGCGCCGCCACCGCGAGCCGCGACGGAGGACTGCGCATGGCCCTGGACGCCGACGTCATCGTCATCGGGGCGGGCCTCGCGGGCCTCGCCGCCACCGCCGAACTCGCCGACGCGGGACGGAAGGTGATCCTGCTCGACCAGGAACCCGCGGCCTCCTTCGGCGGCCAGGCGCACTGGTCCTTCGGCGGCCTCTTCCTGGTCGACTCGCCCGAGCAGCGCCGGATGCGGATACGCGACTCGCACGCCCTCGCCTGGCAGGACTGGCTCGGCACGGCCGGCTTCGACCGGCCCGAGGACGCCTGGCCGCGCCGCTGGGCCGAGGCGTACGTGGACTTCGCGGCGGGCGAGAAGCGCTCCTGGCTGCACGGAATGGGCGTGCGGTTCTTCCCGGTGGTCGGCTGGGCCGAGCGCGGCGGTTTCCTCGCCGACGGGCCCGGCAACTCGGTGCCGCGCTTCCACATCACCTGGGGCACCGGGCCCGGGCTGCTGGCGCCCTTCGTCCGCAGGGTCCGGGCGGCCGCCGCGCGCGGCCTGGTGGACCTGCGCTTCCGGCACCGGGTCACCGGGCTGTCCGCCACCGCGGGCGCCGTCGACACCGTCACCGGCGAGGTGCTGGTGCCGAGCCCGGCGGGCCGGGGCGAGGCCAGCTCGCGCGAGGTCGCCGGGAGCTTCGAACTGCGCGCCCAGGCCGTGGTCGTCACCTCCGGCGGCATCGGCGGCAACCACGACCTGGTCCGCAAGGCCTGGCCGGCCCGGCTCGGCACCCCGCCCGCCAGGCTGCTCTCCGGCGTGCCCGCGCACGTGGACGGACTGATGCTGGAGGTCGCCGGCCGGGCCGGGGCCAGCCTGATCAACGGCGACCGGATGTGGCACTACACCGAGGGCATCGAGAACTGGGACCCGATCTGGGCCCGGCACGGCATCCGCATCCTGCCCGGCCCCTCCTCGCTCTGGCTGGACGCGCGCGGCGAGCGGCTGCCCGTCCCGCTGTTCCCCGGTTTCGACACCCTCGGGACGCTCGAACACATCATGTCCACCGGGTACGAGTACACCTGGTTCGTGCTCAACCAGCGCATCGTCGAGAAGGAGTTCACCCTCTCCGGCTCCGAGCAGAACCCCGACCTGACCGGGAAGTCGGTGCGCGGCGTGCTCGGGCGGGCGCTGCCAGGTGCCCCCGGGCGGGTCCGGGGCCACCTGCGGCACGGGCCGGACTTCGTGGTCGCCGGGAACCTCGCCGACCTCGCCCGGGGCATGAACGCCAGGGCCGGCGAGCCGCTGATCGACCCGGACGGGCTGCGCCGCACCGTCGAGGACCGCGACCGGCAGGTGGTCAACCCCTTCGCCAAGGACCTCCAGGTCACCGCGATCCACGGCGCCCGCCGCCACCTCGGCGACCGGCTCATCCGCACCGCCGCCCCGCACCGCATCCTCGACCCGGCCGCCGCCCCGCTGATCGCCGTCCGGCTGAACATCCTGACCCGCAAGTCGCTGGGCGGACTGGAGACCGACCTGTCCTCCCGGGTGCTGCGGCCGGACGGCGAGGTGCTGCCCGGGGTGTACGCGGCCGGCGAGGCCGCCGGGTTCGGCGGCGGGGGCGTGCACGGGTACCGCTCGCTGGAGGGGACCTTCCTGGGCGGCTGCCTGTTCTCGGGCCGTACGGCGGGACGGGCGGCGGCGCGGGCGGTCGGGTAGCGGGGCGCGAGGAGCGCGGGAGCGCCGGGGTGCGGAAGCGCGGCGCGGGGCGGCCGGGGAGGGGTGAGCGGGCCCCGCGACGCGGTGCGCCCCCGGTCGGGGGCGCACCGGCTGCCGGGCCATCGGTCAGGCGTTGCGGCCGAGGGTCTGCGAGGGCGAGTGCCCGTACACGCGGCGGTAGTCCGCGCTGAACCGCCCGAGGTGGGTGAAGCCCCAGCGACAGGCCACCTCGGTCACCGTGCCGGTGGCCCGGCCGTCGGCGATGGCGAGCAGGTCGTGGTGGGCGCGGTCGAGCCGTACGCGCCGCAGGTAGGCCAGCGGCGTGGTGTCCAGGTGGCGCCGGAACCCCTCCCGCAGGGTGCGCAGGCTGACCCGGGCGGCCTGGGCGATGTCGGCCACGGACAGCGCCTCGTCGGCGTGTTCGGCGCAGTAGTCGGTGGCCCGGCGCAGGGCGCTCGGCAGCAGCGCGCAGCCGCGGTCGGCCGTCTCCCGGCCCAGTGAGTGGGGTTGGGCGTCCAGCAGGCCCTCGACCAGCAGCTTCTCGAAGTGCTGCAGGCTCAGGCGGGACTGGCGGCCCAGCGCCGAGACGGCGAACTCGCGGAAGGCCCCGGCCAGTTCGAGCCAGCACCGGACGGCAGGGTCGGCCGGGTCGAGGACCGGCGCGAAACGCAGCCGCTCCTGCGGCAGGTCGCCCAGTCGGACGGCGAGCGCCTGCTCCACCGTCTGCCGGGACATCGCCAGGGCCCCGTTCAGGGCCGCGGCGTCCCACTCCATGGTGACCCGGTCGCCCGGCCCGGCCACGGACAGCACGGACGCCAGCTCGGTGCCGTTGGCGACGACCCGGCCGCCCCCGGCGTACGGCAGGATGACGTTGTAGAAGTCCGGCAGCTCTCCGGTCCGCAGGCACACCGGTGCCCCGTACCCGAGGTCGTAGAGCGCCACCGGGCCCTCGTGGAAGGACCGGAACCGGCCCGGGAGCCGCTGTTCGCCCAGCACCGTCAGCCGGTGCGGGGCCAGGCGCTCGCCCACCACGTGGCGGAGCTCCTCGATGCTGTTCCCCTCGTACAGCGAGACCGGACCGGTCGTGGGTCCGGGCGGTGCTGTTTCGGTGACCACGGATTCCCCCTGGGCCGTGAGATCGACGCCGTGGGACCGCAACCCGATCGGACCCCCCGATCCGCCGCCCCCGGCCTGAACCCCCCGATCTACACCCCGGGAGCGACATTCCGGCGGCGACACTCCGGGAACGGCGTCCCGGTGGCCGACATCTACCGGTCCGTACCTCCAGGGCCCGTCTCCTGGGTCCTTGCCGGGTCCGCGCAGGTCCGGGGGACAGGCCCCCGGCCGGCCGTCCGGCGGGACCCGCGGCCGGGGCGCCGGAGGGGTGACGGGTACAGTGCGGAGTCCGGTGCGCAGCGCGCCGTCGACCAGGAGGGGTCAGGAGAACCGATGAGCCGCCGAGACCGCGACGGTGCCCGGGACCGCAAGCGGGGCGCCGGCGCCCCGGTGACCGTCACGGTCTGCCGGGGCTGCTGCTGCGGCACCGAGGCGAAGCACCCCGGGGTGGACCACGCGGGCCAGTACGAGCGGCTGCGGACGGCGGTGGGCTCGGCGGGCCGGGTCCGGGCGGTCACCTGCCTGGACGTGTGCACCCAGTCCAACGTGGTGGTGGTCGGCCCCTCCGCCGAGGGCCGGGCGGCGGGCGGTCGGCCGGTCTGGCTGGGCTTCGTGCTGATGGACGAGATGATCGACGACATCGCCGCCTGGGTGCGCGCGGGCGGTCCGGGCCTGGCCGATCCGCCGGGGCTGCTCGACCTCCAGCTGATCTCGGTCTCCCGGCGGGTGCGCGAGGGCCTGCCCGAGTGAGACGGCGCCCCGGCACTACGGGCTGATCGTCAGATCGTATCCACCGGGGGCGGAGCAGGGCCTGTCCCCGGGTCATCACCACTACCATGACCGGTGGCGTCGGACCGTCCCGGACGGCGCCGAGCCGTCTGCGCGCGAGGGAGGAAGCCGATGACGACGGTCTGCCGCATCTGCGCGGGCACCGGCCGGACCGCCGGGCTCAGCTGCCGGACCTGCCAGGGCACCGGCACCACCGAGGTGGGCGGCGGGGGCGGCAACTGCTTCCTCTGCGACGGCACCGGGGTGTACGTGCGCTACCGGGTGGACGCGACCGGCGCCAAGCACGCGTACCGGGACGAGATCTGCCGCACCTGCGACGGCACCGGCAACCGGGCCGCCACCCAGTGGGACGAGCCCTCCGGCTGACCCCCGGCCGCACTCGCGGGCGGCCCCGCCGTCACCCGACGGACCCCCAAGTCGAGGGGCGGAACGGGCCATGATGCGGCGTCGAAACGGTACGGACACGTCCTTTACCGAATCATGGTCGAACATTGACGTTCGAATGGGGGGTACGCTGCGACCCGTTCACCCGGCGTCCGTGCGTGATCAACGCGCCGCTGGAAGAGTCCCGCGCATGGATATCCCCAACATGGGCGTGCCGGCCAAGCTTGCCGACCGCATGAGCATGGCCGAGCAGCACGAGTACCTGCGGGCCCGCTTCTCCCGCCGCCGGATGCTGCGCGCCGGTGCCGTGACCGTGGGCGCCGTCGCCGTCGGCGGCGCGCTGGGCGGCGGGACGGCCTTCGCCGCCCCGGCCGGCCCGCAGCTGCTGACCGGTGGCACGACCGACGGCATCGACGGGTCGCTGGTCGCGCCGATCGGCCGTCACCTCCAGTTCGGCCCGGAGCCGGACACCCAGTTCCGCATCTCCTGGCAGGTGCCGGCCCCGGTCAAGAAGCCGTTCCTGCGCTTCGGCAAGACCCCGTGGGAGCTGAGCCACAAGGTCCAGGCCGAGGTCCGCGCCCTGCACACCCCGGCGCTGACCCCCACCAGCCAGCCGGTGGACCAGTACTACCTGCACGTGGCGCTGGAGGACCTGCGCCCCGACACCACCTACTACTACGGTGTCGGCCACGAGGGCTTCGACCCGGCCTCGCAGCAGCGGATCTCCACCCTGCACACCTTCCGCACCGCGCCCTCCCGCGACCACCGCTGGGGCAAGGTGTACGAGCCGTTCACCTTCACCGCCTTCGGCGACCAGGGCGTCAGCTCGCACGCGGCCGGCAACGACCACATCATCAAGGCCCAGAACCCGGCCTTCCACCTGCACGCCGGCGACATCTGCTACGCCGACCCGGCCGGTTCCGGCACCGACCCGGACAAGTCCGTCTTCAACGCGAAGACCTGGGACGACTTCCTGGTGCAGACCGAGACGGTCGCCGCCGAGATCCCGTGGATGGTCGCGTACGGCAACCACGACATCGAGGCCTGGTACTCGCCGAACGGCTACGGCGGCGAGAACGCCCGCTTCTTCCTGCCGAACAACGGCCCGGACCCGCGCGCCGTCCCCGGTGTCTACACCTTCCGCTACAAGAACGTCGGCGTCGTCTCGCTGGACGCCAACGACGTCTCCTACGAGATCCCGGCCAACCTGGGCATCTCGGCGAACAAGCAGACCAAGTGGCTGGAGCGCACCCTCAAGGACCTGCGCAACGACGAGACCATCGACTTCGTCGTGGTCTTCTTCCACCACTGCGCCTTCTCCACCACCGTCGCGCACGCCTCCGACGGCGGTGTCCGCGAGGCCTGGGTGCCGCTGTTCGAGAAGTACCGGGTGGACCTGGTCATCAACGGCCACAATCACATCTACGAGCGCACCGACGCGATCCTCGGCAACAAGGTCTCGAAGCAGGTGCCGAGCGGCGCCACCATCGAGCCGGCCAAGGACGGCGTGGTCTACGTCACCGCGGGTGCGGCCGGCCGCAGCCTGTACAAGTTCGACGTGCCGGACACCTACGAGGGGCACGAGAACCACCAGGACGAGGTCAAGACCTACTACTGGAGCAAGGGCAGGGTGAAGACCCCCGAGGCCATCCAGTGGTCGCGGGTGCGCTACACCGGCTACTCCTTCATCAGGGTCGACGTCACCCCGAAGCACCTGGGCCAGAAGTCGGTCATGAAGGTCACCGCGCTCGCCGAGGACGGCACGCAGATCGACAACTACACGATCCTGCGCGAGGTCGGCGAGGGCTGGGACTCGAACCGGGACGACGACGGCCAGGGCGGCGGCTGGGGCTGGTAGTCCCGTCGGGCCCTGGGGAGCCCCGGCGCCGGAGGTCCGGCGCCGGGGCCCGTGCACGTCAGCGCCGGGGCCCGTACATGATCACGCCGACCCCGGCCAGGCAGATCAGCGCGCCCAGCACGTCGTAGCGGGTCGGCCGGAAGCCGTCCACCGCCATGCCCCACAGCAGCGAGCCGGCCACGAACACCCCGCCGTAGGCGGCCAGCACCCGGCCGAAGTGGCTGTCCGGCTGCAGCGCGGCGACGAAGCCGTACGCGCCGAGCACCACCACGCCGACGCCGGCCAGCCACCACGGCCGCGACTCGCGCACGCTCTGCCAGACCAGCCAGCAGCCGCCGATCTCGGCGAGGGCGGCGAGGGCGAACAGGGCGACGGAGCGCAGGACGGTCATGGCCGCCCAGCGTACGTGGTCAGCTCTGGCGGTAGGTGGCCAGGAAGCGGCCGATCCGGTTGATGGCCGTCTCCAGGTCGTCGGCCCGGGGCAGGGTGACGAAGCGGAAGTGGTCCGGGCGGGGCCAGTTGAAGCCGGTGCCCTGGACGACGTGGATCTTCTCGCGCAGCAGCAGGTCCAGCACGAACCGCTCGTCGTCGACGATCCGGTGCACGGCCGGGTCCAGTCGGGCGAAGGCGTACAGCGCGCCCTTGGGCTTGACGCAGCTGACGCCGGGGATCTCGTTGAGCGCCTTGACCGCGATGTCGCGCTGCTCGGTGAGCCGGCCGCCGGGCAGCACCAGGTCGTTGATGGACTGGTGGCCGCCGAGCGCGGCCTGCACGGCGTACTGGGCGGGCACGTTGGGGCACAGTCGCATGCCGGAGAGCATGGTCAGGCCCTCCAGGTAGTCGGTGGCGTGCTGCTTGGGGCCGGAGACCACCAGCCAGCCGCTGCGGAAGCCGGCCACCCGGTAGGCCTTGGAGAGGCCGTTGAAGGTGAGCGTCAGCACGTCGTCGGCCAGCGCGGCCAGGCAGTGGTGCTCGGCGCCGTCGTAGAGGATCTTGTCGTAGATCTCGTCGGCCAGCACCATCAGGTGGTGGCGGCGGGCCAGGTCGAGGATGCCCTCCAGCAGTTCCTTCGGGTAGACCGCGCCGGTGGGGTTGTTGGGGTTGATGACGACGATCGCCCTGGTGCGGGCGGTGATCTTGGCGGCGATGTCGTCCAGGTCCGGGTACCACTCGGCCTCTTCGTCGCACAGGTAGTGCACGGCCTTGCCGCCGGCCAGCCGGACCGCGGCCGTCCAGAGCGGGTAGTCGGGCATCGGCACGAGCACCTCGTCGCCGTCGTCCACCAGCGCGGTGACGGCCATCTGGATCAGCTCGGAGACGCCGTTGCCGAGGTAGACGTCGTTGACGGTGACGCCCTGCACACCGCGCTGCTGGTAGTACTGCACCACCGCGCGACGGGCCGGCAGGATGCCGCGCGAGTCGCTGTAGCCGTGCGCCGCGGGCAGGTTGCGGATGATGTCCTGGATGATCTCCTCGGGCGCCTCGAAGCCGAACGGGGCGGGGTTGCCGGTGTTCAGCCGCAGCACGCTGTGCCCGGCCTCCTCCAGGGCGTTGGCCTGGTCGACCACCGGGCCCCGGATCTCGTAGCACACGTCATTCAGCTTGCTGGACTGCCGAAACTCCATCTGCGGCCTCCCGACCGTCACCACCGCTCCGTTGCTTCAGCTTTGTTCTACCAAGTGTGTACTTGGAAAGTCCAACCTCTTGGCTATGCTGATCCGCATGTCACGCCGAAGCTACGACCAGTACTGCGCCGTCGCCCGCGCCCTGGACGCGGTGGGGGAGCGCTGGAGCCTCCTGATCGTCCGTGAGCTCCTCGGCGGCCCGCGCCGCTACACCGACCTGCACGCCGACCTGCCCGGCGTCTCCACCGACATCCTGGCCGCCCGGCTCAAGCAGCTGGAGGGCGACGGGCTGGTCCTCCGCCGCCGGCTGGAGCGGCCCGCCAACGCGATGGTCTACGAGCTGACCGGGCGCGGCCGCGAACTGCGGCCGGTCGTCGAGGCCCTGGGGGAGTGGGGCCTGGCCGCCCTCGGGGAGCAGCGGCCCACCGACGCCGTCCGGGAGCACTGGTTCACGCCCCGGAAGCCGGAGGAGGAGGCGGCGGTCGCGACCGGCTGACGGCCGGGCGCCCGGGTGCCGCGGTGGGCGGTGCGGCCCGCCGCGATGGGCGGCGGGTCCCGCCGCGGTGGACGGTGGGGCCCGCTGCGGCCGAGGGCGGGCACGCACGTACGATCGTCGGATCGTCGAACCGCCTTGGTCGGCCCAGGAGAGCGGAGGCCAGCCCGTGCCCACCCCCTACCGCAGCTACGTCGCCGTCGGAGACTCCTTCACCGAGGGCATGTGCGACGACCTGTTGCCGAACGGCCACTACCAGGGCTGGGCCGACCGGGTCGCCGCGGCACTGGCCGCCGAGAACGGCACCGGCTTCCGGTACGCCAACCTCGCCGTCCGCGGCAAGCTCATCGGCCAGATCCACGACGAGCAGCTCGCCCCCGCCGCCGCGATGGGCGCCGAGCTGGTCACCCTGGCCGGCGGCCTCAACGACGTGCTGCGCCCCGGCTGCGACATCGCCGCCGTCGAGCGGCAGCTCGGCCGCTGCGCCGCCGAGCTGCGTGCCACCGGTGCCACCGTCGTGCTGTTCACCAGCACCGACCCCACCCGCCGCCTGGCCGGCAGCGCCCGGCTGTTGCCCGCCATCCTGCGACTGAAGGCCTTCGTCCAGGAGCTGGGCCGGCAGGACGGCTTCGCGGTGGTCGACCTGTTCTCCGCGCCCTGCTTCGACGACCGCCGGCTGTGGGCCGAGGACCGCCTGCACCTGTCGCCGGAGGGCCACCGCCGGGTCGCCGAGGGCGTGCTGGAGGCGCTCGGCCGCCCCGCCGCCTTCGACTGGCGCGCCCCGCTGCCCGCCGCCGCCCCGGCCGGCCGCGCCGAGCGACTGCGCGAGGACGCCCGCTGGCTGGGCACCCACGTCGGCCCGTGGATCGGCCGCCGCCTCACCGGCCGCTCCTCCGGCGACGGCCGCCCGGCGAAGCGGCCGGAGCTGCTGCCGTACGGCTAGGGCCTCCGCCGGGCCCCCGGGGGCGTCGGGTCCAGGACCAGGCTCGCCATCGGGGCGTGTGTGGTCCAGCCGAGCGCCGTGTAGAGCGCCTGTCCCTCCGGGGTGCCGACAAGCACGCCGGTGCGCGCGCCCCGCTCGTACGCGGCGCACTGGAGCGTCCGCATCACGACGGCGCCCAGGCCCCGGCGGCGGTGCTCGGGCGCGGTGGTGATCCGGTCCGGTACGGCCACCGGCCCGGCCAGGCCCGCCTGGCCGCGGGCGGCGAGGTGCCCGTCCTCGGTGCGCACCAGCACCCGCAGGACCCCGCCCCGCTCCCAGGTGGTCACGGTGTACCCGGCCGGGCCCCCGGGCCGCTCGGCGGCGAGCGGGACGCTCATCAGGAAGCCCGGTACGTCCATGCGCCACCGCTCGTCCAGCCAGGGGCGCACGGTGTCGTCCTCGGCGAACAGCTTCAGCCAGGTGGTCGGCGCGGTGACGGTCCCGGCGAGCTCGCGGACCTCGGCCTCGGTCGGCTCCGGCAGCACGTGCCGGCCCACCTCGCCGACCGGCGCGCCGACGTCGATGCTCCAGCCCCAGGGCCGGTCCACCGGCTCGGCGGAGCCGCGCGAGACGGCCCAGCCGGAGATCCACATCCGGACCAGCTCCCTGACGTCCGGGTCCCGCATGCCGCCCACCCCCGTGTGCAATGGTCTCGCGTGTAATGGTCTCTAGTGCGCCGCATAACTTACCGGCGCGGAGGGTCGTCTGCCCAGTAGGATTTCCGGGTCCACGGCGCCGCCCGGCGCCCGACTGCTGGAAGGACCCCGGAACGTGCGCGAGACCGAGTCGCCGCAGGACCTCACGGCGGCCGCGCCGACCCCGCTCCGGGCCGACTGCGGCAGCTGCTTCGGCCTCTGCTGCGTCGCCCTGCCGTTCTCCGCCGGCACCGACTTCGCCATGAACAAACTGGCCGGCAGCCCCTGCCACAACCTCCAGGCCGACTTCCGCTGCGGCATCCACACCCGGCTGCGCGACACGGGCTTCCGGGGCTGCACCGTCTACGACTGCTTCGGCGCCGGGCAGCGGGTCTCCCAGGTGACCTTCGGCGGCCGCAGCTGGCGCGAGGAGCCGGACAGCGCCAAGGCGATGTTCGACGTCTTCCCGATCGTGCGGCAGCTGCACGAGCTGCTCCGGTACCTCACCGAGGCGCTCACCTTCGCCTCCGCCCTCCCCGTCCACGACGAACTGCGGCGAGCGCTGGCGGAGACCGACCGGCTGGCCGGCGGCACCCCCGAGGAGATCCTCGCCGTCGACGTCCCGGCCCACCGGCAGCGGGTCAGTGACCTGCTGCTGCGCGCCAGTGAACTGGTCCGCGCCGCCGTCCCGCGCCGCCGCGAGCACCGGGGCGCCGACCTCTTCGGCGCCCGCCTGCGCGGCGCCGACCTCCAGGGCGCCAACCTGCGCGGCGCCCTGCTCGTCGCGGCCGACCTCTCCGGTGCGGACCTGCGCCTCGCCGACCTGGTCGGTGCCGATCTGCGGGACGCCAACCTGGCCGGCGCGGACCTCAGCACGGCCCTCTTCCTCACCCAGGCCCAGCTCGACGCCGCCCGCGGCGACGCCACCACCCGCCTCCCGGACGCCCTCGCCCGGCCCGGCCACTGGCCCGAGACCGCGCCGGCCCCGGCGGCCAGGGGCGGCTCCGGACCCCGCTCCGGCAAGGGCGGCGGCCGCCCCGCCCGGGGCAACCGCCGCCGCTGACGCCTGCCGGCGCCGCTACTGGCCCACCCGACCGTCGACGCACTCGCGCAGCAGGTCGGCGTGGCCGCAGTGGCGGGCGTACTCCTCGATCCGGTGCACCTGCAGCTCCCTGATCGAGATCCGCTCCTTGCCGACCCGCTCGCCCAGGTCCTGGTGGCCGGCCAACTCGGCGTCCAGCGCGGCCTGTTCGCGCTCCAGGTCGCGGAACGCGGCGTCCGCCACGGCCTGCTCGCCGACGGCCCCGTCGAAGTCCGCGTCCCGTGCGCCGTACAGCCTGGGCAGCGGCTCGCCGTCGGTGATCCAGTTCCGCCAGTCCCGCTCCACCTCGGCCAGGTGCCGGACCAGCCCGAGCAGCGACATCGTCGACGGCGGCACCGAGCGGCGGGCCAGCTGCTCCGGGGCCAGGCCGTCGCACTTCATCCGCAGGGTCAGCCGGTAGTTCGTCAGAAAGCCCTGGAGTGTGGCGAGTTCGCCGTCGGGGCCGGGGCCTTCGTGGTTGCGGGGGTCGTCGTCCGGGTCGGCCCACATGTCGGGGTGGACGGTCGCCTCGGTCCATCGCGCGGGTTGTTCGCTCATGCCGTGCATCGTCGGCCCCGACCGGCCTCCCCGCCACTGGTTATCGCCCCTGCGGCCCGGCGCGGCGCCCGCGCGCTCAGCCGGTCAGCAGCCGGGCGCGCAGGGCGTCGGCCTGCCCGCGGTCGATGCCGAGGACGCCGGTGAGGTACGCCTCGACGGAGCCGTGGCGGTCGGCGAGGTCGGCGAGGGCGAGCCGGATCACGGTCTCGGGGGCGCGCCCGTAGCCGGGCCAGCGCAGCGTGCGGCCCGGGTGGGCGGCGTGCCACTCGGCGACGAAGTGCGCGGTGGCGAGCTCGGTGAGGGCGAAGTCGGCGGCGATGACGTCCTCGTCGACGCCGAGCAGGGTGAGCAGCAGGGCGGCGATCAGCCCGGTGCGGTCCTTGCCGGAGGCGCAGTGGAAGACCACCGGGGCCTCGGCGGCGGTGATCACGTCCAGGGTCTGGCGGATCTCCTTCACCCCGTCCTCGGCGACCTCGCCGAAACGGTCCGCGAGGTAGCGCCAGGGGTCGAGCTCCGGGTCGATCTCGGCCTGGTCGTACGGGCGGTGCTCGATCGAGAGGTTGTGGTACTCCAGGCCCTCGAACTCGGGCACCCGGCCCTTGGCGGCGATCTCCCAGGGGTAGCGCAGGTCGATCACGGTCCGTACGCCGAGCGCCCGCAGCCGGTCGAGGTCCGCGGGGGAGGTGAGCTTGCCGAGCGAGTCGGAGCGGTAGAGCAGTCCCCACCGGACGGACCGTCCGTCGGAGGCCGGATAGCCGCCCAGGTCACGGAAGTTGTGCAGGGCGTCGAAGGAGTGGTGGCGCGTCGTCATGCGCGCACTCTAGAAGAAGACCTCAGGCCCCGGCGGGCGGGTAGCCGTGGGTGAGCAGATCGAAGGCGCGGGTGGCGTCCCCGACGGCCTCGGCGTGCAGGTCGTCGGCGGTGCGGCCGTCCTGGATGCGGCGCCAGTTGTGCAGGGCGAGGACCCGCTGGGTGGCGGTGACCTGGGCGGCGAGCAGGGCGGCGGTGAGCTCCCGGGGCCCGGGCAGCCCGGGGTCCTCGCGCAGCGCCGAGGCCAGTGACCGCTCCGCGCGCGCCACGTACTCGCCGACCCGGGCGGCCAGGCTGGGAGTGCCGTAGACCAGGCCGGTGAAGGCGAGTACCGCCGGGTGGTCGTTGAGGCCGGTGACCGGGTCGCGCCGGCCGAGGCCGGCCAGGAAGTCCCGCAGCAGCGCGTCGAGCACCGGCTCGCCGGGCAGCCGGGTGCGGACCACCTCCGCGGACTGCTCCTGGTGGTCGGCGAAGCGGTGGACGACCAGGTCCTCCTTGCTGGGGAAGTAGGAGAACAGCGTCGGCTTGGACACCTCGGCGGCCGCCGCGACGTCCGCCACCGAAACCCGGTCGAAGCCGTGCTCGAGGAAGAGCGCGATGGCCGCCTCCGAGATGGCCCGCCTGGTCCGCTCCTTCTTCAGCTCCCGCAGTCCGGTCATGCGGCCCAGGCTAGCAGTGGGCATTGACCGGGGCAGGTTTTGGACCCGGTCGCCCGTCGGGTGTGTCCCCGGCGGATACGCCCCGGACCGGCGCCCGCGGCCCGGGCGCCGTCGTTGTCAGTGCCGTCGGGCACGATCGGCCCGTCGGTACTCCTGCGGCACGGACGGAAACGGAGAGGGCATCGTGGCGATCACGAATCAGCGGGTGGCGGAGCACGCGTTCCTGTGGGGGATGTACCGGGACCCGTACTTCCCCGATCACATCGTCGACAAGGGCAAGGCGGTCCTGGTGCGGCTGTGCGAGCGGATCGAGGCCGAGCGGCCGGCGGACCTGACGGCCCTGTACGTGCTCTCCCACGCCGCGACGGAGGAGTTCAACCTCCTGGAGGCGGAGTTCGAGGCGGCCGGGAGCGAGATCGAGACGGTGGCGCGGGAGGAGATCGCCGAGGACTTCTGGATCGTCGCGACGGCCTACGGCTTCACGGACGTGGACGTGGAGGAGCTGGTCGCGCCCCGGAACTGGTGACCGGCGGGCCGGTTGTCGCAGGGCCCCTACGCGCTGCGGTCGGCGAGCACCTCGCGGACGACGTGGCGGGCGTTGGCGGTCAGTGCCTGGTCGGTGTGGCGGTAGTACGGGATCGTCACCAGGGCGATGGAGAACGCCCAGGCCCGGCCGCGGGCCCACATGGCCTCGTCCGCGCCGAGGGCGGCACGGAAGGCCGGGCGGGCGGTGGCGGGCAGCAGGTTCCAGGCGGCGATCAGGTCAGCGGTCGGGTCGCCGACGCCCATCAGGGCGAAGTCGAGGACGGCGGAGAGCCGGCCGGTGGGGGCGACCAGCAGGTTGCCGGGGGTGAGGTCGCCGTGCGTCCAGACCGGCGGCCCGGCGTACTCGGGCAGCCGAAGCGCCTTGTCCCACAGGGCGGTTGCGGCCGCCGTGTTGATCGAGCCGGCGAGCTGGGCGATGGCCGCGCGGGTGGCGCCGTCCCGGGAGGCGAGCGGGACGCTGCGCTGGGAGGGCGGGGCGCCGGCCGGGTCGGCGGCGCGCAGCGCGTTGACGAAGCGGGCCAGGTCGCCGGCCAGGTCCCCGGGCGCGGCCAGCGAGTTGACCACCGGGTTGGTGCCGCCCAGCCAGCGCAGCACCGACCACTGCCACGGGTAGCCGGCGGCGGGCCGGCCGACCTCGAGCGGTGCCGGAACGGGCAGCGGCAGCCGTGGCGCCAGCCGGGACAGCCACTGCCGCTCCCGCCGCAGGCCGTCGGCGGCCCAGGCCACCAGCGGCAGCCGGACGGCGAGTTCGGGCCCGAGGCGGAACATCGCGTTGTCCGCGCCGGGGGCGGAAACGGGGGTGATCGGGAGGCGCTCCCACTGTGGGAACTGGGCGGCGATCAGCCGCCGCACCAGGGCCGCGTCGACCACCGGTCCGTCGGGGTGCATCCGGGTGGCAGCGCACATGTCCGGCAGCGTACAGCGCCCGATCGTTTCCGTTCAGCAGGATTCCCGAACTGCGCACGTTCCGAGGCCGGTTCGGCGAGGATCCACCCGAGCGGGGCCCGCCGGAAGGCGGCCGGCCGAAGCCCCGGCGCCGCCGCCCCCGCCGGAGCACGGCACCGCGCCACGCCCGGCCGCCCCGGGGGCGCCCGGGCGCCGCCGTCGGCACCTGCCAGAATGCAGGGCGTACGGCGCAAGCACTGATGGAGAAGGTGACCGGCTTCGTGACCACGCCAGTCGAACAGGTGGCCCGGCAGGCCCAGCAGGCGATCGAGCGGAAGATCGCCGAGGAACTGGGCGTCCGCGAAGGGCAGGTGAAGGCGGCCGTCGAACTGCTCGACGGCGGCGCGACCGTCCCGTTCGTGGCCCGCTACCGCAAGGAGGTCACCGGCTCCCTGGACGACGCCCAGCTGCGCGCCCTGGAGGAGCGGCTGCGCTACCTGCGCGAGCTGGAGGACCGCCGGGCGGCCGTCCTGGAGTCGATCGAGGCGCAGGGCAAGCTGGACGACGCGCTGCGCGCCCAGGTGCTCGCCGCCGACTCCAAGGCCCGCCTGGAGGACATCTACCTGCCGTTCAAGCCGAAGCGGCGCACCAAGGCGCAGATCGCCCGCGAGGCCGGCCTGGAGCCGCTCGCCGACACCCTGCTCGCCGACCCGTCCCAGGACCCGGCGGCGCTGGCCGCGCAGTACCTGAACGAGTCGGTCGCGGACGGCCCCGCCGCGCTGGAGGGCGCCCGGGCGATCCTGGTCGAGCGCTTCGGTGAGGACGCCGACCTGGTCGGCTCGCTGCGAGAGCGCATGTGGACCCGCGGCCGGCTGGTCGCCAGGGTCCGCGACGGCAAGGAGGGCGACGGCGCCAAGTTCGCCGACTACTTCGACTTCGCGGAGCCGTACACCAAGCTCCCCTCGCACCGCATCCTCGCGATGCTGCGCGGCGAGAAGGAGGAGGTGCTCGACCTCGAATTCTCCCCGTACGACGGCGACACCGAGGGCGATCTGCCCGGCGAGAACGACTACGAGCAGCGGATCGCCGCCCGCTTCGGCATCGCCGACCGCGGCCGCCCGGCCGACAAGTGGCTCGGCGACACCGTCCGCTGGGCCTGGCGCACCCGCATCCTGGTCCGGCTCGGCATCGACCTGCGGTCCCGGCTGCGCGCCGAGGCCGAGGACGAGGCGGTGCGGGTCTTCGCCGCGAACCTGCGCGACCTGCTGCTCGCCGCCCCGGCCGGTACCCGCGCCACCATGGGCCTGGACCCGGGCTTCCGCACCGGGGTGAAGGTCGCCGTGGTGGACGCCACCGGCAAGGTCGTCGCGTACGACACGATCTACCCGCACCAGCCCGCCAACAAGTGGGACGCGGCGCTGGCGACCCTGGCGGCACTGGCGAAGAAGCACGACGTCGACCTGATCGCGATCGGCAACGGCACCGCCTCCCGGGAGACCGACAAGCTCGCCGAGGACCTGCTGGGGCGCCACCCCGAGCTGAAGCTCACCAAGGCGATGGTCAGCGAGGCCGGCGCCTCGGTCTACTCGGCCTCCGCGTTCGCCTCGCAGGAGCTGCCGGACCTGGACGTGTCGATCCGCGGCGCGGTCTCGATCGCCCGCCGGCTCCAGGACCCGCTGGCCGAACTGGTCAAGATCGACCCCAAGTCGATCGGCGTCGGCCAGTACCAGCACGACCTGAGCGAGGTGAAGCTCTCCCGTTCGCTGGACGCCGTGGTCGAGGACTGCGTCAACGCCGTCGGCGTGGACGTCAACACCGCCTCGGCGCCGCTGCTCACCCGGGTCTCCGGGATCACCGGAACGCTGGCCGACAACATCGTGGCGCACCGCGACGCCAACGGCCCGTTCCGCACCCGCCGGCAGCTCAAGGACGTCTCCCGGCTCGGCCCCAAGGCCTTCGAGCAGTGCGCCGGCTTCCTGCGCATCCCCGGCGGCGAGGACCCGCTGGACGCCTCCAGCGTGCACCCCGAGGCCTACCCGGTGGTGCGCCGCATCCTGGCCGCGACCGGCGGGGAGCTGCGCGAACTGATCGGCAACGGCGAGCGGTTGCGGGCGCTGCGCCCGGCGGACTTCGCCGACGACACCTTCGGCGTCCCGACCGTCACCGACATCCTCGGCGAGCTGGACAAGCCGGGCCGGGACCCGCGCCCGGCCTTCCGCACCGCGACCTTCAAGGAGGGCGTCGACAAGATCGGCGACCTGGAGGTCGGCATGGTGCTGGAGGGCGTGGTCACCAACGTCGCCGCCTTCGGCGCGTTCGTGGACGTGGGCGTCCACCAGGACGGGCTGGTGCACGTCTCGGCGCTGTCGCGGAACTTCGTCAAGGACCCGCGCGAGGTGGTCAAGCCCGGCGACATCGTCAAGGTCCGGGTGCTCTCGGTGGACGTGCCGCGCAAGCGGATCGGGCTGACCCTGCGGCTGGACGACGAGGTCGGGCGCGAGCGCGGCGGGGACCGTGGCGACCGCGGCGAGCGGCAGGCCCGCCCGCCCCGCCAGGAGCGCCGCGGCGGCGGCCAGGGCGGTCAGAGCGGCCAGGGCGGTCAGGGCGGTCGCGGTGGCCAGGACCGGCGCGGTGGCGGCCAGGGCGGGGACCGCGGCGGCTTCGGCGGCGGCGTGCCGGCCAACAGCGCCATGGCGGACGCGCTGCGCCGGGCCGGCCTGGCCGGCGGTGGCGAGGGCGGCTCGGGCGGTCGCCGCTCCGGGCGGCGCTGAGCCGGGCCCTCGACCGACCACGGCCCGGGCCCTCGACCGACCACGGCCCGGGGCCGGTGGACGCGCACCGCGTCCACCGGCCCCGGGCCGTGGTTGACCGTCCGGACGTTCAGGCCAGGATCTTCTCCTTCGCCTTCTGGTACTCCTCCTCGGAGATCGCGCCCTTCTCCTTCAGCTCCGCCAGTTTCGCCAGGTCGTCGACGTGGCTGCGGCCGCCGCCCTCGGGCCCCGACGCCGCCGCGTCCCGGATGTAGGCCTTGAACGCGGCCTGGTTCTCCTGGGCCTGTTGGATGTCGCGCTTGGTCATCGACTGCCCGCGTGCGATCAGGTACACGAGGACGCCGATCAGGGGCAGGATGATCACCAGGACGAGCCAGCCGGCCTTGCCCCAGCCGCTGAGGTCGTGGCTGCGGAAGATGTCCGTGATGATCTTGAACAGCAGGAAGAACCAGAGCACCCAGAGGAAGAACTCCAGCATCGTCCAGAAGATGTTGAGCACCGGGTAGTCCACGGCCAGTGAGGTGGTGTCCATGGCTGAGTAATACCACCGCAAAACGGACATCTTCACTCGGTGTTCGGCCGTTCAAGTGACCTTCGGCAGTCGCGGGAATAACCGCCCGGGCCGGGGTCTCACCCCAGTGCGGCCCGCCGGCGCAGCTCCACGGCCAGCGCGACCAGCTCGCCCCACCAGGCGTCGCGCCCGGTCAGCAGCAGTCGCTCGGCCTCCGCGGGCGGCACCGCGCGGACCTCGACCACCTGCTCGCCGTCCGCCGGGTTGGTCGGCGCGGAGTCCAGCACGACCTCGCCCCACCCCCACAGCCAGGCCTTCTCCGGGTGCGGCTGCCACGGCCGGTACGGCACCGGGTCCTCGGTGCGGCAGCGGTGCGCGCCCAGCCAGCGCGGCTCGCCGAGCAGCCGGGCGCCGGCCTCCTCCGCCAGCTCGCGGGCGAGGCAGGAGGCGATGCTCTCGTCCCGCTCCCGGGTGCCGCCGGGCAGGAACCAGTGGTTCCGGTCGTCCCGGCAGAGCACCACCCGGTCGTCCGCGAAGCCGACCAGGTGGATGTTGGTGACCAGTGCGTCCGGCGGCAGCTCGGTGGAGAACCGGGCGTCGAACCGCCCCCAGCTCCAGTACTGCGGCGCGTGCAACGCCGGGAACAGTGCCGCTAGTTCGGTTGATCTGGCAGAGGCATCGGTGTGGTTCGCGGTATCGGTCATTCAGTGATCGTAGTGCCGGTCGGGAAACGGCGGGGGACGGTCGGATGGACGAGGGCGATGTCGGAGGTGGAGATGGCGCGCGGGCGGCGCGGGCGCGCCCCCTCGGTCGGTGCGCCGACCCAACTGCCCAGTGAGATCTCGGCGGTGATGCCGGGGCCGAAGCCGGCGATCAGCCCGGTGGTGCCCTCGGGCACGCCGCCGTCGGCGAACAGCCGGGCCAGGGCGTCGAAGACCACGGCGCTGGCGATGTTGCCGCGTTCGGTGAGCGTCGCCCGGCTGAAGCGGAAGGTGGCCGGCTCCAGGTCGAGGAGGCGGCACAGGTCGTCCAGGATGCGCGGGCCGCCCGCGTGCACGATGTAGAAGCCGAGCCCGGAGACGTCCCAGCCGTGCTCCCCGGCCAGGCCGCGCAGCGCGGGCGCGAGCATCGCCATCGTGCCGGGCACCCGCTTGTCCAGCCGGAAGTGGAAGCCGGTGTCCTTCACCCCGTACGAGATCCAGTCCTCGGTGTGCGGGACGAGGTGCGAGCCGTTGCGCTCGACCTGGACGCCGCGTCCGCCGTTCCCGCGCATCACCACGGCGGCGACCGCGTCCCCGAAGAGGCCGTTGGAGAGCAGCGAGCCGACGCCGAGGTCGGTCGGCTGGTAGCAGAGCGAGCAGAACTCGCAGGCCACGATCAGCACGTTGGCGCCCGGGTAGGCGCGGCAGAAGTCGTGGGCCCGGTTGACGGCGGCGCCGCCGGCCGCGCAGCCGAGTTGGGCGATCGGCACCTGGCGGGTGTCGGAGCGGAAACCCATGGTGTTGATCAGCCAGGCGGTCATCGACGGCATCATGAAGCCGGTGCAGGACACGTAGACGATCAGGTCGATGTCACCTGCTGTCAACTCGCCGTGGAAGAGAGCCCGTTCGACCACCTCGGGGACGCGCCGCTTGGCCTCGCGCTCGTACAGCTCGTTGCGGACGGTGAAGCCCGGGTGGGTGAGGGTCCGCTCGATCGGCTGGACCAGGTGCCGGGTGAGCACCCCGGTGTTCTCGATCAGCCGCAGTGCCAGGCCGAGTTGCGGGTGCCCGGCGTGCAGGGTGCGGGCCAGGTCGAGGGTCTCGTCGAGGGTGATGACGTGCTCGGGTACGGCGATGGCGGGGCGGCAGAGTGTTGCCATGGGTGCGGGTCTCCCCAGTGCTGCGGGAACGGTGGGTCGAGGGGAGGCGCTACCAGGCCACCGGCAGGGTGCGCGGGAAGCGCCAGATCGAGCCGGAGTCCCAGTCGAGTTCGGTCGGGTCGACGGCCAGCCGCAGCCCGGGGAAGCGGCGCAGCAGGGTGCCGATGGCGACCTGCAGCTCCATCCGGGCCAGGTGGGAGCCGAGGCAGTGGTGCTGGCCGTACCCGAAGGCCATGTGGGTGGGCGCGCCGCGGTCGAGGTCCAGCTCGTCGGGGCGCTCGTAGACCGAAGGGTCCCGGTTGGCGGTGAGGTAGGAGACGTGCACGGCCTCGCCGGCCCGGATCAGCGTGCCGCCCAGCTCGACGTCCTCGGTGGCGACCCGGGCGATGCCGACGCCCTGGCGGAACGGGATGAAGCGCAGCAGCTCCTCCAGGGCGCGGGGCAGCATGTCCGGCTGGGCGCGCAGCTTGGCGAGCTGCTCGGGGTGGGTGAGCAGGGTGTAGCCGATGTTGCCGAGCTGGTAGGTGCTGGTGTCGTGGCCGGTGACCAGCAGGACCATCGCCATGACGGTCAGCTCGTCCGGGTCGAGCAGTTCGTCGCCGTCGCGGGCGGTGGCGAGGGCGCTGATCAGGTCCTCGCGGGGGTGGGCCCGGCGTTCGGCGGTGAGCTCGGTGAAGTACGCGCGCAGGGCGGCCTTGGCGGCCTCCTGGCCGTCCCGGCTGCCGGGGCCCATCCGCATCATCGCCACGGCGTGGCCGCGCAGTTCGGTGCGGTCGGCCGCGGGGATGTCCAGCAGTTCGCAGATGGTGGCGAGCGGGAGGCGGCTGGCCAGCAAGTGCATCAGGTCGGCGGGGGCGCCGTGCTCGGTCATCTCGTCGAAGTAGCCGTCGACGGTCCGCTGGGTGGCCGGGCGCATCCGCTCGACCTGGCGGTTGGTGAAGCCCTGGGCGACGAGCCGGCGCAGCCGGTTGTGGGCGGGCGGGTCCATCAGGTTGATCGCCTCGGCCTGGGCGATCGGGGCAGGCGTCATCCGGGGCAGGTCGCGGCCGATGCCCGCGGCGCGGCTGAACCGGCGGTCGGTGGTGACGGTCCTGACGTCCTCGTAGCGGGTGGCCAGCCAGGCCTCGCCCTCGCCGTGCGGCAGTCGGATCCTGGCGACCGGGGCTTCGGTGAGCAGTCGCTTCAGGAGGGGGTCGAACTCCAGGCCGTCGGTGTGGTGGAAGGGGCAGTCCCACACGGGGGGATTGGTGGTCACGGGCCGGTCCAGGTGTGCTCGTCGTGCCGGGGGCGCCCGAGGTGATCGGTCCGGTTCGGGCGTGGACATGCAGATGGTGCCCCATGACCTGGCGAAAAAGGGAGTTCGGTGGAGATTTAACTCCAATGAGTGAGATTCGGCTAATAATAACGCGAACTGGTGCACGGTAGAGGTGAATTGACGGTCAGCCGCCGCCCGGCGCGACCAGCCCGGTCTCGTACGCGAGCACCACCGCCTGCGCCCGGTCGCGCAGGTCGAGCTTGGCGAAGATCCGGGCCACATGGGTCTTCACCGTCGACTCGCTGAGCGTCAGTTCGCGTGCCAGCTCGGTGTTGGACAGCCCGCGGCCGAGCAGCGCCAGCACCTCCGCCTCGCGCGGGGTGAGCGGCGCGAGGTCGCGGTGCAGCGGCGGGCCGTCGGCGCCCGGGGCCGGGCGCGGCGCACCGGCCGCGAAGCGCTCGACCAGCCGGCGGGTGATCGAGGGGGCGAGCAGCGCGTCCCCGGTGTCCACCAGCCGTACGGCGGCGGCGAGGTGGGCCGAGGTGACGTCCTTGAGCAGGAAACCGCTGGCCCCGGCGGACAGCGCGGCGTAGACGTAGTGGTCCAGGTCGAAGGTGGTCAGCATGATCACCCGGCAGCCGGGCACCTGGGCCAGGATGCGCCGGGCGGCCTCCAGACCGTCCATGCCGGGCATCCGGATGTCCAGCAGCGCGACGTCCGGGCGATGCAGGACGGCGGAGGCCACCGCCTCGGCGCCGTCGCCGGCCTCGGCGACCACGTCGATGCCGCGCGCGGTGAGGATCATCCGGAAGCCCGTGCGGACCAGCTCCTGGTCGTCCGCGATCACCACCCGCGGGCGGCTCTGCTGCTCCGGCTGCCGACTCCGGCCCGGCTCCTGGCCCTGCGCCGTGTCCACGGCCCCCTGCTCCACGTCCATGCTCCCCTCCGTCACGGCCGGTCCAGCGGGATGCGGGCACGGACCCGGAAGCCGCCGCCGATCCGGCGCCGGGCGTCCAGGTCCCCGCCGTACACCGCGACGCGCTCGCGCAGGCCGATCAGCCCGCGCCCGGCGCCGTCCGCCGGCCGCGGGGCCGGACCGGGCGCCCCGGAGAGCACGCTCGGGCCGCTGTTGAGCACCTCCACCCGCAGGTAGTGGTCCGCGTAGCGCACCGTCACCTCCGCCGTCACCCCGTCCCCGTGCTTGAGCGCGTTGGTCAGCGCCTCCTGGATGATCCGGTACGCCGTCACGTCGATGCCGCCGGGCAGCGGCCTCGGCTCACCGGAGATCCGCACCTCGACCGGCAGCCCGGCGAAGGCGAAGCGGTCGATCAGCGGGCTCAGCCGGCTCAGGCTGGGCTGCGGGGCGAAGCCGTCCCCGGCCGGCTCCTCGCCGCCGTCCGCGGCGGGGGCGAGCAGGCCCAGCAGGTGCCGCAGCTCCGTCATGGTGTCCCGCCCGGCGGCCTCGACCGCCGCCATCGCGGCCGCCGCCTCCTGCGGCATGGTGGCCAGCACCTCGCGCGCGGCCCCGGCCTGCACCACCATCAGGCTCACGTTGTGGCTCACGATGTCGTGCAACTCGGCGGCGATCCGGGCCCGTTCGGCGTCCACGGCGGTACGGGCGGCGCGATCCCGCTCCCGTTCCAGCAGCCAGCCTCGCTCGCCGATGGCCGCCCGGTGCAGCCGCCGCGCCCGGGCGAGCGCCACCGCCAGCCAGCCGGCCGCCGTGCCCGCAGCACCGGCCGTCGCGACGGCCGCCCACTCCCACCCCGTTCCCCACACGGCGCCAGCCTCCCAGGTCACACGGTGATCCACATCATCCGGGGGTGCCGCTCCCGTACATCCCCGGTACTACGGCCGCCCACGGTTACACCCGGGGTGGGACGTACGGACGGGAGCGCCGCCCCTACGGTCGTCCACCATGAGCAACGACCACGACGGGACCTCCCGGCCGGACGACGCGCAGGTCGTCGTCGAGCTGTCCGGGGTCCACAAGGAGTTCGGCGACGCCAAGGCGCTCGACGGCCTCGACCTGCGGATCCGCGCCGGCGAGGCGGTCGCCGTGATGGGCCCCTCGGGGTGCGGCAAGTCCACCCTGCTGAACATGGTGGCCGGGCTGGACCGGCCCACCGCCGGCACCGTCCGGGTGCACGGGCAGGACCTCGGGCAGCTGAACGAGCACGGGCTGGCCCTCTTCCGCCGCCGCCACATCGGCATGATCTTCCAGTTCTTCAACCTGATCGACGACCTCCCCGCCCTCGACAACGTCGCCCTGGCCGCCCAGCTGACCGGCACCAGCGCCCGCCAGGCCCGCCGCCGCGCACTGGAGTTGCTGGACGAACTCGGCGTCGCGCACCGCAAGGACGTCTACCCGGCCACGCTCAGCGGCGGCGAACGCCAGCGCGTCGCGGTGGCAAGGGCCCTGATGAACCGCCCGGCCCTGCTGCTCGCGGACGAGCCCACCGGCGCACTGGACAGCCGCTCCGGCGAGCAGGTGATGGACCTGCTGATCGACCTCAACCAGATCGGGCAGACCCTGCTGATCGTCACCCACGACCCCAAGCTGGCCACCCGCTGCGCCAGCCGGCTGGTCGAGGTGGCGGACGGGCGCGTGGCGAACGAGCGGATGCTGGAGGCGTCCGCATGACCGGCGCCGTCTGGCGCGCCTCGCGGGCGGCCGTGAAGCGCCGCCGGGTGCAGACCGTCGTGATCGGCCTGGTCGTCTTCTGCGCCACCACGACCGTGCTGCTCGCCCTCGCGGTGATCAGCGCCGCCCGGGCCCCCTTCGACGCGGCCTTCGGCGAGCAGCGGGGCGCTCACGTCGTCGCGGCCTTCGACCCGGCCGCGGCCCCGGCGGAGCAGCTGGCCGCCACCGCCCACCGGCCGGGCGTCGAGGCGGCAGCCGGGCCGTTCGACCAGGCCACGGTGCAGATCCCCAGCGACTGGGTCGGCAGCCCGCCCGGGCCGCTGACCCTGGTCGGCCGCACCGACCCGGCCGGGCCGGTGGACCGGGTGGAACTGCTCTCCGGCCGCTGGGCCGCCGCACCCGGCGAGGTGGTCCTGGACTCGCCGTTCGGCGGCGCGTCGGACAGGCTCCTGAACACCCCGATCCCCATCGGCGGCGGCCGACAGCTCACCATCGTCGGCTTCGCCACCAGCATGAGCCAGAGCGCCGGCGGCTGGGTCACCCCCGAACAGGCGACCGCTCTGCACCCCACCGCCCGCCAGATGCTCTACCGCTTCACCGACGCCGCCGACGACCAGCGGCTCGCCTCCGCCCTGGCCACCGCCACCGAGGGCCTGCCCGGGGACGCGGTCGTCAGCACCCAGTCGTACCTGGTGCTCAAGGACGCCTTCTCGGCGGGCGCCGACTCCTACCTGCCGCTGATGACGGTCTTCGGCGTGCTCGGCCTGGTGGTCTCCGCGCTGATCGTCGGCAACGTGGTGAGCGGCGCGGTGGTCTCCGGCTACCGGCACATCGGCGTCCTGAAGTCGATCGGCTTCACCCCGCGCCAGGTGGTCACCGTCTACCTGACGATGGTCTCGGTGCCCGCGGTCGCCGGGACCGTCCTCGGCACGGCGGCCGGCTGGGTGGCGGCGCACCCGATCCTCCGGGCCGCGTTCTCCGGCATCGTCACCGGCACCGCCGTGATCGAGCCCGCCGGCTGGCTGCCCGCCGCCACCCTGGTCAGCGTCCCGCTGCTGGTCGTCCTCGCCGCCCTGGTCCCGGCCTCGCGCGCCCACCGGCTCCCCGCCGCCCGGGCCATCTCGGCCGGCAGCACGCCGCGCAACGGCCGCGGGCTGAAGGTCCAGCGCCGGCTGAGCGGCACCCGGCTGCCGCGCGCGGTCAGCCTCGGCCTCGGCCAGCCCTTCGCCCGCCCCGCCCGCACCGCGCTGACCATGTCGGCGATCGTGCTCGGCGTGGTCACCGTGACGATGACGACCGGTCTGAGCAGCACCCTGACCCAGTTGGTGGACCACACCGACGGCCACACCCACGTCAACGTCCGGACCGCCCACTTCGCGGACAACAAGGTCGCGCCGAAGCTCACCCCCGCCCGGACCGAGGCGATGCTGCGCGCCGCCCCCGGCGCCGAACGGGTCGGCACGCGCGGACTGGTCCAGGTCGGGCTGGTCGGCCACAACCAGCCCGCGTTCGCCAACTTCTACGGCGGCGACGACATCGTCGACTCCAAGCGGCTGAACGTCGTGGACGGCCGCCCGGCGACAGGCCCGAACGAGATTGAGGCCGGGCCGTCCTTCCTCCGGCAACACGGCCTCAAGGTCGGCGACAAACTCACCCTGTCCCTGGACGGGCGGCAACTGCCCGTCACCCTCGTCGGCGAGGAGTCCGAGGGCAACCCCCGGGCCTTCGCCTCCAACGACGCCACCAGGGCCGCGCTCACCGACGACCCGCACGTGGTCGAGTACGACGTGAAGCTCGCCAAGGGCGCCGACGCCGAGGCCTACCGCAAGGCCGTGACGGACGCCGACCCCAGCCTCTCGGCCTCGGTGTTCGCGCCCGACCTGGCCGGGCCGATCGCCGCGGTCATCGCCTTCACCACGATCTTCACGGTGCTGCTGTCGGTGGTCGCCTCGCTCGGCGTCTTCAACACCCTGCTGCTCACCGTCCGCGAGCGCCGCCGCGACCTCGGCATGCTGAAGTCGATCGGGATGACGCCCCGGCAGGTGGTCGCGATGACGGTCACCTCTGTGGCCTGGCAGGGCGTGGTCAGCGGGATCATCGGCATCCCGGTCGGGGTGGTGGCCCACCGGCTGATCACCGAGAACGTGGTGACGATCGTCTTCCCGGAGGAGATGATCGACGTCTGGAACGCCCCACTGCTCGCCGGCCTCGCGCTCGCGGGCGTCGCGATCGCCGTCCTCGGCGCCCTCGTCCCGGCCCGATCGGCGGCCCGCCTGCCGATCGCCGAGGTGCTGCACAACGAGTGAAGCCGCGGGGGTGCGGACCCGTGTGCGGACGGCCGGTCGGACACCCCGACCGGCCGTCCGCGTTGTCCGAGCTTGCGGTATCGTCCGCCGCGCCCGTCATGGCGCTGACGGATGCTCAATCCACGGTGGGACGGCCCCTATCATCGCGCCATGGCCACCGCTGAGCTGATCCGCATCGTCTCCCGCTCCTCACCCATGGCACTGGCCCAGGTCGAGCGGGTCCGCACCGAACTCGCCGCCCTGCACCCGGGCCTGCGCACCGAGGTGGTGCCCGTCACCACCTCGGGCGACCGCTGGACGGGTGATCTCGCCCAACTCGGCGGCAAGGGCGCCTTCACCAAGGAGGTCGACGCCGCACTGCTCGCCGGAGAGGCCGACGTCGCCGTCCACTGCCTCAAGGACGTACCCGCCGACCGCCCGCTGCCGGCCGGCACCGTCTTCGCCGCCTACCTGCGCCGCGACGACATCCGCGACGCCCTCGTCCACCCCGGCGGCCTGCCGCTCGCCGCCCTCCCGCCCGGCACCCGGATCGGCACCTCCTCCGTCCGCCGGGTCGCCCAACTCGCCTCCTCCCACCCGCACCTGGAGTGCGTCCCGATCCGCGGCAACGCCAACAGCCGGCTCGCCAAGCTGGCGGCCGGGGACGTCGACGCCCTGCTGCTCGCCGTCTCCGGCCTGGAGCGGATCGGCGAGCAGGCCCGGATCACCGAGGTGCTCGGCATCGAGGCGATGTGCCCGCCGATCGGCGCCGGCATCCTCGTCCTGCAGTGCCGCGAGGGCGACGAGGCCACCATCGAGGCCGTCACCGGCCTCGGCCACCACGACACCTGGCGCGAGGCGGCGGCCGAGCGGATGTTCCTGCACGCCCTCCAGGGCCACTGCAACAGCCCGATCGCCGGCTACGCCAACGCCGAACGCGACGGCCGCCTGTCCCTGCGCGGCCGGGTCTTCACCCCGGACGGCAAGCAGGTGCTGGACGCCCACGAGTGGGCGGGCGCGCTCAGCCCCGAGGACCTCGGGACGTCGGTGGCCCTGGCGCTCAAGCGGCAGGGGGCGCAGGAGCTGATCTCCTCGATCCCGCACTGACCCGGGGAGGGGGGCGGTCGGGGCCGCACCGGCGGAGCCGACCGCCCCTGGCTTCCCGGCCCCGGGGCGTTGCGTTCTCGGCCCGGCTGCTTCCGCCCCGGCGGCCTCGGGCCCCGGGGGCGTTGCGTTCTTGGCCCGGCTGCTTCCGCCCCGGCGGCCTCGGGCCCCGCCTCCGGCCGCCCCCCGGCCGCCTCGGGCCTCGCCTCCGGCCGCCCTGAGCCCTGGCACTCCACCTCCGGTTCCTCGCCCCGGCTCCAAGGGCCGGAGCAGGTGCGACACGCGACCTCACACCGGGGCTGTCGTCGCGGCGGGCGCGCGGTCGCGGGGTGAGCGCACGGTGACGGACCGGCATTTCCCCTCGTCCCGGGGAGAACCGGGCGGGCGCGAGGGGCGTCCGTTTGAGGCGTGATCAGTGCGGTGCTCGGCGGGATGCCGATGTTCTGGCCCGGGCTGCTGCTCTCGCTGGTGCCCGCGGCCCTGCTGAACCGGCCGGTGGGGCGGCTGCTGCGGGCCCACTGGGCGGTCGGCTTCGTGCTGCTGCTCGGGCTCGGCGGGGTGGTCGTGGCGATGCTGCTGCCGGACGCCTTCCGGCTCTCGGAGGGCGGCGTCCGGCACTGTGCCGTGGAGGGCGGCCGCCCGCGTTCCCCGTACGAGCTGCTGCACGTGCGGCACATCGAGCTCAAGCTGGCGACCTATGCCCCGGTCGGCTTCGCGGCCGCGCTGGCGGGCACCCGGCGGCGGGCGGTGGTGGCGCTGCTGGGTGCGGCGGCGCTGCCGTTCGCGGTGTCGGCGCTGCACTACGCGCTGCCGGCGATCGGGCGGGCCTGTGACGTGCAGGACGTCTGGGACGGGGTGCAGGGGGTCGTGCTGGGTGCGGCGCTGGGGCTGGTGGCCGGGCCGCTGCTCCGGGCGGTGCGGTCACGGTCGTGGTCGCGCGCGGCCTGAACCGCGCACTGGGCTACTGGTCGAGGAGCGGGAAGAGCCGGGCGACGGCGGCGACCGGCCGGGCCTCGGCGGGCCGGGCCGCCGGGTCCGTCTCGCGGTCCCGGTAGCGGGCCAGCACCCGGCGGACCTCAGCGCCGACGGCGGCCAGCTCGGCGGGCGTCAGGTAGACGACGGCGCTGAAGGCCTCGTCCTGCTGCCACTCGGCCGGGGCCTCGCCACGCCGGGCGAGCCAGCGCTGGTGGCTCTCGTCCTCCAGGCCGCGCGCCAGTTCTCCGAACTCTCCTTCTCCGTCGGGCTGTTGGGTGGTCGGCAGCCGCCACGGCCGGGCCCGCCCGTCGGTGGCCGGGGCCTCCTCGATCAGCCCGTACCGGGCCAGCTGCCGCAGGTGGAAGGAGCAGAGGCCCGAGCTGAGGCCGAGCCGGGCGGCGGCCTCGGTGGAGGTGACGGTGCCGTGCTCGGCGAGCAGTTCCAGCAGCGCGGTGCGGACGGCGTGCTCGGGGAGGGGGCCGGTTCTGACGAGGTCTTCGGTCACTTTGCAAAGTCTGCTACTTTGCAAAGTCGACAGCAAGCCCAGCCCCTCGAAGGAGCGACCGTGTCCCAGCCGAGCGAACGCCCGTCCGTCCTGCGGATCACCGAGGTGGGGGAGGAGATCCTGCACCGCCCCTGCCGGGCGGCCACCGAGGAGGACTTCGGCAGCGAGCGCCTGGCCCGGCTGATCGACGACATGTTCGCCACCATGCACGTCGCCGACGGCTGCGGCCTCGCCGCCAACCAGGTGGACGTGGACCTGCGCCTCTTCGTCTACGACTGCCCCGACGACGACGGCGTCCGGCACACCGGCCACATCCTCAACCCGGTGGTCGAGGAGCAGGAGCCCGGGCGCGCGCTCATCGAGGAGACCGAAGGCTGCCTCTCCGTCCCCGGAGCGAACACCAAGCTCGCGCGCCCCGCCCGGACCGTGGTGCGCGGGGTCAACCAGCACGGGGAGCCGGTTGTGATCGAGGGCACCGGCTACTTTGCCCGCTGCCTCCAGCACGAGACCGACCACCTCAACGGCGGGCTCTACATCGACCGCCTCTCCGCCCGCGACCGCAAGCGGATGCTCAAGCAGACCGCCGACCGGCGGGAGAAGGTCTTCGCCCAGCGTGCCGCCAGGGCCGCCAAGTTGGTTGAGGCCGACCGCCAGAACGGATCCGTGCCCCGCTAGGATCGCGCCACGGTCACCTGGCGTCGGTGTGGCCGGAGGGGGGATGGAGATGCCGGACGGCACATTCGTGGTGTTCTGGTCGGTGCCGCTGCTCCTGGTGGCGCTGCTCTTCTTCGCCGTGCTGCGGGAGCACGGCACGCCCCTCGCCAAGCGGGCCGCCTGGGTGTTCCTCGCCATCGCGGCACCGCCTGCGCTGATCCTGGCGATGTGCGTGGCACTGGTCTTGGCCGGGCTCGTCTGGTCGTTCGTGGCTGGTTGAGCGGTACTCGCGGAACCAGGGTGAGGCGGTGACCAAGCCCGCGCACCTCGCCCACCCGGTCCATGCTTGGAGGCCAAGGACACTCACGGCCGGTACGACGCCACCCTCACCACCACGGAGAAGGGCTCCACCTACCGGCGCCGCTTCATGGGCCACATCGAGAACGGCAAGGCGAGCATCAGCGGCTGATACACGCCGGGCCGGACCCGTACAGATTGGATCTGTCGATACGCCAACGGCGCGCCGCCGGGAAGGCGGTGGGCCGTTGAGGGGAGGTCCGGTCGGGTCAGACCTCGGTGGTGGTGGCGGCGAACTTCACGAACGCCTCCCATGCGGCCGGCTCGAAGGCCAGCTGGGGGCCGCTCTTGTCCTTGGAGTCACGCACGTGGACGACACCGGGGGTCTCGGCGACCTCGACGCAGTCGGGGCCCTCGTTGGTGCTGTAGCTGCTCTTGAACCACGCCAGCTCGGCCATGCCTGCCGCTCCCCCCAGAATCGCTTCGATCAGGGCCAGGGACTCCCTCAGCCCCAGGGCCTGGGCCTGGGCTCGGATACTGCTGTACCGTGCGGCCATATTACGGACTTCCACCGGATCCGTGATCAGGCGATTCACGTGCTGCGCCTCCACGAAGCCGATCTGCGGCCGGTTGGGCGGCGTCGGCAGCGTGAACGAGCCCAGGGCGGTCGCGGCCTCACCCTCATCGACGCGCTCTGTGATCGCTGGGGCACCATCCCCCGCCACCCCGACTCCAAGACCGTCTGGGCCGAACTCGACCTCGCCGCCACCGCCCCCGCCGCCCCCTGAACCCCGGCATAGCCCCCCCAGCAACTCCCCGATGAACCAACAGGAGTGGGAAGTCGACCAGGCCGACTTCCCACTCCTTCGACATCCGAGATTTGTGGGATATCCCCGTGTCGACCGCCGCTGCCAGGATGTGGCGCACGGAGCCGAACACTCCGGCCGGGCTTCGCGGGGGAGCGCCCGGCCGCCGTTTCGAAGGAGGAACCCACACCGATGAAGATCCGCCGACTTGCCGCCACCGCGGCCGCCGCGGCCGTGCTGGCCCCCGTGCTCGTCCTCGCCACCGGCACCCAGGCGAACGCCTACCCCAGGACGCTGTCGAAGACGGAGCAGTGCACGGCGGCGTACAACGTCAACTACTGGGTCGGCGGCGCGGCCTTCGCCCGCACCCAGTGGTACGCCTGCATGGCGGGCTGACCGCCTCCGTGGCCCCCGGCGCCGGCCGGGGGAGCCGAAGGGAGTGGGAAGTCGGCCCGGCCGACTTCCCACTCCCTTGGCGTGCTGCCTGTGCGGCCGCGCTCGGCCCGGTGCGGTCCGGTACGGTCCGTTGCTTCACGGACTCACCATTCCCAGGCCGATTCCTCGAAGGCGTCCGGTTCGGTGACCCAGCCGGCGTTCAGGACGAGCCGTGAGGTGCGGTGGACGGCGAGGAAGCCGAAGGGACGGTCGAATCGGGCGCTGATCCTGCGGGCGCGGTAGCGGTGCCGCGGTGGCTGCCCCGCAGCCGCCACGCTCAGCGCGGTGACGCTCGCGGAACGGAAGCCGCGTTCCCCGAACGTGGCGGTGACCGTCTGGGCGGCCGCCCCCACCGCCAGCGGGGCGCTGCTGATGGCGGGGAAGTGCCCTCGGGTTCGGTCCGTCGCCGTCCGGAGGCCGAACAGGTCAGGGTCCCCGAGCAGATCGTGTCGGGCGGTGACGGTGAAGGGCACAGTCTCCACCAGCAGCTCCGGTGTGCCGTCGAGGCTGGGAACGTGCTCGACGGTCAGCCCGGGGCCCGGAGTGCCGTAGGGGAGTCGATCGCCTGGGAGCACCGACCTGCGGTCGGCGAGGGTTCGTACCGCCGCGGGCAGTACCTGTGCCGGCGAGGCGTCCTCGGTTCCCAGGAACAGGTGGACGTCGACTCCTTGGACCCCGAGGACCTGCAGTACGGTGACCGGACCGATCGGGGTCTGCGCGACCCCCGCCCGGTCGAGCAGTGCGGTGGTCCGGAACAGGCCGGCCAGGTCCCTGCCCCGCCAGGGGCCCGTCCCCGCCTCCAGGCCAGTACATTCGAACGGGCGGATCCAGTCGGTGCGGACGGTCAGGGCACCGGCCAGCACCGCCCGGGTCTCCGTGTCGACGCCGACCGGCATCGACGCGATCTGCCCGTCGGTGCAGGCTGTCGCCCAGGCGTCGAGTCGAGCCTGGTCCGAGACCGGGTCGCCGGTGAGGTATTGGTGGACGCGCTCGGGGAGTTCGGTCAGCCAGCCCGGTTCGAGTGGCAGTTCCTCGTGGGTCCACAGACCGAGCGCACTCCGCACGCCTGGCATCGCATCGATGGCGGCCAGCATGCCCCGCGCCCCCTCCGCGGCCTGCTCCGCCGGGATGCCGAGGGCGTCGGCGAGTTCACTGCGGGCAGGGCCGGTGGCGCCGTGTGCCAGCAGGGCGAGCAGCGGCCACACCCCGGCGGTGGTGAAGGCCGTGCCGCCTTCCGGCAGCGTGGCAGCCCAGCGCGCGGTCAACGCGTTGACGGCCCGGACGGTGGAACTGCGCGTCATGCCCATCCCGTCCCCACCTCTTCGAGGAACACCTGTTCCCGGGAGCGTAGGGCCGAACCGTCCGTGGCGGCCACCGAGTTGATTCGTCGCCGGTCGCTCAGCCGGTCGCTCAGCCGGTCGCTCAGCCGTTCGGGCTGCGGGTGCTACGAGGGCTGCGGATGGCGACGACGACGATGAGCAGCGCCGCGAGCGAGAGGCCCGCCGCCGTGAGGAAGGCCGCCCGGTAGCCGCCCGGTACGTCGTCACCGGCCGTGGCGGCGACGGTGGACAGGACCGCGAGGCCGAGTCCGCCCCCGACCTGGAGCGCGGTGTTGAACAGGGCGCCGGCCAGGGCCTGTTCGCCGGTCCCCGCGCCGGACAGCGCGGTGACGTTCGCCGACACGAAGGTCTGCGAGAGGCCGATGATGAGGACGAGCAGGAGCGGCAGGATGACTGCCCAGTAGTTCGCCCCGGGGCCGACCAACGAGAACAGGGCGAGGCCGATCGTGTAGAAGGTCAGGCCGAACAGCATGAGCCGCCGCGCGCCCAGCCGCGGGAGCAGGCGCCCCGCGGCGAGAGGCAGGAGGGTGCCGCCGACGGCCAGCGGCAGGAAGGCCACGCCCGTGGTGAGCGGGCTGAACCCGAGGACGTTCTGCAGTAGGAGTGCGGCGAAGTAGTTCACCCCGACCCAACCCGCGTACATGAGGACGGCGACCGCCAGGGCCGCGGCGAGGTTCGGCCGCTGCCACACCGCCGGCGGGACGAGCGGCTGGTCGGCCCGGCGCTGCCAGAGCGCGAAGCCGGTCAGCAGGGCCACCGCGAGCGCCGCGGCCGCCCAGCCGGGACCGTCGGCCACGTTCCCGCCGAGCCGGGTCGAGGCGAAGGAGAGCCCCAGCAGACCGACGGTCACCAGCGCCGCACCGGGGAGGTCCAGGCGTCCGTGGGCACGATCCTCGGGCGCGTCGGCGGGGATCAGCGCGAGCACACCCGCCATCAGCGCGACCACCACCAGGACGTTCACGGCGAACATCGACCGCCACCCGATCGACCCCGCCAGCGCGCCACCCACGACCAGCCCGAACGCGAGGCCCACACCGCCCATGGCGCCGAACGCTCCGAGCGCCCGCGACCGCCCCGGTTCCGTACGCCACAGGGCGCCGAGCAGCCCGAGCGCGGCCGAGACGGTCACCGCCGCACCGGCGCCCTGGACCGCGCGGGCCGCCACGGCGAGCAGCAGCGAGTGGGAGGCCCACACCACCGCGGACGCGGCGGCGAACACCGCCATTCCGCACAGGAGCGCCCGGCGCCGCCCGTACAGGTCGGCGGCTCGCCCGGCCACCATCAGGAAGCCGGCGAACGTCAGGGAGTAGGCCGAGACCACCCAGGAGAGCTGCCCGGGGGAGGCGTTCCAGTCCCGCGCCATCTCCGGCAACGCCATGTTGACCGACGAGAGGTTCATGATGTCGAGGGCCTGGGCGGTGCACAGAACGGCCAGTACCGCCCCGGAGCCACCGGAGCCACCGGAGCCACCGGAGTCTTGAGATGCCGCCCGGCGGGCGGAGGTGTCCAGAGATTGCGATGTCGTCACGCATCCAGTCTCTGGAGTACGGCTCGGGCCGGGAAGTATGCACAACGAAGTGCCATACTTCCCAAGTGGATAGTGTCACCTCATCGCGGAACGTCGCCAAGGCCGCCGCCGACGGCACCCAGGGGCAGCTGGAGCAGGGTTGCACGACCCGCCGGGTCTTCGACCTGGTCGCCGACAAGTGGATGCTGTCGATCCTCTGCGTGCTGTCCGAGGGGACCGCCCGCTACAGCGCACTGCAGCGGGCAGTCGTCGGGATCACCCCCAAGGTCCTGACCCAGCACCTCCGTTCGCTGGAGGGCAACGGGCTGCTGACCCGCACCGTCTTTCCGGTCATCCCGCCGCACGTCGAGTACGAACTCACCGACCTGGGACGATCCCTCAGGCAGGCACTGCAGCCCCTCCTGGCCTGGGGCGAGTCCCACCTCGACGAGATCGAGCAGGCCCGGAGCGCCGGCTGAAGCCCGCAGTGTCGCGGCCGCCGGGACTGATCCTTCCGCCTGACCTTCCGTGCCCTCGTCTCCCGTGGCGGCGTTAAGCCGCTGACGATCGCTCGAAGTGCGAACGCGAAGTGCGAAGGAGACCGCCGTGGAACGACGCCGAATCCGCAACGCCGTCCTGAGCGGCGCGTGCAGCGCGGCGGCGGCCGTCGGCGTGCTCGTGCCGGCTCAGCCCGTCCCGGCGCAGCCCGGCCAGGCCGCCGAGGGCTACCCCCGCCCCGCGCTTCCCCTCGTGACGGACCAGGCCTTCCAGGACGGGGCCCTCCAGGCGCACAACCAGTACCGCGCCAAGCACAACTCCCCGCCCCTCACGCTCGATCCCGAACTCGTCGAGGCCGCCGAGCAGCGCGCCACCCGGCTGAGCACCGGGCACCGGCTCGACCTGGTGCACGAGGGGAGGGTCAAGGGCGCGGGGGAGAACGACTGGTGGGGCTGGGACGGCCCCCTCGAAGTGGGCGTCGAGGCGACCCCGGCGCGTACCGCGGTGGACGCCTGGTACAAGCAGGGCGGCGACTACAAGTTCGACAAGCCCGGCTACGACCAGAACCCGGGCACGGGCCTGTTCACCCAGGTGGTCTGGAAGGCCACGACCCGCATCGGCTGCGCCCGCGCCGCGGGGGAGGGGACGGGCGAGACCAAGGACCGCCTGGAGACGTACGTCGTGTGCCTGTACAAGGTGCCGGGCAACGTCGGCGACCCGGCCTCCTACCAGCAGAACGTGCTGCCTCCGGTGGGCGACTGACCGCCCTTGGGAGTGGACGTGTCCGCGAACGACGTCATCTTCGACGAGAGCGGCCGCCGTGCGGTCCTCTCCGGGGCGTCATCGACCCGGCGAAGGCGGAGCGCACGGCCCCGGAGTCGGTGGCCGCTGCGGCCCGCACGCTCCTGGCCGTCGGACCCGGTGGCGTGACGGGCCGGGCGTGATCTCTGGGCCCGGGCGGTGCGGGGCCGGTTGCGACGGCCGGGCCGTCTGCTTCGTCTGGGGCTGGGCTTGGGCTTGGGCTTGGTCCGCCACGCGGGCTCGCAACTCCCGCAGGTCGCCCGGGGTGTTCACGGCGCACCAGAAGCCGTCGGTGCGGTAGCCGGCCAGCTGCCCCAGCCGTACGAGGTGCGGCAGCGTCGTGTCCGCGTGGTCCCCTTCGTCCGGGAGCAGGGGGACCACGCCGGGCGCGAAGGCGTACACGCCGCCGTTGACCGTGCAGGTCGGCGGGGGCGGCGCGGCTAGTTCGGCGACCCTCCCTGCGGCGTCGCAGACCACCGTGCCGTGGGGCAGTCGGGGCGGGACCAGGGCGACCGTGGCCAGCGCCCCGCTGCGCACGTGGTGAGCGGCCAGCGCGGTGAGCGGGAACTCGGCCCAGATGTCGCCGTAGACGGCGAACCACGGCTCCCGCGGCGCCGGAAGCGTGCGGGCGGCGAGCTTCAGCCCGCCGCCCCGACCCAGCGGGAGGTCCTCCACGACCACGGTGGTGCGGACCGGCAGGTCCGCCGTGCGCACGTAGTCGGTGATCACCTGCGAGCGGTAGCCCGCCGAGACGACCACCGTCTCCACACCCGCGGCGGCGAACCGGTCGATCTGGTGGCGCAGCAGCGGTGCGCCGTTCACCTCGACCATCGGCTTGGGGCACAGGTCCGTGTACGGGGCGAGCCGGCCGCCGCGTCCGCCGGCGAGGATCACGGCCTGGCGGATCGGGGGCGAGGGCGGAGCCTCCGGCGAGCACATTCCCGACCTCCCGGGAGCGACGGCGACACGGGCGGCCCCGACGCAGCGCGGACGGGCACCGTGGACAGCTACCCGACTCGCTCACCGTGGAATCCCCTCCCCGACACTTCGGCCGGAGCGGGGATTCCACGGTGAGGGGATCAGCTGATCGGGTCGAGGCGGAGCGGCAGGGGGCATGCGAGGTCTCCGATCGCTCGGCCGGATGCGTTGCGCACGTACCGTACTCGGGGGGTCGTGCCCCGCCGCCGACTGTTGGGACGGCGGGTCGTCGATCGTTCGGGGTTGATCAACTCTGCTTTCCTGCAGTGCCCTTGCGGGGTCTGATCGGTGGTGATCCTGATCGTGTCTGTTCTGCCCGGCCCGCACCACGCCTCCGGGTCGACCCTGACGGGAGATCAGGGAGCAGCGACGTCCCGTCCCTGATGCCCCGGGTGGACGGTCTCGGAAGACTCGTCGCCGGGGCCGGGAACCGCCGGCCCGGCGACGATCAGTCTGGAGCCGGCCGCACATGAAGACGCAGGTGAGCACGCAGATGGGCACGCACGTGAACGGGAACGTGAACTCGCGGAAGAACCAGAGCCGTTGGGCCGTCCTGGCCGCTGCCGGAGCCCTGGCGACGGCGCTGACGGTCGGGGTGGGAGCGCCCGCCTTCGCCGCCGGGCCTACTGCCGTCCCCTCCTCGGGCTCCGCCGCCTCCCCTTCCGCTTCCGTACCGCCGCTGGACCGGGCGGCGATCCGTGCCGCCCTCGCTCAGCGGCCCGCCGCCGACGTCTCCGCCGCGTTCGTGCGGGTCACCGGTTCCGCGGGGAGGTTCGAGGGCACCTCGGCGGAGGCCGGGATGTCCGTGGACCCGCGGGGCAGGTTCCGGATCGGGTCGATCTCGAAGATCTTCACGGCCACCGTCGTCCTCCAACTCGCCGCCGAGGGGCGGATCGACCTCGACGGCAGCGTCCGGCAGTACCTCCCGGACTTCCCCTACGAGGCGGTCACGGTCGGGCAGTTGCTCAACCACACCAGTGGACTGCCCGGCGGCTCCGGCACGGCCTGGGGTGACGGGACCACCGGCTGGTTCGCCGAGCACCGGCTCGACTCCTTCACCCCCGAGGAGGTCGTCGCCACGATGAAGGGCCAGGCGCTTGGCTTCGACCCCGGCGCCGCCCAGCAGTACAACGGCATGAACACCTTCGTCGCCGGACTGGTCGTCGAGAAGGTCACCGGCCACCGCTACGCCGACGAGCTGCGCGACCGGATCATCCGCCCGCTCGGCCTGCGCGACACCGACCTCCCGGACGCCGACGACCCGCAGCTGCGGCGCCCCGCGACCCACCCGTACCTGACCGTCCCCGACGCCGACGGCGGCTCGCACCGGGCGGAGGTGACCGAGCAGAGCCCGTGGCCCTGGGCGGAGGGCGGCATGATCTCCAGCGCGCCCGACCTGGAGCGCTTCATGACCGCCCTGTTCCGGGGGCGCCTCCTCCCGCCGGCCCAGCAGGAGAAGCTGTTCACCGTCCCGGATGTGCCCGTCGCCCCGCACAGCAGCCACTGCGGGGATGGCACCGCGTGCATGAGCATGGGGCTCGAACGCCTCGCGTCCGACGGCATCGTGGTCTGGGGCAAGACGGGCTCCCGGCCCGGCTCCACCAGCGGCGTCTTCGTCACCCGGGACCTCGCCCGCACGGTCGTGTACTCGACCGACCCGACCGCGCTGAAGGGCGCCGAGACCGCGTACGTCATCGGGCTGGTGAAGGCCGCCTTCAGTCTGGACTCCATCGGCTGACGCCCCGGCTCCACCGCTGTGCTGACGGCGGGCTGGCTCGCGCGGGGGAGGGGGACGGGCCTTGGGGCGGACGCGGGGCGGGGGTGGTGTCCGGGACGGTGGACACATGCTGAAGAACATCCCGGTGGGTGACACCGAACGCCCCGTGCCCCGGTGGGCCCTGCGGCTCGCCAAGGCCCTCCCGTTCGTCGTACTGCCGCACTGCCTGTGGCGGCTGCCGTTCGCGTTCGACTTCCGGATGGGGACGGTCGATCCGACCGCCCCGGCCTACGTCTGGTGGTGCGCGCCGTACGTGATCGGCCTGAGCGTGGTCACCGAGGCGCTGACGATCCTGACCCTGGGGCTGGTCAGCGGCTGGGGCGAGGTCTTCCCGCGCTGGGTACCCGTGCTGCGCGGCCGCCGGGTGCCACCACTCGCGGCACTCGCCCCGGCCGTGCTCGGCGGCCTGACCCTGGTGGCCCTCTTCGACGGCATGCCCCTCGCCTGGCTGGGCGTGTTCAAGGAAGTCGGCTACAGCAACGCCTGGTGGATGGCCCTCGGCCGGATCTGCACCTCGACGGCGATGCTCTGGGGCCCCATCACCCTCGCCCTCGCCTGCGCCTACTACCGCCGCCGCCACGCGAGCCCGCCCCTCGCCACCGCAGCGTAGGAAGTCGGCCCGCCCGACTTCCTGCGTAGGGGTGTCGCACTGCTCGGCTTCGAGTCTCTGCGTCGGGGCTGTGATGCCGTCCTGGGCCACCTGCCCAGTGGCCCGTCGTCTCGCGGCCCGTTGCGTGAGAAGTCGGCCAGGCCGACTTCTCACGCAACAGGGGGCTTGGTCAGTGGGTGGCGTAGTACTCGGCGAGGGTGAAGAAAGCTTTCTTCGGGTCCCAGGGGACGCCGGGGTAGGTGGTGCCCGGGCGGTCCTCGTAGGTCTTGGTGATGCCGTAGCTGGCGAGGTCGAGGTCGTCGCGGGGGTCGCCGTTCGGGCGGTGGACGTGGTCGTAGAGGGCGAGGGTGAAGACGAAGGCGGCGTCGATGCCGCAGGCGTCGAAGGCTTCCAGCAGTTCGCGCAGGTGGGCGGCCTGTGCGGCCTCGTCGCGCTGGTAGGTGCCGTCGAGGCGGACCGGTCCGTTGTCGTCGTACTCGACGACGTCCAGGCCGAGTGCGCCGCGGTCGCCGGCGCCGCGGTAGGTGGCGGAGCCGAACTCGGTGACGGCGACCGGCTTGCCCTGGGCCGTGAGGTCGCGGACGCCGTCGGCGAAGCGGTCGGCGGTCTCGGCGGAGCGGTACAGGTCCAGTGAGACCAGGTCGAAGGGCTCCCAGTCCACCCGCTCCAGCGGCACCGAGGCGTACGTGACCCGCTCGCCGAAGCGCTCGCGTACCGCGGTCACCGCCCGGTCGAGGAACGCGTTGACCCGGCCGCTGACCGCACCGAGGTGCTCGCGGACCTGCTCGGGCCGGGCGAGCAGGGCGATCCGCTCGCCGGTGTCGGCGCCGGGCAGGAAGCCCGGGTTCATCAGGCTGAGCTCGGCGCCCGCCACGAACACCACCTCGGCCCCGCCCCGCCGCAGCCGTTCCGCGCGCTCGGCGCAGTCGGCGACGGTGGCGGTGGTGCTGCTGCGCAACGAGTTCGTGGTGCGCGGGGTGCCGACCGCGCCGGACGACGTCCTGGTGGAGATCGTGGACGAGGTGTACCTGCCCCTGGTGCGCGGACGGGCGCAGGGCTGGCGAGCCGCGTTCCACCGGCCGCCGGGCACGCTTCCCGCGCCGGGCCGTTGTCACAGGTCACCCGTAGAGTTCGACCGTGAACGTTCCCGAGGTCATCCCGATCAAGCACGAGCCCGACCACCGCACCGGCACCATCGGCCGCTGGCAGGGCGGCCAGTTCCTCGCCTCGGCCCTCTGTCTCGGTGTCGGCCGGTACTGCGCCGTCCTGCACCGCTTCGACGCCGCCGGTCGGCACCTCGACTCGCAGATACGCTCCACCGGTGCGGCGCCGGAGGCCGAGCGGCTGCTGGCGGAGTGGCTCGACGCCCTGCCGGGCAGGGCGTACGGGGACATCGCGATCGCCCCGTTCGCCGTGCACGTCGACGGCGAGCTGTTCGGCCTGGTCCGCGAGGACTACGAGGAGGGCGAGGTGGACGAGGACGCCGGCGAGGACGAGCGGGTCCACTTCGAGCTCTATCCGGACGGCCTCGGCTTCGACGCCCCCTGGTGCGGCTGCTACGACACCTGAGCCGTCCCGGCCGCCCGTCGCCGCGGGCGCGTCACCACGGCGCCACCCGGTAGTCCTTGAGGAACACCCCCGACACCGGGTCCCCGGCCTCGCCGCGGACGATCGGGTCGTAGACCCGGGCCGCGCCGTCCACGATGTCCAGCGGGGTGCGGAACCCCTGGGCGGCGAGGCGGGCCTTCTTCGGCGCCGGGTTCTCGTCGGTGATCCAGCCGGTGTCGACGGCGCACATGTGTACGCCCCGGGTGGCGAGTTCGGCGGCGCTGGTGCGGGTGAGCATGTTGAGCGCGGCCTTCGCCATGTTGGTGTGCGGGTGCCGGGCGGTCTTGTTGCGGACGGCGAACCGGCCCTCCACCGCCGTGACGTTGACGATGTAGCGGGCGGGGTGCGGCGAGGCCAGCAGCAGGGGGAGCAGCCGGTCGCAGAGCAGGGCCGGGGCCAGCGCGTTGACCAGCTGGGTCTCCAGTACCTCCGCCGGATCGAGCGAACCGAGCTTGGCGGACCAGGAGTTGGCGGGCGCGAGGTCGGGCAGCAGCCCGGCCTCGTCGGCGATGTCCAGCAACGACCCGGCGCCCGAGGGCAGTTGGGCGAGACCGGTGACCGGCCGGAAGCCGGGCGCGTGGTCGATCGCCCGGCGGTCGGCGGCGGGCAGGGCGTCCTGTTCGCCCGCGGCCAGCAGCGCGTACGACTCCGGCGGGCGGCGCAGGGTCTGCGCGGCGTTGTTGACCAGGATGTCGAGCGGGCGCCCCTCGGCGCGCAACCGCTCGGTCAGGCCGATGACCTGGCGCGGGTCGCGGAGGTCGATACCGACGACGCTGAGCCGGTCCCACCACTGCCCGCTGCCCTCGGCGGCGCGGAAGCGGCGGACGGTGTCCTGCGGGAAGCGACTGGTGACGATCAGCTCGGCGCCGTCCCTCAGCATCATCAGGGCGAGCTGGAAGCCGATCTTCACCCGCCCGCCGGTGAGCAGCGCCCGGCGCCCGCGCAGGTCGGTGCCCAGGGCCCGGCGGGCGGTGTTGTCGGTCGCGCAGTCGGGGCAGAGCATGTGGTAGAAGCCGTCGACCCAGCGGTAGGACTGCTTGCAGACGTAGCACTTGCGCGGCACCAGCAGCTCGCCGACCGGCCCGTTCGCGGGCGTCAGCGGCGCGTCCTCGCGGCGGGTCCGGCTGCCGGTCGCGGTGGTGGCGAGCAGGTCGGCGTCGGCCTGCCGCCGGGCCTCCCGGGCCTCCCGGCGGCGGCGCTTGCGGCTCTCCATCACGAAGGAGCTGAGCTGTCGCTCGGCGTGCAACCGGGTGCGGTCGTGGGCGGGGAGTGCCCGCAGCCGGCCGAGGGTGCGGCCGAAGGCGGCGAGTTCCTCGGCGGTGACGTCGCCGGTGCGGGCGGCGTCGCCCGCCGGATGGATGGTGATCAGTTGGTCGCGGTCGTCCCGGACCGTCATGTCCGCCCCCTCGTGCCGTACAGGTGGGAGGGACTGTAACGGACGGTCCGGGACGATGAGATGCCAATTTCCGCCGGTGGGTGACGGCAGGTGGTGATCTCAGGTGGTGACCTCAGGTGGTGACGTGAGGCCGTGGCGCGGGGTGGTGATGTGCGGCCGGCGGTGGCCCGTGGGCTCAGCCCGCGTACTGGCCGAGGATCTTCGCGAACTCGTACGGCTGCTGCGGGATGTTGGTGCACGTGGACAGCGAGCCCCCGGTGCAGGCGTTGGCGTCCCGGGTGGCGTCCCAGAAGGAGAGCATCCCGATGTGGTTCTGCCGGGCGAAGGCCACCAACTGCTGGGCGTCGGCCTGGTTGTAGATCTGGTGGTCGTCGTTCTCGCCGATCATCGGGGTGACGCCGACCATCGCCCACAGCTGGGCGTCGGTCTTCGCCGGGTGGAGCGCCTTGAGCTGGCCGAACAGCGACTGCGCGGCCTGCACGGCGGCGTTGCCGTAGTCGGTCCCGCTGCGGTAGTAGTCCATCGCCATGATGTTGACCAGGTCGACGGCCACCCCGGCGTCCCGGGCGGACTTGACGATGGCGACACCCTCGGCGGTCAGGCCCTCGGGCAGGACGGGCAGGGTGAAGGAGATCCTGAGGCCCGGGCGGGCCTGCTGCAGCTTGGCGAGCGCGGCGGAGCGGCGCTCGTTGGCGGCGGTGTCGGCGATGGCCGCGCCCTCGATGTCGAAGTCGACGTAGCGCAGGCCGTAGGCGTTCACCACGGCGTCGTACTCGGCGAACAGCGAGTCCACCGTGGTGCAGGCGGCGGCGAGTTCGGTGCCGGCCGCGCCGCCGAAGGAGACCTTGACGTCGCCGCCGGCCGCGCGCAGCGCGTCCACCTGGTCCTTGGCCCAGGCGGTGCGCGGGTCGTAGGCGTTGAACCAGCTGGCCTTGCAGCCGACGCCGGTGACGAAGCCCATCGTGTAGCCCTTGAGGCCGCCGGCCTTGGCCATGTCGGGCATCGAAGGGGTGGGCCAGGCGCCCATGTCGATGTACGGGGCGACCGGGAGTGCGACGTTCGGCGCCGGGGTGGTCGGGCCGCCGGTGGGCGTGCCGGTCGGGGTGCCGGTCGGGCTCGGCGGGGTCGAACTCGGCGGCGGGGTGGACGGGTTTCCGCCGCCGGGGCCGGTCAGGACGACGTCGTCGGCGAGGTAGCCGCCCTGCCCGTACCAGCCGTGCAGGTAGACGGTGACGCTGGTGGTGGCCGGTCCGGTGGTGAAACTGGTGGACAGCTGCTGCCAGTTGGCTCCGCCCGCGGTCCAGGTGGCCGGGTCGGTGACGCCGCTGCCGGTGGCGCCGAGGTAGACGTACTGGCCCTGCACCCAGGCGCTGAGGGTGTACTTGGTGTTGGGCTGGACGCTGACGGTCTGGCCGCACTGCGCGGTGTCGCCGGCGCTCACCGCCCCCTTGAGGGCGTACGTCCCGCTGTGCGCGCCGGAGTTGACCACGCTGCCGGTGCCGGCGGAGCAGCTCCAGGGGCCGAGCGCGCCGCTCTCCAGGCCGCCGTTGGCGAGCAGGTTCCCGTCGGCGGCGCCGGCGTTCCCGGCGAGGGCGGCCAGGCCTCCGGCGGCGAGCGCGGTGGCGGCGGCGAGGCTCAGCAGGGTGGTCCGGCGGGCGGGGCGGCGGTGCGTGGGGGCGTGCTGGGGCGCGCTGGGCATGGGGGTGCCTCTCGGGACGTGGTGGCCGCCCGCGCCGCGAGGGGGGAGACGCGGGGCGGGCGGCGGCCTGGGGGTGGTCCGGTGCGTGGGGAGCGCGGTGCTGAGCATCAAACTGGACTAGACCAGCTGTGCACGTCAAGCACTTCCCGGGCCCGGACGCCTCACCGAGGGCAGGTTTTAGGAACGGTTAAGACGGTGGTCGGTCAGCGGCCGGCCGGTCAGTCGCAGCAGGCCTTGCACTCCTTGACCTGGACGTTGTCGATCACCGGCCCGTACGCGCCGGCCACCGTGCTGGTGAAGCCCAGGGTGGTGGTGGGGTTCTGCGCGACGAAGGTGAACTGCCGCCCCACATAGCCCATCGCGGAGGCCGTCCGGCCGGTGGTGTCGAAGCTGAACGCCTGGAAGTCCTGGCCGTCGATCCGGGCCACCCCGGTCCGCACCGGGGTGCCGCCCGCCGGGTTGCCGGCCAGCGCGTACGTCACCGTGTAGGTGGTGCCGGGCACGGTGGCGAAGGTCTGGGCGATGGCGCCGTTGGTGCTTCCGTCGAGGTCGATGGACTGGTCGCCCTCGACGGCCTGCCAGAAGCCGGCGCCGATCAGGTCGACGTTGCCCGCGGTGACCCGCCACGGGCCGATGGCCTGGTTGGCGGCCACGGTGACGAAGGCCTTCGCCGGGGCCTTGGGGTACTCGAAGCCGCCGCCGTCGAAGCGGCCGGCCGCGCGGTGCCCGCCGTCGGCCTGCGCCGGGGCGGTGAGCACGGTGGCGGTGGCCGCGAGCAGAGCGACGACGGTGATGCGGGTGCGCGAGAGCGACCTGGGTTCCCCGACTTCCCTGGTGGCCGACCGCGTTGGTCGGCCGTGGTCAGAGCGTCGACCGTCGCGTCCGGCCCTGCCAAGTCCGGACCGGTGGCGCCCGGTGGTGCGGGGGGTTCGTGGGCGGGCTCTCGCGCGCCGGTTTGCCGGGTGGCCGCCGGTGATGGCCGGGTGGAAGGTGTGGGGGCGAACAACGAGAGTTGACGGCCGGGGGCTCCGTGCCCGGTGGTGAAACCGGAGGCGCGCGCCCTGCGCACACCCCTACGGTGGGCCGATGACCGTACGAACCAGCTTCGACGCCCCCGGATCTCGCCCTGGTGGTCGGTCCGCCGCCGGTGGTCTGCGGGGGAGCGGACCACCTGGAACGGCTGCGGCGGCTCGTTCCGGCGATGGCCGGGATCTGCGCCGCGTCCGAGGTCCCCTTCGTCGACGTCACCGAGGCCCTGGCGGCCGATCCGGTCTGGACGGCCGAGGCGGAGGCCGGGGACGGCGCGCACCCGGGACCGGGCGGGTGCGGACGGTTCGCGGAGCTGGTCCTGGCGGGCGGCTTCCGGGAGTGGATCGGAACGGGATCGAACTCGACCGGCTCCGAACGGGCTTGACCTCGAGTGCACTCCAAGGTGAATGCTGAGGGCGTTGATCAAGCACCACCACGCGAACACCCGCAGCGACCGCCACGGACGCCGCGGAACCCACGATGGGAGCACCGTCATGCGCAACGCCTCGTTCGGCACCAGCGGCCCCGAGATCGGCGTCATCGGTCTCGGCTGCATGGGCATGACCTGGGCCTATGACATGCAGAGCCGGGACGACGAGAACTCGGTCCGGGTGATCCGCCAGGCGCTGGACCTTGGCGTCGGCCTGATCGACACCGCCGACATGTACGGCCCGTACACCAACGAGGAGGTGGTCGGCGCCGCGCTGGCCGGCCCGTACCGGGAGCGCGCCTTCCTGGCCACCAAGGTGGGCATCGTGCCGGGCGGCTCGGGCCCGCACGAGCGCAACGGCCGCCCCGAGCACGTGCGCCGCTCGATCGACGAGAGCCTGCGCCGGCTGGGCACCGACCACGTCGACCTCTACCAGCTGCACCGGGTCGACCCGGACGTCCCGATCGAGGAGACCTGGGGCGCGTTCGCCGAGGTCGTCGCGGCGGGCAAGGCGCGCAGCATCGGGCTCTCCGAGGCGACGGTCGAGGAGATCAAGCGGGCGCAGTCCGTGCACCCGGTGGCCTCGGTGCAGTCCGAGCTGTCGCTGTGGACCCGGGACGTGCTGGCCGACGTGCTGCCGTACACCGAGTCACAGGGCATCGCCTTCCTGCCGTTCTCCCCGCTCGGCCGCGGCTTCCTAACCGGCGGCATCACGTCCTTCGACGAGCTGCCCGAGGGCGACTTCCGGCGCCGGCTGCCGCGCTTCCAGCAGGACGCGCTGAAGGCCAACCTGGAGCTGGTCGGGAGGGTCCGGACGGTCGCCGAACGGATCGGCGCCACCCCCGCGCAGGTCGCGCTGGCCTGGGTGCTGGCGCAGGGCCGGTACGTCTTCCCGATCCCGGGCACCAGGACGCCGCGCTACCTGGAGGACAACGTGGGCGCGGCCTCGGTCGAGCTCTCGGCGGCGGACCTGGCCGAACTGGACGCGCTGCCGGCCGCGACCGGCGGGCGCTACTGACGGTGCCGCCGACGCCCGGGTGCCACTGACGGGCTGCTACTGGCGGTGCCGCCGACGCCACGACGGCGGCCGGTCAGCGCTCCATCACCCACACCAGCTGCCGTCCGGTCTCGCCCGGAGCCCGGACGGCGGCCTCGGCGATCCGGTCCAGCCGGTAGCCGAGCTTGCGCGGGACGGCCGCGCTGGCGCCGTTCGCCTGGTCGCAGCGGATCTCCACCCGGGTGATCCCGGGCAGCGCCAGCGCGGCCTCGGTCAGCGCCCCGGCCGCGGCGGTGGCGATGCCGCGGCCGACGTGCCCGGCGGCGACCCAGTAGCCGATCTCCAGCCCGCCGGGGCCGATCCGCCCGTGCAGGCCGAGGGCGCCGATCACACCGCCGGGTTCGGCGTCCAGGCCGGCCAGGTACATGAAGTCGGTGCCGGCCTCCCAGGCGGCCGCGCCGGCCCTGGTCAGTTCGGCGGTCTGCGCCCGGGAGGGGGCCTCGGCCGCCCACTCCATCCACGGCCGCAGGTGCTCCAGGTTGGCGCGGACGGCCCGGTTCAGCGCCGCCGCGTGGGTGCTGCGGCGCCGCCGCAGCCAGAGGCCGCCGGGCAGCCGCAGCTGTTCCGGCGGCCGCCCGGCGGTCGCCTCCACGACCGGTGGAGCGAGGCCACAGGACCGTGACTGTGCTTGGCTCATGACGGCGATTATCGCCTTGGCCAGGACCTGTCAGCACCCGGATTACCTCCGGCGGCGGGCGCGTCCGGCCGCGAGCCGGCGCCGACCGGACCGGCCGCGCCCGGTCGCACCCCGGCGCGTCAGAGCCGGACCATCACCTCGTCCAGCTCCTTGCGCCGCAGGTCCGGCACGCGCGCCCCGTCGGCCGGGTAACCGACCGGGATCACGTACGCCGCGCGCTCCTCCGCCGGGCGGTCGCACACCTCGTTGAGGAACTTCATCGGGCTCGGGGTGTGGGTCAGCGTGGCCAGTCCGGCCTGGTGCAGCGTGGCCAGCAGCAGACCGACCGCGATCCCCACCGACTCCTTGGTGTAGTACGGGCGCGGCGAGTCGGGGCCCTTGTGCACCTCGAACACCACGATCACGGCCGGCGCGTCCTCCAGGAACGGCTTGTGCCAGTCGGTGCCGATCGGGGCGAGCGCGGCCAGCCACTCCTCCGACGCCCGGTGGCGGTAGAACTCGCGCTCCTCGGCCTCGGCCGCCTCGCGCAGCCGCCGCTTGCGCTCCGGGTCGGTGATCACCACGAACCGCCAGGGCTGGACGTGTGCGCCGCTGGGCGCCGTGCTCGCGGTCCGGACCGCCCACTCGACCACCCCGTCCGGGATCGGGCGGGTGGAGTAGTCGCGGACGGTCCGGCGCTGGGCCATCACCTCGTGGAAGGACCTGCTGCGGGCCTCGGCCTCGTGGGCGGGCACCGTCATGGGGATGAGCGGGACGGTCGGGTGGGACGTTCCCGCCACGGCGCTGTCTGTGCTGTCAACCATGGCGGACAGCACAGCACATGACGGCCCCTCCGGGAAGAGGTGCAGACCGAGAGGTAGAGACCAATCGCCGGTCAAGCACCGCCTCGGAGGCCGGCACCGCCCCGGCCGCCGCTGCCCGGCTCAGTGCTCGTGCACCCGCCCGTCCCGGACCTCGATCCGCCGGTTCACCGACACCGTGTCCAGCATCCGCCGGTCGTGGGTGACCAGCAGCAGGGTGCCGGTGTACGAGCCGAGCGCCGACTCCAACTGCTCGATCGCGGGCAGGTCCAGGTGGTTGGTGGGCTCGTCCAGCACCAGCAGGTTCACCCCGCGTGCCTGCAGCAGCGCCAGCGCGGCCCGGGTGCGCTCGCCGGGGGAGAGGGTGTCGGCCGGGCGCAGCACGTGCACCGCCTTGAGGCCGAACTTGGCCAGCAGGGTGCGCACGTCCTCCGGCGAGAGCTCCGGCACGGCGGCCGCGAAGGCCTCCAGCAGCGGCTCCCCGCCGAGGAACAGCCCGCGCGCCTGGTCCACCTCGCCGACCACCACGCCGGAGCCCAGCGAGGCGCTGCCGGCGTCGAGTTCGAGCCGGCCCAGCAGGGCGGCCAGCAGCGTGGACTTGCCCGCGCCGTTGGCGCCGGTGATGGCGACCCGGTCGGCCCAGTCGATCTGCAGGTCCACCGGACCGAAGGCGAAGTCGCCGCGTCGGGCGCTCGCCCCGCGCAGGGTGGCGACCACCGAGCCGGAGCGCGGCGCGGTGGCGATCTCCATCCGCAGCTCCCACTCCTTGCGCGGCTCCTCGACCACGTCCAGCCGTTCGATCATCCGCTGGGTCTGCCGGGCCTTGGCGGCCTGCTTCTCGGTGGACTCGGTGCGCATCGCGCGGCCGATCTTGTCGTTGTCGGAGGACTTGCGGCGGGCGTTGCGCACGCCGTTCTCCATCCAGCCGCGCTGCATCCGCGCCCGGGCCTCCAGCCCGGCCTTGGTGTCGGCGTACTCCTCGTACTCCTCGCGGGCGTGCCGGCGGGCCACCGCGCGCTCCTCCAGGTACGCCTCGTAACCGCCGCCGTACAGGTTGACCTGCTGCTGGTGCAGGTCCAGCTCCAGCACCTTGGTCACGGTGCGGGCCAGGAACTCGCGGTCGTGGCTGATCAGCACGGTGCCCGCGCGCAGGCCCTTGACGAAGGACTCCAGCCGCTCCAGGCCGTCCAGGTCGAGGTCGTTGGTGGGCTCGTCGAGCAGGAAGACGTCGTAGCGGGAGAGCAGCAGCGAGGCGAGGCCGGCCCGGGCGGCCTGGCCGCCGGACAGGGCGGTCATCGGCAGGTCCAGCGAGACCTTCAGCCCGAGCGAGTCGGCGACCTCCTCGGCGCGCTCCTCCAGGTCGGCGCCGCCGAGGTCCAGCCAGCGCTCCAGGCCGGCGGCGTACGCGTCGTCGGCGCCCGCCCGGCCCTCGACCAAGCCCTCGGTGGCCTCGTCCAGCGCGGCCTGCGCGGCCGCCACGCCGGTGCGGCGGGCCAGGAAGTCGCGCACCGACTCGCCCTCGCGGCGCTCCGGCTCCTGCGGCAGGTGGCCGACGTTGGCGCCCGCCGGGCTCAGCCGCAGCGACCCGCCCTCGGGGGTGTCCAGGCCGGCCAGCAGGCGCAGCAGGGTCGACTTGCCGGCGCCGTTCACGCCGACCAGGCCGATCACGTCGCCGGGGGCGATGACCAGGTCCAGGCCGGAGAAGAGGGTGCGTTCGCCGTGGCCGGCGCTGAGGTCCTTGACTACGAGTGTCGCGCTCATGATGGGGCCGATTGTAGGAGGAGCGGGGCGCGCGGCCGAAAAGGCGGAGGCCGCGGCTGTCCCGCCGCGGCCCCGCCCCCGGATCAGTCGGCCCTGATCACTCGGTCCTGACCACTCGATGCCGATCGCTCGATGCCGATCACTCCGGGCCGATCACTCCGGGCCGGTCACCCGGTGCCGATCACTTGGCCTTCTTCGAGAAGTACTCGAACATGTGCTGGGCCACGTCCTCCAGGTACGGACCGGCCTCGTAGGTGTTCGCGCCGTTGCCGATGGAGGTGTCGCTGACCAGGGCGGGCTTGCCGTCCTTGGTCGCGTACCAGCCGCCGCCGCTGCTGCCGCCGGTCATGTTGCAGCCGATCAGCAGCATCGCCGGGCGGCTCGGGTCGCCGGTCTTCTTGGACGGCTTGCCGCCGTCGCAGTGCTCCAGCTCCACGCCGTCGAAGGGCTTGCCCTCCGGGAAGCCGTAGTTGCTGACGGAACCGACCTGGTCACGCGGGGCGTTGAACCAGAGCGGGACGGAACCGCCGACGGTCTCCTCCAGCGACTTGCCGCCCGGGTTGGGGTTGGCGACCTTGATGATCCCGAAGTCGTACTGGCTCCAGGGGCCGCCCTTCTCCGGGTCGGCCTCGGCGGCCCACTGCGGCGAGACCATGCCGGAGGTGGCGGTCCACTCGCCGTACGGCTCGGCGTCCTCCAGCTTGGCCTGCTTGTTGCCGTTGCTCAGCACGCCGTTGCTGTTGAAGGCCGGGGCGAAGGTGATGTCGGTGTAGTACTTGTTGCCCTTGCCGCCGTGCAGGCAGTGGCTGGCGGTCCACACCAGGTTGCTCTTGCCCGGGTTGGCCGGGTCGGAGACGACGGTGCCGGAGCAGACGTAGTCCTCGTTGCCGTCCTTGAAGAAGATCTTGCCGTTGACGTGCATGTTCTTCGGGAACGGGTGCGCCACGGGCTTGGCCGGGACGACGGCGGGCAGCTGGTCGGCGCCGCCGGGCTGGGCCGCGGTGGGCTGCGTGGTGGGCGCGGCGGCGGTGGGCGCGCCGGTGGCCGGGGCGGCGCCGGTGGGCTGTGCGGGCGGCTGGGTCGCGTCCGGCGCGGGCTGCGGCAGCGGCTTCGGCTTGGCCTCCAGCAGCTTCTGCAGCGTCCAGTAACCCTTGACCGCCGGGGTGATCACGTTGGCCTGGGCCCACTTGTCCCAGTCCTCCAGCTTCCAGGTCTTGAGCTCCTCGAGCGTCGGAAGCTTGATCGGAGCCGCCCCCGGGGTGCCGGCGGCGCTGGCCCCGGCGGTGGGAGCCGCGGTCGCGGGCGGGTCGACGTTGTCCGGCCCGCAGGCGGTGGCGACCACCATGGTCAGCGCGGCGACGGAGGCGCCCAGGACGGCACGGCTCGGCCGGGATATCGGTGACATGCGTTCAAATCCCCCTGTTGACTACCGCCATGCGGCCCGTTCCCCGGGCGCGGCCCCACTCGGCCGCAGGCATGGCAGGTGAGGAGTCTGCCATGCGTCCGGCGGCCTCTCGGCACCCGCCCCGGACCGGGACGCGGCCGTCACCGGATCGGCACGGGATCGGCACCGGGCCTCCGTGGGGCCTCCGTGGGTCGTCCGTCGGGGCGCCGTCGGGGCCTTTGCGGGTCGTCCGTCGGGGCGCCGTCGGGGCCTCAGTGGGGCCTTCGCCGTGGCGCCGCCGGGGCCTCCGCCGGATAAATCGGTTGCACGCCTCGTGCGGGCTGCCTAGCGTGGTCCGGGTCACCAGCCAGACAAGGAGAAGGCCGTTGCTCTACTGAGGTCCCGGGACACCGCCCCCGCCGCGCAGGCCCTGCTGCCGTTGCGCGGTGCGCGAGTGTGCGACCTCAGTCACGGCCCGTGGCGCTCCCCTGCATGACGCCACCCCTTCGTTTCCTCCGGCCGTCCCCGGTTCCGCACCCGCGGTGTCTCCCCGTGTTGCTCACCACCCCTTCGGCAACCACCCCGGGAGGCCTGTATGGCACACCAACCCACCACCACCGCCGTCCTCTGCACCGAGCTCTCGTTCGAGTGGCCCGACGGCAAGCCCGTCCTGGACGGCTTCCACCTCGCCGTCGGCCCCGGTCGCACCGGCCTGATCGGGCTCAACGGCGCGGGCAAGTCCACCCTGCTGCGGCTGATCGCCGGCGACCTCACCCCCTCCGGCGGCACCGTCCGGGTGGGCGGCGAACTCGGCTACCTGCCCCAGGGGCTGACGCTCGACACCACCCTGAGGGTGGACGAGGCGCTCGGCGTCCGCGCCACCCGCGAGGCCCTGCACGCCATCGAGTCCGGCGACACCGACCAGCGCCACTTCGACGCGATCGGTGACGACTGGGACGTCGAGGAGCGCGCCCGCGCCACCCTCGACCGGCTCGGCCTGCACCGCCTCGGCCTCGACCGCACCACCGGCGAACTCTCCGGCGGCGAGGCGGTGTTGCTGCGGCTGGCCGCCCTGCTGATGGCCCGCCCCGACATCCTGCTGCTCGACGAGCCCACCAACAACCTCGACCGGGCCGCCCGCGAGCGGCTCTACGAGACGGTGGCCGGCTGGAACGGCGTGATGCTGATCGTCAGCCACGACCGCGAGCTGCTCCGGCACGTCGACCAGATCGCCGACCTCAGGGACGGCGAAGTCACCTGGTACGGAGGAAACTTCGAGGACTACGAACGCACCCTCGCGGCCCAGCAGGAGACGGCCGAGCGGCAGCTGCGCAACGCCGAGGCCGACGTCCAGCGCCAGAAACGGGACTTGGCCGAGGCCCGGGTCCGGCTGGACCGCAGCGCCGCCTACGGGAAGAAGCGCTCGGTCACCCGCAACGACCCGCACATCTTCGCCGGGATGCTCAAGCGCAAGGGCCAGGAGACGGCCGGCCGTCTCCAGGGCATGCACACCGAGCGCCTGGAGGAGGCCAGGGCCCGGCTCAGCGTGGCCGAGGAGGCGGTGCGGGACGACGCCGAGATCAGGATCGACCTGCCCCGCACCGCCGTCCCGGCCGGGCGCACCGTGCTCACCCTGGACAAGGTCCGGCTGCCCTACGGCACCACCGCCGCCCTCGACCTGCGCGGGCCCGAACGGATCGCCCTGGTCGGCCGCAACGGCGCCGGCAAGACCACCCTGCTGCGCACCATCGCGGGCGAACTCGCCCCGCTGGCAGGGGAGGTCATCACCCCGGTGCCGCTGCGGCACCTCCCGCAGCGGCTCGACCTGCTGGACGACGAGAGCTCCGTGGTGGAGAACGTCAAGCGGTTCGCCCCCGCCGCCGGGGACAACGCGGTCCGCGCCCGGCTCGCCCGCTTCCTGTTCCGCGGTGCCAGGGCCGACCAGCCCGCCGCCACCCTCTCCGGCGGCGAGCGCTTCCGCGCGACGCTGGCCGCCCTGCTGCTGGCCGACCCGCCGCCGCAGCTGCTGCTGCTCGACGAGCCGACCAACAACCTGGACCTCGCCAGCGTCCGCCAGCTCACCCAGGCTCTGGCCGCGTACCAGGGCGCGCTGGTCGTGGCCAGCCACGACCTGCCGTTCCTGCGCGGCCTGGGGCTCACCCGGTGGCTGGAGCTGGACGGCGAACTGCGGGCGGTGGCGCCGATGTAGAGAGTGTGGCCGAGGCGGCGGCTACTGCTGCCGGTCCTCCTCGCCCTGGGAGTCCTGGGAGTCCTGGGAATCCAGGGTGCCCTGGGAGTCCCGGGTGTCCCGGGCGTCCTCGGTGAGCATCCGGCGGGCCGTGCTCAGGGCCGAGTCCCTGAGCCCGGCCAGCTCGTCGGGGGTGAACACCGGGGTGCGGACGTTCGGCGGGATGCCCGGTCCGTCGAAGGTGCCGCCGTCCCGGGTGAGGTACTTCTCGTTCGGCAGGCCGACCAACAGATCCGGCGAGAGCGTCTTGATCATCACGTCGGAGAAGACGCCCTGGGTGTTCTCGCCGACGCGGAGCACCTTCGGGGAGCGGCCCATCATGGCCTGGGTGAAGGTCTCCGCGGCGCTGGTGGAGATCGAGGAGGTGAGGACCGCCACAGGCCCGGTGAAGTGCCTGCCCGCCGAGGGCCGTACGGTGATCGGCTCGGGCCGGGTGAACCTCGTCGGGTCGGCCGGGTCGTTGCGCGCCACCTTCCGGTAGGCGACGTAGGGGCGATCGGTGAGTCGGGCGGCGATGTGCAGCCCGAGCGCGTCCGAGCCGCCGCCGTTCAGCCGTACGTCGACGACCAGGCCGGTGAGGCGGTCCGGCCCGGCCAGCAGGGCGTCCAGCGCCCGGTCCAGTTCGGCGAGCTGGTTCCGATGGCCGCCCTCGGCGTACCTGCCGAAGCTGCTCACCCGGAAGTAACCGATGCCGTCGGGGAGCCGGCCCACGCCGAGCCGACCGTCGGCGAAGAGTTGCTCCGGGCCGGCGAGCTGGGCGGCCGAGGCCTGTCGGGCCCGGGCGGTCAGTTCCTCGCTCTCCTCCGTCGTCCCGGGCCGCTGTCCGCCGAAGACCGACCCGGGGTGCCCGTCGACCACCCGGGCCAGTCCGGTGTGGGCGTCGCCGAGCGGGCGGAGCATGTCCACGAAGAGGTCCTGCAGCTGGTCGACGGTCGTCGTCGGGGTGATCGTGCGCCGCTTCTCGTCCCGGACGGCGTGCCAGTCGATGCCCTTGGCGGCGAAGAAGGGGTAGTTCTCCTCGAAGTTCTCCCAGAACCGGTCGAAGACCGCCAGCGGGTCGTTCGGAGCCGGCGAGGCGCACAGCGGCGGCAGGGCGTCCAGACGGGAGAGCGACTTGCTGCCGACCCCGCCCTCCTCGCGTTCGACGGCCCGGTTGTGGCCCTTGGGGGTGAGTGTCAGGGCGTTGTCGCCCATCTCGTAGCGGATGGTGCCGTCCGGCCCGGGCGCGGCCGTCTGAGTCCCGGTGATCCACCCGGGTACGCAGCTGTGTGCCGTCACGTCGTACGTGGTGAGCCGGCTCCCGGAGACCGCGAACAGCAGACCGTAGCCCTCCATTCGCCAGACCCCCTCCAGCGGGTTCGCCCGCCCTTCCCGGGCCGCCCCTCCCTGGGCCGTCCCTCCCTGGGTCGCGGCCGCCCCCGGCGCCGCCAGTCCCACGGCCGCCGCGAGCGCCACCGCCGCGGCCGCCGTCCTGCTGATGTTCCTGCGTGTCATCTCCGGCCTCCGCCGAACCCCGGTCTCCCCCGCGGAACCCCTCCGCCACCGCTCCCCGCCGACGCTACGGCCGCCCCCGTCGCCCGGTCGTCATCCCGGGTGGCGCACCCGCTTCCTCCTCCGGGTCCATCCGCACCGGCTGGAATGGTCCCTGGTGCTCTCGACAACCACCGTTTTGACTGCGGGTGAAAATCCGCCGTCCACGGCCCCAACTGCCCCTGGCTCCAGTACCATCGGTGACATGCCTGCGCTCAACATCGAGTACACGGAGCACGAGCTCGCCGCGATCCGCGAGGCCGCCGCCGCGGACGGCAAGACGGTGAAGGCGTACGTCCACGACCTGAGCGTGCGGGAGCAGCAGCGGAGAGTCTTCGTGGACCACGCGGTGGCGTTCTGGAAGGCGCACCGGGCCGAGTTCGACGCCGCGTTCCCCGAGGACGCGCCCGCGGCCTGAGCGGCCGTGCGGCGGCGGTGCGAGCGGCGGCCACTGTGGCTACGGCGGGCGCGAGCGCGCCGGGTGCTGGTGCTGGCGCGGCCGGTGCGGGCGTGACACGGTGAGGGGCGGGGGAGCGGCGCTGCTCCACGTCGACCTGCGCTGGCTCCTCGACGTCCAGGAACTGGCCTCCCCGGAGGACCTCAGCGTGCGGGACTACTCGGCGCTCCAGGCCGCCGTCGCCCGGCACCGGGTGAACACCGCCCAGCTCGGCCACCACGCGGACCCGGCCTGGTGCGCGGCCACCCTGATGCACACCATCGTGCTGCTGCGCCCGCTGCCGGTGCGCAACAACCTGTACGCCTGCATGACGACGGCCGCGTACATGCACGCGGCCGGGGAGGGGATCGACTCGCCCTACGGGGCGTTGGTGGAGCTGGCCCGCGACATAGCGGAGGGCCGGGCGGACGTGTACGCGGCGGCCGACCGGATCCGCGCCTGGCGGATCTGAGGCCGGCCGGCCGTCGCGTCATCGTCAGTCCGAGGCCGCGCCCGATCCCGCGCCCGAGGCCGTGCCCGATCCCGCGGCCTGCGGCGCCGGCCGCAGCCTGCCCGCGATCCGCGTCCCGAGCCGGTCCAGCCCGACGACGAGCGCGGCGAGCACCACGAACTCGACGGTCAGCAGGGCGATCTGGCCCCAGACGTAGCCGTAGCCCTTGGTGGTCGGGTCGAAGAAGAAGTAGGGGTACGGCAGCGGGTAGTCGTCGAACAGTGCGTTGCGGGTGAGGACGATCGCCGCGTAGCCGAGCGGGAAGGCCAGCCAGAGCGGTATGTCCTTCCAGGCCGCGGCGTTGCGCGGCCTGAGCACCAGCCAGTCGACGATCACCAGCACCGGCGTCACGTAGTGCAGGAAGAACGACGACCAGTGCGCCAGCCTGTCCGGTCCGCTGACCAGCCCGGGCAGCGGGTTGGCGCCGTGTTCGAGCAGGATGTGCGAGACCAGCCCGGTGATCAGGATGTACAGCGTGGCGGCGCCGCGCAGCCGGGGCGCGGGCGCATCCACGGTGTCGCGCTTGAGCATCCAGTACGCCGCGCCGACGAAGTAGCCGAACACGATCACGTTGCTCTGCACGGTGAAGTACACCAGCGGCGCGGTTCCGAGGCTCAGGCCGAGGCCCGCCGAGAGCACGATGCCCATGCGCCACCACAGCGCGGGCCGGGTCCGGACTGTCATGCGGCCACCAGTTCGTTTCAGGCGATACGGGAGGTATCGGGCGTCAAGGGGGAAGGCTGCACTCTACTCGCTGGGGCCGAGCGGATGGAATCCGTGTTCGACCCGCCCCGGCCCCGGTCTCCCCTTCCAAAAACTGATGAAGCGCCAGTTCGGCCTGTCAGCCGGGCAGTACGAAGCCCGACTCGTACGCCGCGATGACGGCCTGGGTGCGGTCCCGCGCGCCCAGCTTGGCCAGCACGCTGCCGACGTGCGTCTTCACCGTCTCCTGGCTCACCACCAGCTGCCGTGCGATCTCGCCGTTGTTGAGCCCGGTGGCCATCAGTCGCAGCACCTGGCCCTCCCGCTCGGTCAGCCGCCCGATCGGGCCCCGGTCCGCAGCCCCGGCCTCCCGGCGCCGGTCCGCGCCGTGGTGCAGCGCGAGGTCGCGGACGGCCGCCGGGAACAGCAGCGAGTCGCCGCGCGCGACCAGTCGCACGGCCTGCACCATCTCCTCCGCCCGGGCCCGCTTCAGCAGGAACCCGGCGGCGCCCGCGCGCAGCGCGTCGTACACGTGGTCGTCGTGCTCGAAGGTGGTGACCACCAGGATGCGCGGCGGCGGGGCCATCCCGCTGACCAGCTGCTCGGTGGCCCGGATGCCGTCGATACCGGGCATCCGGACGTCCATCAGCACCACGTCCGGGCGCAGTTCGCGCACCAGCGGGACGACCTCGGCGCCGTCCGCGGCCTCGCCGACCACGGTGAGGTCCGGCTCGCTCTCGATCACCACCCGCAGGCCCAGGCGGACCAGCCGCTCGTCATCCGCGATCACCACCCGGATGCTGTCGACACCCCGCTCCGCGCCGCTGTCCATGCCCTCGTTCACGTCGTCCCTCCCGTCGGCAGCCAGACGGCCAGCCGCCACGTCGTTCCGTCCTCGCCCGGCCCCGCCGCGCTGCCGCCGTGCAGTGCCGCCGCCCGCTCCGCGATCCCGCGCAGCCCGCGTCCGCCGCCGGGACGGCTCGGTCGGGCGGGGCCGAGCGGGTTGGTCAGTTCGATCTCCAGCCGGCCGCCCGTCAGTGCGACCCGCAGTCCGGCCGGGGCGGGTCCGGCGTGGCGCAGCACGTTGGTCAGGCCCTCCTGCACGATCCGGTACGCCTCGCGGGAGACCGCCTTGGGCAGGCCGGGCAGCCCGGGCGCCAGCTCGGCGTCCACCGTCACGCCGGCGCGGCCGAGTTGGCGCAGCAGGTCGTCCAGCCCGGCGAGGGTGGGCCCGGCCGGTTCGGCGGCCCGCGGGTCCTCCTCGCGCAACAGCCCGAGCACGGTGTCGAGTTCGGCGACGGCCGCCCGGGCGGTCTCCTCGATCGCCGCGAGCGCCTCGGCGGCGAAGTCCGGGTTGCTGCGCAACACCCGGGCGGCGGCCGAGGCCTGGATGCCGACGGCACTGAGCGCGTGCCCGACCGAGTCGTGCAACTCGCGGGCCAGCCGGTTGCGCTGGGCGAGCACCGTGGCCCGGCGCTCGGCGGCGGCCACCCGCTCCTCCGGGGTCGGGCCGAGCAGGGCGGGCGCCCAGCGGGCGAGCAGCGCGCCGCAGACGGCGTTGGTGCCGATGATCAGCAGCAGCAGGCCGAGGCCGAGGGCGGGGCCGCTGGCCAGCCAGGCGGGGAAGTGCCGCTGCCACATCCGGACGAACTCCTCCGTCCCCGAGAAGCCGCAGACCAGCACCACCGCGAAGGGGGTGCCGGCCAGCGTCATCCCGGCGACCACCCCGCCGAACAGCAGGTGCAGCACGTACCAGAGCGCGGTGCGCCGGCGGGCGGCCCAGGAGCGGGCCGGTCCGGCGGCCAGCTCCTCCGGGTGGGGCGCCGAGCACAGCGCCCGCGCGGCCGCGCCCTCCAGTCCCCGCACCATCGGCACCAGCGCGGTGACGGCGGCCATCGGTAGCGAGGTGGCCAACGACAGGACGTACAGGAGCAGTTGGCGGGCGGGTGACTGGTTCGGGTCGAGTGCGCCGAACAGCACCACCGACAGCATCCAGTACGGCATCAGCAGCGCGCCGCCCAGCACCAGGTGCACCCAGCGCAGCCGGGCCCGCCGCCCCAGTGCGGCTCCCGCCGCACGCCGCAGCCGGTCGCCCACGCGCGCCGCACGCCGCAGCCGGTCGCCCACCCCCGTGATCACCCGCGCGACTCTACGGCAGCGGCGCGTCGGCGGGCGCCCAGTTCGGTCAGCGCCATCGCCCCGACCGCCAGGACCAGCACCGCGGCCACCACCTGGGCGGCCTGTACCAGGGGCATCAACCCGGGCACGGCCATCCGCAGCTCGGTCACCCGGGTCGTCGTCGCCCCGAAGGCCACCACCTGCCAGGCACCCCAACCGAACAGCGAGCCGGCCGCCGTCCAGACCACCAGCAGCGGCCCGAGCAGCCGGCGCCCCGGACGGAACCGGAAGACCAGGACCAGCAGCGCCGCCACCGCGGCCACCGCCATCACCGCGCAGACCCCGTCCATCACCGCCACGCCCCGGTTCCGCTCCTCCACCATGACCTGCGGCAGTCCGGCGCCACCCCCGAGCGCCCAGTAGGCCCGGCTCGCCGCGACGCCCGCGGCGAGCAGCGCGGCGACGCAGGCGAGGGAACGTTGCACGGGCAGCGTGGGGGAGTCGGGCAGGTCGCCGATCCGCTCCCGCAGCAGCCCGGCCCAGCGCCGGCGGGCGTACAGCGCGAAGGCGGTGAGCAGGGCGAGGCCCTGGACGGCGAAGCCGCCGTACACGACGAGGAAGACCCAGTCGCCGACGCCCTTGTCGTCCGGGTCGGCGCGCTCCGGCCCGAGCACCAGCAGGCTCAGCAGGTACAGCGGCAGCGCGACCAGGATGGTGCCGAGCAGCCCGGTCGCCACCCACATCGGGAACGCCACCAGCCCGGCCGGTGCCCGCCGCCCCCACGGGCGGACGAACGCCAGCGCCAGTGCCACGGCGATCGCGTCCATGCCGAAGGTCAGCAGGTTCACCAGCCACAGCCGGTCCATCCCGCCGGGGTCGTCCGATCCCACCGGATGCCCGGTCAGCCAGAGCAGCTTCAGCGTCAGGTACGGCCCGGTCGCCGCCACCGCCGTCCACGCCGCCCCGGCCCGCAACACGTGCTCGTTGATCCTCATGCCCCCACGGTCCCGCCGGGGCGCACCCCGGGGCGTCCGCCGGGGGCGCGATCCCCCTCCCCCTGGCGGGGGATCTCCGGCCCGGGACCGCGCTGTGGGCCGACCTCCGGCCGTGCTGCGGGCCGACCTCAAGCCGGGCGGCAGGCCATTCTCGGGCCGTGCGGCGGACCGACCTCAGGCCATGCGGTGGATCAACCGGTCCTCCTCGTCGGTCCGGCCGTCCGGGTCGGCGACCAGCCCGAGCCGCCCGGCGAGCCGACGCGAGGGCAGGTTGTCGGCGTGGATCAGGGCGATCACCGGGACGCCCGGGTAGCGCGGCAGCGCCTCGGCCATCGCCGCCCGGGCCGCCTCCGCCGCGTACCCCAGACCCCAGGCGGACGGCCGGAACCGGTAGTAGAGGTTGAACACCCGCTCCCCGTCCAGGGTGTGCAGGTACAGCCCGGCGAACCCGATGACCGTCCCCGGGTCCTCCCGGGTGGCGACGGCGCAGTACCCCACCCCGTCCCGCACCCAGTCGGCGACGAACCCGTCCAGCATCTCCTGCGCCTGGGCGATCTCCCGCTGCGGCCCGTTCGGGTTGTACCGGTTGGTCTCCGGATCCCCGTGGATCGCGAACACCACCTCCACGTCGCCCTCCTGCGGCCGCGTCAGCACCAGCCGCTCGGAGACGGTGACGATCGTCCGGGAGGTGTGGTCGGTCAGGTTGGTGGTGGTCATGGCGCTTCCCCGTGTCTCACGTAATAGGTCTCCCGCAAGATAGACCATTACTTCGACACTCGCCCGTCGATTTCCGCCGCTAGAGGATCGGCTCGCAGCCGATCGCCCTGCCGCCGGCGGTGAGGAACTGGCGGACCAGGTCCTTCTGGTCGGGGAAGAGGAAGGGCTTCTCCAGGCCCGAGGTGATCCCACCGGTGACGGTGAAGAAGACGTCCTTGCCCTGGCACGTGGTGACGAGCGTTCCGCCGGCCACCCACTGGGCCCGCCCCAGATCGGACGTGCTCGCGCCGTCCTTCCGGACCAGGGCGGTGGTCCGCGGCTCGGTCGTGATCGCGAACTCCTGCACCCGGCTGTCGTACTGCGAGTCCCCGCCGATCCGACACGACCAGATCGGGGCGGTGGCGGTGGTGACCTGCTGCGGCATGTGCCACTGGGCCTCGGGGTTCCTGGCGGGTGCGAACCCGGGCAGTCCGCAGAGGTTGGTCCAGTCCGGGTCCGTCACGGCGCCCTTCGCCGACAGTTCCTTCGGCGCCGCAAGGGCCCGGTCGGCACAGCCGCGTGCCTTGGCGACCCTGTTGGCGAAGGCCACGGCCAAGCGGGCTCGGGCCTCGTCGTGGCCCGGCTGGTCGGCGCGCACCTCGGCGCGCACGCCCTTCTCGCACCCCTCGGGGAGCACGGCCCATGCGACATCCGGAGTCACCGAACCGGCCGAGTCACCGGAGAACAGCCGGGCATCCGACGCGGCCAACACTCCCGGTCCGTCATCGGTGTTGAGGGCGATGGTGAAGTGCACGAGCTTCTCGGAGGTCGTGAACACACCGGAGCTGACCGCGGCCGTGCAACTGTTCCCGGTGTGGTCCTCCGTCGCCGAGTAGCTGCCCTTGCTCTCACGGATCCGCCCGGACCCCAGCAGGTCGTGCACCTGGGCCGCCGTGGCCACTCCGTCGCACACGGCGTCCGGCCCACCGAGGTTCGTCAGCCGGTAGACCGCGAACCCCAAGGCCCCGACGAGGACGAGGCAGAACGCCACCAGCACCGTCGCCAACCGCATCCGCAGCGCCCGCGTGGTGAACCCCCGCCGGTAGAGCGCGATGTTCAGCCGCCCCGCCGCGCTCCGCCGGCTGTCCTGGCCGTCCGGGTCGTTCTGTTCCATGGCGTGTCCCCCTTCGCTCGTCGTTCGTCCGGCTAGAGGATCGGCTCGCAGCCGATCGCCTTGCCCCCGGCGGTGAGGAACTGCTGCCAGGTGGAGTCGCCGGCCGGTCCGGAGCTCCAGGCGCCGTTGAGTTCCATCCGGAAGGTGGTCGGCCGGCCCTGGCAAGTCGCCGTCATCTCGCCGGGCCGCACCCAGCGGGCCCGGCCGATCCCCGGTTCGTCCTTCGGGGTTGCCGGGGCCAGGAGCCGGGGCTCGGTGCCGATGGTGAAGGTGATCGGGGACCTCGGACTCGCGTCCGAGTGGATGAGACAGGTCCACAGCGGGTCGGTCGCGGTGGTCACGGTCTCCCGGAGGGCCGCGCCGCCGAGGCTGACGGGCGCGGTGAGCCCGGGCAGGCCGCAGACCGCGTTGCGGTCGACGTCGTGGTCCTTCCCGGCAGCGGAGAGTTGGTGCGGCGCGGGCATGGACGACGTACCGCACCCCTGTTGTGACGCGACGTGGCCGGCCGCCGACACGGCGAGTGCGGCGAGCTTCTCTGCCCCGGGCCGGTTGTCGCGGTCCGCCCTGACGGTGATCCGCTGCCCGCTGTCGCACGCCTCGGGAAGCAGCGCCCAGGCCCGGTGGTCGAAGCCCGCGCCGGACGCTCCACCGTTGGCCGAAGCGGCGAACAGCCGGGCCTCCGCGTCATTCGCGACGACGGATAGATCGCCGTTCTTGCGCAGTTCAACGGTGACGGACCGCTCGTTGCCGAAGACCCCGGAACTCACCTTCGCCGTGCAGAAGGCTGATCCGCTGTGCAGGTACCCGTTGCCGAACGCCTGATCGCTGACCTTGCCCGGCCCGAGCGCGTCGTTCAGCAGATCCGCGCTCACGGCGCCCTCGCACACACTGTTGGGACCGAAGGCGTTGGTCAGGTTGTCCACCAGGAACACCCCGGCCCCGGCCACGACCGCCGTCACCGCCACCACGGCGACCGCCGCCCGCACCCGCAGCGGCCAGGTGGTGAACCCCCGTCGGCTGAGTGCCGTGTCCAGACGCCCGCCGACGGCGCTCCCGTCGCCGGACTGATCGGCGGTGTGCTGTGTCTTCTTCATCTCAGCGCCCTCCGAGTGCGTTGCGGTACGTCTGGTTGACGCCTGTCCCGTAGCTTTCGGACACGTCGTGCAGCAGCTTCTGGGGCACACCGGCGGTCGAGTTGATCTCCGCCTGGGTGAGACCGGCCAGTCCGGCCTTCTCGACGATCATCGTCTTCAGCTGGTTCTCGCCGGAGTTGAACATCTTGGACAGGTCCGCCTGCGTCTGCTGGTCCTGCTCGCTGTTGAGCCCGTTCGCCCACTCCGAGGTACCGACGTCCACCATGCGCTGGACGAAGTCGCCCACGACCGGTACGGGAGTCAGGGGCGTGCCGATGAGGTGGTAGTTCATCTTCGCCTGCCAGTTGTTCTGGAACACGACGTCGTCGTGGTGACGGGTCATGACGTCCGACTGTGCGCCGCTGAGCGCCCCCAGGACCTGGCCGGCCTCCCGTACGTAGCCTTCGATGCCGGGGCCGGGGTGCCCAGTGCCGTCCGGCCTGAACGCCTCGGCGGGGTAGGCGTCGAGTCGCCGGGCGATCTCCTGGCTCTCGGCGTAGTGGATGGCCTTGAACGCCTCCGGGTCGTCGGACACACCTCGGATGACCCGGATGAGGCGGTCCCGGTCGATGGCCAGCCCGCTGGTCTCGGAGTGCCCGTTGACCTCCTTGCCGATGATCTCGTACGTGTCGGCCGCGTAGTCGGCGATCATGTTGCCGAACGGCCGGCGCAGTCCGACGGGGAGTTCGGTCACATGGCCGGCGGAGTCGCCGCCGAAGTGGCTGATCGTGTCGGACATGATGCGCGCCATCGCCGCATCGTGCGGGCGGACCGGCGGCTGGTTGCCGTGCGGATCGCGGCCGGTGGTGGCGGCCTCCAGGGCATCGCCGAACGCACCGCGGGAGGTGTCCTGCGCGAGCGCGTCCAGCTGGTTGTGTTCGTAGCCCTGGTTGGGCCACTGGCGGTCCTTCAGCAGGTAGGCAAGGTTCTTGTTGGCCGCGGGGTCGAGGAACTCCTTCGACGCCTCGGGGTGGCGGCTCATGGTCTGCATGAGGTCTCGCATCGGATCGCCCTGGTGGCCGGAGATGTTGCTCCAGTCCGGGCCCCACAGGTCTTCGCCCTTGAGTTTGCTGCCGCGCTCGTAGTCGACCAGGTCGGTGCCGACCTTGGTCAGGAAGCCCTTGTCGAAGCTGCCCCTCGCATTGAGCAGTGCTGTCAGCGCCGGATAGTTGTCGTTGTAACCCGCCGCAGATGCCCCGGGGCGACGGGCGGCGGCCAGCAGGCCGTCCTCCCAGGCCTTGCCCATTCCGCCGTCGCGGGTGGCGGTGGCCAGTGCGACGGACAGGCTGCCGTAGACCTCCTGGTAGCCCTTGGCGTTGTGGTTGCCGTGCGCGAGGCCGTCGTAGACCTTGCTGTACTCCAGCAGGGCGTCCGGACCTGTCTTGCCGCCGTAGTTGAGGCCGTTGAGCAGGGTGGTGGAGAAGTCCTTCTTGTCCGCGTTGGCGGCCATGAGCGCCTGTAGCTGCTTGAGCTGGTCGTCGGAGAGGCTGCCGGCCTTGGACATCAGGTCCTTCGCCCGGTTGGCGTCGGCGACCGGGCCGGCGCCGTACGGGGCGGCGTTGAAGGCGGTGGTGCTGGTTCCTATGTCGCCCTGGAGGGCCACGGTGGCCCGCTGGTCGGCGGCGGTGGCCTTCGCGACGGCCTTGCCGAGCCGGTCCGACAGTGCCTGGGCGTTGGCCCGGATCGTGCGCTCGGCCTCGGGGTCGTTCCTCTCCTCCTTCGGGACGGTCCAGTTGACCGTCCCGTCGGCGGTGACGCTGAGGGTGGTGTCGCCCTGCGCGTCGTGCAGCGCCGCGTCGAGGTCGCGGCGGGCGGCCGCGAAGTCCTCGGCGGCGGCTTTCATGATCGCGGCGAGGGCGGTGGCGACGGCCGAGGCCTGCTTGAAGTCGCCGTCGATGCCCTGCATGGCCGTGGTCGCTGCGTCGGCGGCGTCGCCCTTCCAGCCGGCCCGCTGTGCGGTGCTGGTGAGGTCCTTGGCGACTCGGCCGTCCAGGGCGGTGAGGGCCTTGGCCACGCCGGCCCAGGCTTCGGCGGCTTCGTTCACCCCGGAGAAGTCGGCCTCGTGCAGTTCCTTGAAGGACACCATCTGTCCGTTCCCCCCGGTACCTGTCAGTTGTTCGAACGCATGTCGGCGGCGATTCCGGCCTCGTTGGCGCCGTAGAACCGCTGGGTCTTGTCGAGGTTTCCGGCGGCGTTGCCGAGCTTGTCGTGCAGGGTCTTGCACTGCTGCAGCCAGCGCTCGGTGCTGCTGGTGAGGGCGCCGCCGAAGGAGAAGCCGCGGATCCTGGTCGACGCGGTGCTCGCGTACTCGGTGAGGCTGTGCGCGCCGGGGCCCGCCTTGCCGTTGGCGTTGTCGAGGTCGGTGGCGATCTGCCGGGCTATCCCGGCCGAGGCGTTGAGCTCGTGCGGGGTGTCCAGCCGGGTGGTGCCCAGGGCGGGTGGGATGAGCGCGGGGTTGCCGTCGCCGACCGGGGCCGGAGGGGCGTACGGCGACTTCGCGGTGTATGCGGGCCCTGAGCTCGGCATCGGGTCCTTGGCCGGTGCGACCGGTCCCGTGGTGAAGTACGGGCTACCCATGTGCGAATCCTCCCCATTCGATGAAGCAGCCGCTCCCCTGCGGCAGTGAAGACCGTACAGGGACCCGCTGTCAGTACACCGACCCACCCTCCGTGGCGCCGGACGCGCGGAGAGTGGTCGCGCTCAGTGGGGCTGTGCCAAGGGGGAATTGGCGGCCCGGCGCGAGGGCGGAGGTCTTGTTACCGGCGGGTCGCTTGCCTATCATCCCGAGTGTTACAGCTTTACTGTCAAACCCGTCGGAAGGGTTCAGCAGCCAGTGGGTGACGCGAGCAGGACGCCGGGGGCCGGGGGGCCGTTGGCGGGTGTGCGGGTGGTGGAGCTCGCCGGGATCGGGCCGGGGCCGTTCGCGGCCATGCTGTTGGGGGACCTCGGGGCGGACGTGGTGCGGGTGGACCGGCCGGAGCCCTCGCCGCTCGGCACGGACCCGGCGTACGACCTCAGCAACCGCAACAAGCGCTCGGTGCTGATCGACCTGAAGTCCCCCGAGGGCCCTGCGCGGGTGCTGGACCTGGTCGAGCGGGCGGACCTGCTGATCGAGGGCTACCGGCCGGGCGTCGCGGAACGGCTCGGGGTCGGGCCCGAGGCGTGCCTGGCGCGCAACCCGGCGCTGGTGTACGGCCGGATGACCGGCTGGGGGCAGCACGGCCCCCGGGCGGCGGCCGCCGGGCACGACCTCGGGTACGCGGCGGTCGCCGGGGTGCTCGGGATGGTGGCGGCGCCGGGCGGGGCCGAGGAGCCCCCCGGCATCCCGGCCAACCTGCTGGGCGACTACGCCGGCGGCTCGCTGTACCTGGTCGTCGGCCTGCTCGCCGGACTGCACCACGCCCGGGCCACCGGCACCGGCCAGGTGGTCGACGCGGCGATCGTGGACGGCGCGGCGCACCTCGGCAGCATGCTGTGGGGCCTGCTCGCGGCCGGCCACTGGCAGGACCGCCGGGGCGTCAACCTGCTGGACGGCGGCGCGCCGTTCTACGCGGTCTACCGGGCGGCGGACGGCGGCCACCTGGCTGTCGGCGCGCTGGAGCCGCGCTTCTACGCGGAGTTCGCCCGGCTGCTGGAGCTGGGACCGGACGCGCCCGGCCAGTTCGAGCTCGCCCGCTGGCCCGAACTGCGGGCCCTGATCGCCGCGCGCTTCGCCACCCGGACCAGGGCCGAGTGGGAGGCCGTCTTCGCGGGCTCCGACGCCTGCGTGGAACCGGTACTGACGATGCGTCAGGCCTCCGTGGACGCCCACCTGTCGGCGCGCGGGACGTACGTCGAGGTGGACGGCGTCACCCAGCCGGCCCCCGCCCCGCGCTTCTCCGCCACCCCGGGTGCCCTGCGCCGCCCGCCGGCCCGGCCGGGTGCGGACACCGCCGAGGTGGCCCGGGACTGGGGCGTCCCCTCTCTCGACGTCAGTACCCCATCCCCCAACGCTTCGGCAGAGCAAGGAGAGTAGCGTTGCAGCGCGAGATCTTCACCGAGCAGCACGACGACTTCCGGGCCACCGTGCGGGCCTTCCTGGCCAAGGAGGTGCTGCCGCACTACGACCGCTGGGAGAAGGCCGGCATCGTCGACCGCTCCGCCTGGCTCGCGGCCGGCCGCCAGGGCCTGCTCGGCCTCGCCGTGCCCGAGGAGTACGGCGGTGGCGGCGCCCCGGACTTCCGCTACGCCGCGGTGCTGGCCGAGGAGTTCGCCCGGGCCGGTGCCTCGGGTCTGGCCATCGGCCTGCACAACGACATCATCGGCCCGTACCTCACCTCGCTCGCCACCGAGGAGCAGAAGCGCCGCTGGCTGCCCGGCTTCTGCTCGGGCGAGCTGATCACCGCGATCGCGATGACCGAGCCCGGCACCGGCTCCGACCTCCAGGGCATCCGCACCCAGGCCGTCGACCGGGGCGACCACTACCTGCTCAACGGCGCCAAGACCTTCATCTCCAACGGCATCCTCGCCGACCTGGTGATCGTGGTCGCCCGCACCACCCCCGAGGGCGGCGCGCACGGACTGAGCCTGCTGGCCGTCGAGCGCGGCACGCCCGGCTTCGAGCGCGGCCGCAACCTCGACAAGATCGGCCAGAAGGCCCAGGACACCGCCGAGTTGTACTTCGAGGACGTCCGGGTGCCGAAGGAGAACCTGATCGGTGAGCTGAACGGCGGCTTCGTCCACCTGATGCAGAACCTCGCCCAGGAGCGGCTCACCATCGCCGCTGCGGCGATCGCCGGCGCCGAGTACCTGGTCGAGATCACCACCGACTACGTCAAGCAGCGCGAGGCCTTCGGCCGTCCGCTCGCCAAGCTCCAGCACGTCCGGTTCGAGATCGCCGAACTGGCCACCGAGTGCGCCGTCACCCGTGCCTTCGTGGACCGCTGCATCACCGAGCACAACCGCTACGCGCTCACTCCGGCGGACGCCTCGATGGCCAAGTGGTGGGCCACCGAGCTGCAGAAGCGCACCGCCGACCGCTGCCTCCAACTGCACGGCGGCTACGGCTACATGAGCGAGTTCCCGGTCGCCCGGGCGTTCACCGACGGCCGCATCCAGACCATCTACGGCGGCACCACCGAGATCATGAAGGAGATCGTCGGGCGTTCCATCCTCGGCTGAGACCCTCCGTCGATCGGGTTGCCCCGCCGGCCCGTTGCCCCGCAAGCCCGTTACCCGCAAGCCCGTACCCGCAAAGCACGTTGCCCCTCAAGCTCACCGCACCGCAGACCACAGACCCACTGCTCCGAAGAACCCGCTGAAAGGCGTTCCCACCGTGACCACCGAAGCGTACGTCTACGACGCGATCCGCACCCCGCGCGGCCGGGGCAAGGCCTCCGGCTCGCTGCACGGCACCAAGCCGATCGACCTCGTCGTCGGACTGATCCACGAACTGCGCAACCGCTACCCCGGGTTGGACCCGGCCGCGATCGACGACATCGTGCTCGGCGTGGTCAGCCCGGTCGGCGACCAGGGCTCCGACATCGCCCGGATCGCCGCCATCGCGGCCGGCCTGCCCGACACCGTCGCCGGCGTTCAGGAGAACCGCTTCTGCGCCTCCGGCCTGGAAGCCGTCAACCTGGCTGCCGCCAAGGTCCGTTCCGGCTGGGAGGACCTCGTCCTGGCCGGCGGCGTGGAGTCGATGTCCCGGGTGAAGATGGCCTCCGACGGCGGCGCCTGGTTCGCCGACCCGATGACCGCGTACGAGACCAACTTCGCCCCGCAGGGCATCGGCGCCGACCTCATCGCCACCATCGAGGGCTTCTCCCGCACCGACGTGGACGCCTTCGCCGCGGAGTCCCAGGCCCGCGCCGCCAAGGCCCAGGCGGACGGCCTGTTCGACCGCTCGGTCGTCCCGGTGCGCGACCGCAACGGCCTGGTCGTGCTGGAGCGCGACGAGTTCATCCGCCCCGGCACCACGGTCGAGACCCTGGCCGGCCTCAAGCCCTCGTTCGCCGCCATCGGTGAGGCCGGCGGCTTCGACGCCGTCGCCCTCCAGAAGTACCACTGGGTCGAGGCCATCGACCACGTCCACCACGCGGGCAACTCCTCCGGCATCGTGGACGGAGCCGCGCTGGTGGCGATCGGCAACCGCGAGGTCGGCGAGCGGTACGGGCTGCGCCCGCGCGCCCGGATCGTCTCCGCCGCCGTCTCCGGCTCCGAGCCGACCATCATGCTCACCGGCCCCGCCCCGGCCACCCACAAGGCCCTCGCCAAGGCCGGTCTCACCGCCGCCGACATCGACCTGGTCGAGATCAACGAGGCCTTCGCCGCCGTCGCGCTCCGCTTCATCCGCGAACTCGGCTTCCGCCACGACCAGGTGAACGTCAACGGCGGCGCGATCGCGCTCGGCCACCCGCTCGGCGCCACCGGGGCGATGCTGCTCGGCACCGTGATCGACGAACTGGAGCGGCGCGACCTGCGCTACGGCCTGATCACCCTCTGCGTGGGCGGCGGCATGGGCATCGCCACCATCGTCGAGCGCATCTGACTCCCTCCCCGCAGATCTGGAGACCGTGAACCCATGAGCGACACCACCACCATCCGCTGGGAGCAGGACCAGGACGGCGTGGTCACCCTCGTCCTCGACGACCCCACCCAGTCCGTCAACACCATGAACGAGGCCTTCGTCGCCGACTTCGAGGCCGTCGTCGAGCGGCTGGCGGCCCTGGCCTCCCAGGAGGCCTCCCCGGACGCGCTGCGCGGCGTGGTGATCACCTCCGGCAAGAAGACCTTCTTCGCCGGGGGAGACCTGCGGATGCTCTCCGCCGCCCGCCCCGAGGACGCCGAGGCCGTCTTCGAGAAGTCCATGCGGATCAAGCGTTCGCTGCGCAGGCTGGAGACCCTCGGCAAGCCGGTCGTCGCCGCCGTCAACGGCAGCGCGCTCGGCGGCGGCCTGGAGATCGCGCTCGCCTGCCACCACCGGATCGCGCTCGACACCCCCGCCAGCCGGATCGGCCTGCCCGAGGTCACCCTCGGCCTGCTGCCGGGCGGCGGCGGTGTGGTCCGTACGGTCCGGCTGTTCGGCATCGCCGACGCCCTGCTGAAGTTCCTCGTCCAGGGCCGCCAGTACCGTCCGGCGCAGGCGCTGTCGCACGGACTGGTGCACGAACTGGTCGACACCCCCGAGGAGTTGGCCGCCCGCGCGAAGGCCTGGATCGAGGCCAACCCGAACGCCGTCCAGCCCTGGGACGTCAAGGGCTACAAGATCCCCGGCGGCACCCCGGCCACCCCGGCCTTCGCCGCCAACCTGCCCGCCTTCCCGGCCAACCTGCGCAAGCAGCTCAACGGCGCTCCCTACCCGGCCCCGCGCAACGTCCTCGCCGCCGCCGTGGAGAGCGCCCAGGTGGACGTCGACACCGCGATGGTCATCGAGGCCCGCTACTTCACCGAGCTGGCCTGCGGGCAGACCAGCACGAACATGATCCAGGCGCTGTTCTTCGACATGCAGGCGGTCAACTCCGGCGCCGGGCGGCCGAAGGGCGTCGAGAAGCGACCGGTCCGCAAGGTCGCGGTGCTCGGCGCCGGGATGATGGGCGCGGGCATCGCCTACGCCTGCGCCAAGGCCGGCATCGAGGTCGTGCTCAAGGACGTGAGCCTGGAGGCCGCCGAGCGCGGAAAGGCCTACTCCGAGGGACTGTTGAACAAGGCCGTCGGCCGCGGGCGCTCCACCGAGGCCAAGCGCGACGAACTGCTGGCCCGGATCACCCCCACCGCCGAGGCCGCCGACCTGGCCGGCTGCGACGCGGTCATCGAGGCCGTCTTCGAGAACACCGAGCTCAAGCACAAGGTGTTCCAGGAGATCGAGGGCGTCGTCGGCCCCGACGCGCTGCTCTGCTCCAACACCTCCACCTTGCCGATCGGCCTGCTCGCCGAAGGCGTCGAGCGCCAGGGCGACTTCATCGGCCTGCACTTCTTCTCGCCGGTCGACAAGATGCGGCTGGTCGAGATCATCCGCGGGCCGCAGACCGGCGACGAGGCGCTGGCCCGTGCCTTCGACCTGGTCCGGCAGATCGACAAGACCCCGATCGTGGTCAACGACTCCCGCGGCTTCTTCACCTCGCGGGTGATCGGCCAGTTCCTCAACGAGGGCGTCGCCATGGTCGGTGAGGGCGTCCACCCGGCCAGCATCGAGCAGGCCGCCGCCCAGGCCGGCTACCCCGCCAAGGTGCTCTCCCTGATGGATGAGCTCACCCTCACCCTGCCGCGCAAGATCCGCGACGAGCACCGGCGTTCGGTGGAGGCCGCCGGCGGCACCTGGACGCCGCACCCGGCGGACGCCGTGGTCGACCGGATGGTCGACGAGTTCGGCCGCCCGGGACGCAGCGGCGGCGCGGGCTTCTACGAGTACGGCGAGGACGGCAAGCGCGGGCGGCTCTGGCCGGGGCTGCTGGAGCACTTCGGCCGTTCTTCCGACGGTTCTTCCGACGGTTCCGCCGTTGGTTCTGAGGTCGGTTCTGCCGCTGAGGTTCCGTTCGAGGACCTCAAGGAGCGGATGCTGTTCAGCGAGGCGCTGGACTCGGTGCGCTGCCTGGAGGAGGGCGTGCTGACCTCCGTCGCCGATGCCAACGTCGGCTCGATCCTCGGCATCGGGTTCCCGGCCTGGACGGGTGGCGTGTTCCAGTACATCAACGGGTACGAGGGCGGACCGGCCGGCTTCGCGGCCCGCGCCCGCGAACTCGCCGCCGCGTACGGCGAGCGGTTCGCGCCGCCGGCGCTGCTGGAGCGGGTCGCGGCCGAGGGCCGGACCTTCACGGACTGAGCCGCGCTCCCGGTCGGGGTTGGTGAGGCCGCAGGCGCCGTGCGACGCGCGGCGCCTGCGGCCTGCGGCCACCGGTGTGCGGTCTGTGATGTGCGGTCCGGGGTCCGGGGTCCGGGGTCCGGGGTCCGGGGTCCGCGATCCGCGACCTCACCGGGCTTCCGCTACCGCTCCGGGCGGCCCGGCTCCTGGCTCAACTCCTCGTCCAGTTCGTCCCGCAGGGACCGCTGGAAGGCTGTGACCAGGGCCTGCGCCACCATCGGCTGGATGTGGTCCGTCAGTGCCCGCATCCGGGCCAGCTCCTCCGGCGCGGGCTCGCTCTCCCGGTACGGCTTCCACACCGTCTCGCGGAACAGCCGGTGCAACTCCCGTGCCGTCGCCCGACTGTGCTCCAACACCACCGCCCGGGCGGCCAGCAGCGTCTCCAACGGGATGGGCACGTCCAGGATCCGCACGCCCAGCGGCAGCAGCCCGGGATCCACCCGGAACACCTCCGGATCCGCCGTCCGCTCCAGCGCCCCCATCGCGGCGAGCCGTTCGACCTGCTCCTCCGTCAGCCCCCGCCCGGCCCGCCGCTCCAGCTGAGCCCTGGTGGCCTCCTCCGGGGTCTCCGGCGTCCAGGACGCCACCAGCGCACGGTGGATCGCCAGGTCCAGCGGCGTGCTGTCCTCCGGCAGCCGCGCCAGGTACCGCTCGATCGCGGCCAGCGTCAGCCCCTGCCGCTGCAACTCCTCGATCAGCTCCAGCCGGTCCAGGTGCGCCGCCCCGTACAGTCCCACCCGCCGCGGCCCCAACTCCGGTGGCGGCAGCAGGCCCTTCGTTCCGTAGAACCGCACCGTCCGCACCGTCACCCCGGCCCGGGCCGCCAGCTCGTCCACCGTCAGCCGCGGTCCGGCCCCCGCCCCGCCGTGCTCCCCCATCTGCCGCCTCCCGCGCTGGCACACTCCTGCTGTGACAGCAGCAGTGTGACAGTGCCGTCCCGGCCGGTCCACCGATGGGCGAGGGGCGGTGGGCGGTGGGCGGGCGGCGGTGCATGGTGGGCGTAGGTGTGGGCGTGGGCGTGGGCGTAGGTGTGCGCGTGCGCGTGGGCGTGCGGCCGGGGGAGGCGTACGGGTGCGGATACGCCGACGCCCCTGCCCTCCGCCGGGGCCGGCTTCCGGCGGAGGGCGGAGGGCGGAGGGCGTCGGGCGGGGCGTCGGGTGGAGGCGCCGGGCGGGGTCAGGCGAGGGCGGCGTGGTGGCGGCGGGTGACCTCGGGGTGGGCCCGGGTGTACCCCTTCCACTCGTTGAGGCCGAAGTCGGCGAAGAGCGGGTTGTCCGGGTCCTCGGTGGCACCGGGGGCGTGGTGGGCGTGCGGGAAGTCCAGCGGCTCGATGTGGGCATCGAGGCGGGGGTTGTAGAAGAACGGCACGGAGAAGCGCTCGCGGGCTCCGGGTGGGCTCACCACGCGGTGGCTGGTGGCCTTGAGGTAACCGTCCGTGGCCACCTCCAGCAGCTCGCCGAGGTTGACGACGAAGGCACCGTCGAGGGGCGGGACGTCGAGGAAGGTGCCGTCCGCGCGCTCGACCTGGAGGCCGCCGACGGTGTCCTGTAGCAGCAGGGTGATGAAGCCGTAGTCCTTGTGGGATCCGACGCCCTGGCCGGCGCCGTCCGGGGCGGTGCCGGGGTAGCGGACCAGCTTGAGACGCAGGTGGGGGTGGCCCGCGAAGGCCCCGTCGTAGAAGTCGGGGCGGGCGCCGATCGCGGTGAGGAGTTCGTGCAGCAGACGGCGGGCGACCTCCCCGAGGTGCTCGATCCAGCCGAGTGCGGCAGTGCGCAGCTCGGGGAGCGCCTCGGGCCACTGGTTGGGCCCCTCCAGCCACCAGTACGGGGGCTCGCCGTCGCTGGGGACGTGCGGGGGCAGCTCGGCGCCGATGTCCAGCTGGTCGCGCCAGTCCTGGCTGCCGCCGGTGCGCTCGTCGCCGGTGCGGGTGTAGCCCCGGTAGTGGGGGGAGTTGAGGTTGCTCACGGCGAGCCGGTCGGCCTCGGGGAGCGCGAAGAAGGCGCGCATGGCCCGGGTGAGCGCGGTCGTCTCCTCCGGGGTGACGCCGTGACCGACGAGCTGGAAGAAGCCGACGCCGGTGGCCGCAGTGCGGAGCTCGTCGTGCAGGCGGCGGCGGTCGTCCGGGCTGCCGTCGGCGAGCGAGAGGTCGATCACCGGGAGGGCGTCCGCCGGAGAGTTCGCCGGGGCGTCTGCAGGGGCGTCCGCCGGAGTGGAGCCGGTAGCGGTCTCGGATATGGGCGTGTACTGCTGCGTCATGTGTGACATCCGCTGGGTCTCGTCCCGGCTGGTCCCGGTGGTCGACCGGGGACGGCCGGAGCTGCGCCTGGTGCGGCGGGTGCTCCGGGGGCCGGGAGGTGGCGGCGGCCGGGCAGGGGCCGCCGGTGAGGGTGGGTGGCGCGAGGTTCAGCCGGAGCGTCGACAGGACATGGTCGTCACGCGGAGCAGGTCCACGTGGCGGCGGCGAACAAGGATGAGCACCTCACCAGCGTAATTGACCCGTTCTGCGGTGGGCGAGCCCCCTGCAGCGGAGGGCCACTCGCCACTTGTCGGTGATCTATCAAGTTGTGGGGCGGGGGGGGCGACGGAGCCGGAGTGCGGCCGATTGTGACTCCCTTCGATTGGCGGACCCCTTCAGGTGGCAGGCTCCTTCGGGTAGCGGACCCCTTCGGATGGACGATCCCTTGGCGGCTCCCTTCAGGAGTTGTTGAGGTAGGCCAGGACGGCGAGGACCCGGCGGTTGTCGTCGTCGGAGGGCTGGAGGTCGAGCCGGACGAAGATCGACGCGGTGTGCTTGGCGACGGCTCGCTCGGTGATCACCAGCTGCTGGGCGATCGCCGCGTTGGACCGCCCCTCCGCCATCAGCGCCAGCACCTGCCGCTCGCGCGGGGAGAGGGTGGAGACCGGGCCGGCCGAGGAGTTGTGGGTGAGCAGCCTGGTGATCACCTCCGGATCCATCGCGGTGCCGCCCTGGGCGACCCGTCGTACGGCGTCGATGAACTGGGTGCCGTCCATCACCCGGTCCTTGAGCAGGTAGCCGATCCCGCCGGTGCTGCCGGCCAGCAACTCGCGGGCGTACAGCTGCTCCACGAACTGCGACAGCACCAGCACGGGCAGGCCCGGGTGAGCCCGGCGGGCCGCCAGCGCGGCCCGCAGCCCCTCGTCCGTGAAGCCCGGTGGCAGCCGGACGTCCACCACGGCGATGTCGGGCTGGTCCGCGGCCACCGCGGCGAGCAGTTGCTCGCCGTCCTCCACCGCCGCGGTGACCTTCATGCCGTTGGCCTCCAGCAGCCGGGTCAGGCCGTCCCGGAGGAGGAAGAGGTCTTCGGCGATGACAACGCGCACGGGATCTCCAGGTTCACGATGGTCGGTCCGCCGGACGGGCTGCTGATCGCGAGCACCCCGTCGAAGGCGGCCAGGCGGCGTTCGGTTCCGCTGAGGCCGGTTCCCCGGGACGGCTCGGCGCCGCCGCGCCCGTCGTCGGTGACCGATATCCGCAGCAGCCCGTCACTGTGCCCTATCTCGATCCACACGTGCGAGGCCCCGGCGTGCTTGACCACGTTGGCCAGCAGCTCCGTCACCGCGAAGTAGGCGGCCGACTCCACCGGGGCCGGCGCCCGGCCGGACAGGCTCCCGGTGAAGCTGACCGGCAGCGGCAGGTCCAGCGCCGTCGCCTGCACCGCGTCGGCCAGGCCGCGGTCGGCGAGCACCGGGGGATGGATGCCGCGGACCAGGTCCCGCAGCTCGCCCAGCGCCTTCACCGAGGACAGCCGGGCCTCGGCCAGCAGCGGCCCGAGGGCGTCCGGGTCGTGCTTCAGCTGCTCGGCCACCGTCAGCAGCATGCCCAGCGCCACGAGCCGGGCCTGCGCCCCGTCGTGCAGGTCCCGCTCGATCCGGCGCAGCTCGGCAGCTCCGGCGTCGATGGTGTCCGCCCTGGTCCGTGCGAGATGGCTGACCTGGCGGGCGAGCTCGACCCGCCGGGACGGCCCGAGCAGGGCCCGGGCGGCCTTCTCGTGGATCCTCAGGACCGGTGGGGCGGCCCACAGGGCGGCCAGCGGGGAGATGGTCAGGCCCATCGAGTAGACGACGCCCAGGGCGAAGAACCGTTCGTTCCGGCCGAAGACCTCCAGGGCGATCGGCGCCAGCAGGACGATCACGGCGACGAGCAGCACGGTGGTGCCGGTGAGCAGCACCCAGGCGAAGTCCCGCCACGTCGCCGGGTCGGTGAGCCAGCCGCCGGCCCGCAGCCGCTGCCAGGGCCCGGCCCCGGCCGGACCGCGGTACGGCACCGGGATCGGCCGCCCGCTCCACTTCCCGACCGTCCGCCTGCTCTCCGTCGCGATCCAGCGGGCGCCGAACAGCCCGAGCACCACCAGCGAGGGCGCCATCCAGAGCGAGCCGGCCCGGCCGCCGGGGGCGGCACCGCCGTAGAGGTGCGCCGCCATCAGCGCTATCGCCCCCGGGGCGAACAGCGCGGCGCCGAGCGCCCGGCCGCCGCCCCCGGTGGCCCAGCACAGCGCCCAGAGGGCGACCGGTGCCATCGGCACCGCCAGGATCAGCGGCCCGCCCGGGTGGAAGTCCCGGGGCTCGTCCGGACCGAACAGTGCGGTGGCCAGCAGGACCGGCCCCGCCAGCAGCGCGAGGAGGCCCGTCACGGCCAGCGTCACCGCGTACCAGGCACGCACCCCGTCCGCGCAGGCCCGGCCGACCCGCAGGGCCGCCCCGTTCAGCACTCCCGCGTTCATGACGCGCCCCCTCTTCCTTCCGAGACCCCCGTCCGGAGGCCTCGAGGCCACGGCTCCGGAGCCCCCCGTGGGCCCCGGTTCCGATCTTTCGCTGGGTCAGTCTGCCCGGCCGGAGCCTCCGGCGCTCTAGGCCTGAACACCCAGTTCGGGGTGTATCTGGATACACCCCGAGGAGGCCGTCCAGACGGCTGTCGGCACCCCGCCGCCGATTCGTAGCGTGATGTTCCGTCAGCCGGCCCGGGATTCCCGGTGCCGGATCTCGAACCGTGGAGGGCCCGTGAACGCGCCGATCATCCGGATCCGCGGCGTCAGCAAGACGTACGACCGATCCGACGCCGCCCGCCCCGCCCTGGCCGGGCTCGACCTGGAGGTCAGGGCCGGCGAGGCGCTGGCCGTGCTCGGCCGATCGGGTAGCGGCAAGTCCACCCTGCTGAACCTGATCGCCGGCCTCGACCGCCCGAGCGGGGGCGAGGTGGAGGTGGACGGCGTGGCCGTGCACCGGCTCGGCGAGGCCGCGCTGGCCGAGTACCGGCGGGCGCGGATCGGCATGGTGTTCCAGTTCTTCAACCTGCTGGACGACCTGAACGCGGAGGACAACGTGATGCTCCCGGCCCAGCTGGCCGGGATGCGGCGGGAGCAGGCCCGGGCCCGGGCCGGGGAGCTGCTGGAGCGGCTGGGGGTGGCCCGGCACGCCAAGGCCTTCCCCGGCCGGCTCTCCGGCGGCGAGCGCCAACGGGTCGCGGTGGCCCGGGCGCTGATGAACCGCCCGCCGCTGCTGCTGGCCGACGAGCCCACCGGGGCGCTGGACACGGCCTCGGCCGCCGACGTCCGCGACCTGCTGCGCGCTCTCAACGCGGACGGCCAGACGATCCTGCTGGTCAGCCATGACACCGCGCTCGCCGAGGACTGCGCCGACCGGACGATCGAACTGCTCGACGGCCGGCTGGTCAGGGACACGGCCGCCCTGCCAGTACCGGGCGGTGGCCGATGAGCGCGCTCGGCAAGGTGGTGCGCGCCGGGGTCGGCCGTCGGCGGGTGCAGACCCTGGTCATGGTGCTCACCACGATGATGTCGGTGACGGCGTGCATCCTCGCGCTCGGGCTGCTGGTCGCCGCCCGGGGCCCGTATCAGCGCTCCTTCGCCGACCAGCACGGCGCCCACCTCAACGTGCTGTACGACCAGGCCAAGGCGAGCCCGGCCCAGCTCGCCGCGGCGGCCCGCCTGCCGGGTGTGACGGCCTCGGCCGGCCCCTACCAGGCGGTCACCGTCCAGCCGCGTTCCGGTCCAGGCACCAGGATCCCGCCGGCCGGGAGCCCCCTGCCGCCGACGACGCTGGTCGGCCGCGGCGAGAAGGGCGCGCTGGACGATCTGCGGATCACCGAGGGCCGCTGGGTCGCAGGCCCCGGGGAGGTCGTGTTCCTGGACGGACACTCCCCGCTGGCGGTCGGCGACACCATGGAGTTCCCAGGCCTTCCGGGGCACCCGACGCTCAAGGTCGTCGGCCTGGCGGCCTCGGTCTCCTGGAGTGCGGACGGCTGGGTCGTCCCCGAGCAGGTGCCCGGGCTGACGGCGCCCGGCACCACGCCCGCCGCCCAGTACCTCTACCGCTTCGCCCACGCCGACAGCGACGCCGAGGTGGAGGTCGACCGCGCCGCGCTCGCCGGCGCCGTCCCGGCCGGGGCGCTCGCCAAGGCCACCTCCTACCGGCCCGTTCAGGAGGAGGCGAACCGGACGGCCTCGACGTTCGTCCCGTTCGTCACGGCCTTCGGGGCGCTCGGGCTGGCCATGTCGGTGCTGATCATCGGCGTCGTGGTCAGCGGCGCCGTCAGCGCCGCCACCCGGCGGATCGGCATCCTCAAGTCCCTGGGCTTCACCCCGGCCCAGGTGGTGCGCGCCTACGTCGGCCAAGCGCTGATCCCCGCCGGAGTCGGCACGGCGCTCGGGGTGCTCCTCGGCAACCTGCTGTCCGTCCCGGTCCTCGGGCTGGCCCACAAGGCCCTGCGCGGCGGACTGCTCGGCATCCCGGTCTGGGCGGACGTCGTGGTCGCGGTGGTGGCCCTGGGGGCCGTGGCGGGCACCGCGCTGGTGCCGGCGCTGCGGGCCGGGCGGCTGTGGACGGTGGAGGCGCTCGCGGTCGGCCGGACGGCGCCGGGCGCCAAGCGGGCGGCCGTCCGCGGCGCGGCCGACGGGGCCGGGGCGGCCGGCCCGCTGTCCCGGGCGCAGGACCTGATCGGCCGACTTCCGGTGCCACGGGCCCTCAGCCTCGGACTGGCCTCCCCGCTCAACCGGCCGGGCCGTTCGGCGACCACGGGTGCCGCCGTGGTGCTCGGCACGGTCGGGGTCACCCTCTGCGTGGGCCTGACGCTCTCGCTGGGCTCCCTCCAGGACGGCCTGATGGCCGGCCGCGCGGGCAAGGTGGTGGTCCAGGCCCCGATCGAGGGCTCCGCGCCGCTGGCCGACCACGTGGACGAGGCGGCCGTGGCCAAGGCCATCGACTCCCGCCCGGGCACCCGAGCCTGGTACAGCAGCGCCCCGAGCCCGGCCGCCCTGGCCGGCAACACCGGGCGCTCCGAGGTGGTCGCGCTCAGCGGAGACGCTTCCTGGAGCGACTTCCAACTGATCTCCGGCCGTTGGTTCCAGGGCCCCGGCGAGGTCGTGGTGGCCGCCGCCTACCTGCGGGCCAACCAGGCGAAGGTCGGTGACACCGTCACCCTCACCGACCACGGACGCAGCACCCCGGCGAAGATCACCGGTGAGGTCCTGGCCACCAACGACCTGGTGTTCACGGACCGGTCCACACTGGTGCCGCTCGGCGGCGCGATCCACGCCGAGGCGCTCACCTTCCACATCGACCTCACCCCGGGCACCGACGCACAGGCCTACGCCGACGGGCTGGACCAGGTCGTGAAGCCCCTGGGCCTGGGCGCCGACCCCGGCGGGGAGCACCTCAACATCGTGGTGCTGGCGATGAACACCCTGGCGGGCACGCTCACACTGCTGCTCTCCGTGGTGGCGGGGCTCGGAGTGCTGAACACCGTGCTGCTGGACACCAGGGAACGGGTGCACGACCTCGGGGTGCTCAAGGCACTCGGGATGTCACCCCGGCAGACCGTCTGCATGGTGCTCACCTCGGTCTGTGCCAGCGGGCTGGCGGCCGGGCTGATCGGGGTCCCGCTCGGCATCCTGGTGCACCACCAGGTGATGCCCGCGATGGCCCGAGCCGCCGGAATCGGTGTGCCGGATGCCGACCTCGCCGTGTTCGACCCCTCGGTGGCGGGGCCGCTGATACTCGGCGGCCTGGTGCTGGCCCTGCTCGGAGCCGTCCTCCCGGCCACCTGGGCGGCCCGCACCAGGACGGTCACGGCGCTGCGGACGGAGTGACGGCGGGGGAGAGAGGAGAGGACACGCCCTGCGCCCGGCGTCTGCCGGGGAGCCCGGGGGAGCCCCCCGTAAGGTTCCCCGGCAGAGCCGGACCGGACCGAGCTGGACTGGACCGAGCCAAGCCGGACCGGGCCAAGCCGGACCGAGTCAGGCCGGGCCGAGCCAAGCGGGATCGGACAGAGCCGTTCCCGCCCGAGCCGGACGGGCAGCCCAGCATGGCCAAGGGTCGCGCGTCGGCCCGGCCGCCCGCCAGGCCCGGCCGCCCGACCAGGCCCGGCCGCCCGACCAGGCCTGGTTCAGGACAGCCGAGTCGCCGCGTACGCCTCCATGGCGGCGCGCTGGTACGCGGCCAGGCCCGGGGCGATGGCCTCGTACGCGGCACTCCACTGCTCGTTCTCGGTGCAGGAACGGGCGATCGCCAGGTACTCCTCGGTCGGGACGGACCGGATGGCGTGCAGCATCTGGTACTCCTCGTCGATCGTGCTCTGCACGGGCTCGGCGTCGGCCGGGTGGCCGGCCGCCATCAGCTCCGCCAGGTGGATCATGCGGGCGGTCCGCTCGCGCTGTCCGGCCTCGATCTCGGCCGGGGTCATCGCGGCCGTCGCGCGCCGGGCCGCCTCGGCGTGCTCGGGGAAGTCCCGCAGGCTCGCGTCGACGTCGTCGGGCTGGATGCCCTCGAAGAGGTTCTCGGGGCGGTTGATGGTCATGGGGGTGCCGTCCTTCCGGGCGCGTTCCAGGTCGGCGATCGTGCGGGAAACGGTGGCGGCCAGGGCGTCGAGCCGGTCGCGTTCGGCGACCAGCCGCCGACGGTGGCCCCGCAGGGCCTCCAACTCGTCCACCTGATCGCCCAGGATCCGGGCGATCTCGGTCAGCCCCACGCCCAGCGCCCGCAGTACCAGGATCTGTTGCAGCTGGAGCAACTGCCGCTCCTCGTAATAGCGGTGGCCGTTGGAGCCGATCCAGGCCGGGGGCAGCAGCCCGATCTCGTCGTAGTGCCGCAGTGTTCGGGCAGTCACTCCGGACATCCGGGCCACTTCGGCGATGGGCCAGGCCATGGTCCGCCTCCCTCGTCTCCACGTCCCACGTTCGCGTGGACCGGGGCCGGTTCTCCGGCCCTGGTCACGACAGTAGAAGCTGCCGCTGCGGCAGCTTCAAGCCCGAGGGCGCCCCGCCGCCAGCGCGCCGGCTACGCCTCGCCGAACCAGTCCAGGGACTGTCCGTGCGGCCCGGTGAAGGCGACCGGCCGTTCGTCCAGGGCGAGCACGAACAGACCGGAGCCGGCCGGTGCCGGACGGGGGAGGCGTCGGGCGACGGTCGGCAGTACCGAGACCGCCTCATTGGAGATCCAGTGCCCGGAAAGCCCGCGCATCGTCGCCGCGAACTCCTCCCGCCCCTCCGGCGGCAGGTACGAGAGCACCGCGCTGTGGAACACCACCGGAGTCGCCCCTGCCGGGGCCTGCGCCACCAACTCCCGTACCGTCGCGTTGAGATCGCCGCGCACCAGCAACGGCGGTTCGGACCGGGCGACCCGGACGGCGCCGCGGAGCCGGTCCAACCGGTGGGTCTGCTCGGGCCAGACCAGTGATTCCAGCCAGCGCATGTCCTCCTCGGCCCGCACGTCCAGCGGATTGAGGTCGATCCCGGCCCGCCAGACCACCTCGGGCAGCCGCTCCCGCGGGGAGCCGGGGAACGGCACCAGCCCGGTCACCGCGCAGTCCAGCGTCACCGCGCAGTCCAGCGTCACCGGGCTCGCCGCCTCGCCGAACTCGGCGCCGAACTCGGCGTCGAACTCGGCGACGGTGGCGCCGGCGCCAAGCCTGACTCCCTTCCCCGCCCCGGCCAGGAAGCGGTACCGGTACCGATACCGGTCCGGGTACAGGCAGAGCCCCGCCGAGGCGCCCACCTCGATCAGGGCGAGCGGTTGCGGCAGCGCGGCCAGCAGCGGCAGCAGGGTGGCGCAACGGCCCGCCTCGTTGGTCTGCGTCCGCCGCTCCAGCATCGTCGCCGAGACCTCGGCCCAGTGCTCCGCCACCCAGCGGCGGAAGGCCGGCCAGCCGTCCGTCACCGGCCCACCCAGGTGCCGTACCGCGCCGAACAGCAGGTTCGGCTGCCGCTTCGCGGCCGGAAGCCCGTCGAGCAGCGCACACAACTGCCCGTCTCCGGCGACGCGTTCGGCCAGCTCCTGGTAGACCGGCGAGTTGCCGCGCGCCTCCCGCTCCGCGAATTCCCGGTAGAGGTCCCCCGTACCGCTGCGCATCCCCCACACGTCCTTCCGACGTCTTCTCGAGTGATCGAATCGGCCCAGACTACGCCCGGGCCGACGCGCCACCCTCCGCCCGGAACCGACCCAGAACCGACCCGGAACCGGCTCAAGGCCGCGCCGACGGAAGGCCGCGCCGACCGACCCGCTCAGCCGAGCAGACCGCCCATGTGCCCGTCCTCGGCGAGCAGCCGCCACGAGCATCCGGGCGAGGCGAACGCCTCGGGGTCGACGGCCTCCACCAGCCCGTCCACCACCGCGCTCAGCAGCGCCTGCGGATCGAACACCGCCCAGGTCTGCCGGGCCCGGCCGTACTCCCAGCGGTCCCACTCGGCGCGCAGCCGCTCGTACGTCCAGAGGGAGTAGAGCAGGGCGGTGAGGTCACGGTTCAAGTAGGCCTCGGGGTGGCCGTCGTCGTACCAATCCGGCAGCTCCAGTCGGCCGGTGGCGCCGTCCAGGGCGATCGTCAGATCGGTCGGCCAGTCCCCGAGGGCGAGGAACTCCCGCTGGTACGGGCGCTCCTCCTCGCCGTCGAAGTACTCGGGATACGCCTCGCCCATGGTGACCAGCGGCTCCTCGCACACCCCGAACATGGCTCCGCCCAGCGGCAGGCCGACCTCGGTCAGCAGCCGTCGGGTCGGCCCGTGCACCAGGGCGGCGGGCAGTTCCTCGGGCCGGAAGAGGTGTACCCGGCCGGGGCCGCCGTCCTGGTCAGTCAGCGCCGCCAGCTCCGCCACCAGCTCCAGGGCCACCTCGTACGCGGGGCCGCCCGGGCCGCCCGGCAGCGCACCCCAGCCCAACGCCCGCACCAGCAGCGCGGTGCCCCAGTGCGGGGGTGGGGCGGAGCCGTCGCCGAACAGCCCGGGGTCGATCTCCCGCATCCGTCGCTCGGCTTCCGTCAGCACCTCGGCCATCACGGTCGGGCCGCGCCGCCCGTCCAGTGCCTCCGGGCGCCGGGCCGCCTCGGCCACCGCGTCCACCTCGCGCACCAGGCCCGCCAGCGCGGCGACGCCGGAGGCCAACAGGTCCCGCCGTGGGCCGCCGTTGTCCAGGAACACCTCACCGGTCACCCCGTCCAGCAGCACCAGGCTGCCGCCGGCGGCGAACGGTGTGGAGTACGCCGTCTCCCCGAGGACGAACAGCCGCTCCGTCTCCGCGGGGACCGCCGTCGGCTCCCCGTCCCCGAGTACCTCGAAGTCCAGGAACGCCCCGGTCTCCGGCAGCCCCTCCCGCGCCAGGAACTCCCGACTCCCCGCGTGCACAACCCCAGCTGGAAGCTCCACCACCCGCTGACACCCCACGTGCCCCACCTCTCCCGGCCCACCCCGTGACCCCCAGACCCTAGCGGCCCGCCCCGACAGCACTCGGGCACTCGCCGAGCGGGGCAGCCGGTGGGAGCCGACCGGTTGCTGCGGCGCCGGGCCCTTTGCGGCGGCTCAGACCCTCCTCGCCGCACCCTCGTCCGAACCTCGCCGAACCCCGCCTCACCCCCCCTTCCTCCTCAGCCGAGGCCGCCGGCCTCCCGGGCGGCCTGCTCCACGCGGTCGTGGTGGGCCCGCCACCAGTCGGCGTCGCCGGGGGCGGTGTTGGCGCCGTCGGAGCGCTGGCCGGTGGCGCCGTCCACGAGTTCGCGGACCAGGTCGGCGTGGCCGACGTGACGGTGGGTCTCGGCGATCATGTGGACGAGCACCCGGTGGAGGGTCTGCTCGTGGCGGGCACCGAACGGCACCTTGCCGACGGCGTCCAGCGGCAGGGCCTCGATGGTGGCGTCGGAGTGGGCCCAGACCCGTCGGTAGCGTCCGACGACCTCCTCGGTGCTCTCGTCCGCCCGCGCCCACATGTCGCCGTTGGGTTCGGTCTGTCCGGTGATCCACACGGGGGCCGGTTCGGGGAAGGGGCGGCCGAAGGTGTCGCCGAAGTACAGCGCCTCGGCGCCGGTGACGTGCTTGACCAGGCCCAGCAGGTTGGTCCCGGTGGGGGTGAGCGGGCGGCGCAGGTCGTACTCGGAGAGGCCTTCGAGCTTCCAGAGCAGGGCGTCGCGGGCATCCTGGATGTAGATCCGGAGATCGTTCTTGTCGTCGGTCGAAGTCATGGGACCAGTCTGTTGGCCGCAGGATGCCTGTCCATCGGGTTTCCCGTCCCGGCCGGCCGCGGCCGTTCCGCCCGGTCCCGGCCGGCCATGGCCGTCCCGCTGGTTCCGGCCGGCTGGGACCGAGCGTCAACACGTGTCATGATCAAGGCTGTTCACCGAAAGTCAGGCCCCTTCGAAGGAGCGGCGATGACCGACGAGGCCTGGTCCTGGGACGAGACGCTGTTCGCCGGAACGGCCGCCCACTACACCCGCGGCAGGCTCCCGTACGCCCCCGGACTGGCGGAGGCGTTGGGCGAGGAACTGGGGCTCGACGGGCGGGGACGGCTGCTCGACGTGGGGTGCGGGCCGGGCACGCTGGCGTTGGGCCTGGCGCACCTGTTCGGTGAGGTCGTCGGGGTGGACCCGGACGCCGGGATGATCGCCGAGGCGCGCCGGGTGGGCGCCGCGGAGCCCAAGGCCACCTGGGTGCGGGCCCGGGCCGAGGAACTTCCGTCGGGGCTCGGCACCTTCACACTGGCGGTCTTCGGCCAGTCCTTCCACTGGATGGATCGCGACCTGGTGGCGGCGACCGTACGGCGCATGCTGCGGCCCGGCGGCGCCCTGGCGCACATCTCGGACCTGAAGGGCGAACCGCGTCCCACCGAGGGGCTGCCGCACCCGCCGGTCCCGTACGCCGCGATCGGGGAGCTGGTCCGGCACTACCTCGGCCCGGTCCGCCGCGCCGGGCAGGGGCTGCTGCCGCACGGCACGCCGGGCGACGAGGCCGCCGTCCTCGCCCGGGCGGGCTTCACCGGTCCGCGGCGGATCGTCGTCCCGGGCGGGCGGCCGCTGGAGCGCACGGCCGACGACGCGGTCGCGGGCGTCCTCGCGCTCTCCTACTCGGCCCCGCACCTGTTCGCCGAGCGCCGTCCGGACTTCGAGTCGGACCTCCGTCGACTCCTCGCCCTGACCTCGCCGTCGGGGCTCTTCTCGGAGCGGCAGCCGAGCAGCGAGGTGTTCGTCTGGCGCACAGCGGACGGGCGTTGACCATCAGGGAGGCGCGGACGGGCCCTGCCGGTCAGCGGACCACGTCGAAGACCTGCTTCTGGAGGCCGTTCCCGTACACCTGGTGCTCGACCAGCTTCAGCTTCTGGGCGTCCTTGTCCGTCGTGCTGAACATGCGCTTGCCGGCGCCGAGCAGCAGCGGGAAGACGAGCAGGTGGTAGCGGTCGATCAGGCCGGCGTCGGAGAGGGCGCGGTTCAGGGCGGCGCTGCCGTGGAGGATGATCGGGCCGCCCTCGGTCTCCTTCAGCGCGGCGACCTCGTCGAGCGAGCGCAGGATGGTGGTCTCGCCCCAGTTCGACACCAGGTCGTCCTCGGTGAGGGTGGTGGAGACGACGTACTTCGGCAGCGTCTTGTAGCGGGCGAACTCCGCCATGTCCGGCCACACCGGGCTGAACGCCTGGTAGCTGACCCGGCCGAGCAGCATCGCGGTGGCCTCCTCCTGTTCCCGCCCCTTGATCTCGAACGCCTCGGGGAGGAACTCGATGTCCTTGAAGGTCCAGCCGGAGTTCCGGTAGCCGGGTTCGCCGCCGGGGCCCTCGACCACGCCGTCGAGCGAGATGAAGGCGGTGCTGATCAGGGTGCGCATGAGTGGTTCCTCGGTTCTTTTGCGGGTCTGGGTCTGAGTCTGAGTCTGGGTAGGGATCGGGTCTGTCGGCCCGAAGGCCCGAAGGCCCGAAGGCCCGAAGGCCCGAAGGGGCAGGTCAGGCGAGGGCCTCGGCCAGCCACTGCTGCCAGGCGGCCTCGGCCTCGGCCCCGTCAGGAAGCGGGCCGAAGAGGTGGTGGAACAGCAGCACCAGGCCGGAGCCGTGGTGGAAGGTGTAGAGCCCGTCGGCGGTGCGGACCTCGACGCGTTCGTAGTCCGCCCAGACCTGCGAGTTCGACGAGGCCGTGCCGCTCCAGTTCCTTCAGGTGGTAGTTGACCTTCTGCCGGGGCAGTCCCAGTCGGGCGGCCAGCATGGCGGCCGAGGCGGGCTCGGTCAGGGCGGCGAGGAGGCGTGACCGCATCGGGTCCAGCGAGGCCTCGGCCGCGGCGGGTTCTTCGATCACGGCGACTTCCAGCACCGTTCCAGCTTCCATCCGACAAAAATTTGTCAAGGAAAAAACACTTGTCGGTAGTCCGGTCGGGCGAGCGCCGTCACCCGCCCGGCGCCGTCACCCGACGGCGCAACGGCGCCGACGTACCTCCGGACCCGTCCTCCCGGTGCTCGCCCTCGCCTTGGCCGGCGACGGTCAGCCTGCACTGGCCGTCCCCGCAGGAGCGCTGGAGGCGGCCCCGCGAGATCGTCTGCATCAGGCCGATCGTCCAGCAGGTCGGGCAGCCGCGCAGGGCGAACAGGCCGACCGGCAGGAGGGTCAGGGCGACCGGCCCGACCACCGGGATGACGGCGACCGAGCCGACCAGCGCACCGAAACCCACCACGCCGCGCACGACGTGCTCGAGCAGGGACCTGCTCGCGAAGTCGGGGCCGTCGGGTCCGGCATCGGACCCGTGCTTCGTCCCATCCTTCGTCTTGCCCGTCGTTCCAGTCATCGTTGCCTCCATCCGGATTCAGGTGGTGGCCCGCAGGGCCTGTTGGACCGCCGTACGGGCCCGGTGCAGGCGCGACTTCATCGCCGCCGTGCTGAGGCCCAGTGCGTCGGCGACCGCGCGGCCGCTGTGGCCCTGGATGTCCCGCATGATCAGCACGCGGCGCTGGTCCGGGGGCAGGGCGGCGATAGCGGCCGCCACCGTGCCCGCCTCCAGGCTCTGCAGAACCTGGTCCTCGGCCGAGGGCGCGGGGGTGTCCTGCCGCAACGGCACGCTGCGGTCCCGCAGGTGGGCGCGTGCGCGTCGGAGGCACTCGTTGCGGACGATGCGGAACATCCACGACGCCAGGGCGCCGGAGGCCCGCAGCATCCCGATCTTGCGGTACAGGATGATCAGGGCCTCCTGTGCCGCGTCCTCCGCGTCCTCCGGGGTGGCGCAGAGGGAGCGGGCGAATCGCTGCACGTTGGGGTGCGAGCCCGACACCAGTGCGGTGATCGAGTCGACGTCGCCACCCTGCGCGGCCGCGATCAGCCGTGCGCCGGGCCAGGTCGATTCAGCCACGTCCGGCTCGCCTGCGCTTCACGACCACCATGCAGGTGCAGAGCAGCACCAGGGCGACGGCGATGCCGATTCCGATGATCATCACTACCTCCGGATCCCGTGCCGGACGTTCGTCGGCACGGTCTATAAGAGGTGCGCGCCCCCTCGAAGGATTCGGCCGTGCGGCGGAAAAGTCGCCCGCGTTCCCGGTGGATCGCCGTCGGCCGTGCCCGGCAGCGGCCTGGGGCCAAGCCCACCGACCTACGGCCAGGCCACAGTGGGGCCGGTTGCGGAGAGTGACAGGTGGGGTGACCTGGGCGGACTTGAATCTTTGCGAACGAATGTTCGATCCTGGGGTTGTGCCCGTTTTCGAATCTGTTTTCGAATCCACCGCTGAGCAGCCCGCCCGCCCCGTGCTCCGCCCGGTGGCGTCCCCGGCTGCCGTGCCGGGGAAGCCGGGGGAGCAGGGGGAGCGAGAGGAGCGGGGGACGCCGGGTACCTGGCAGACGGCGGTGGGGGCCCGGGGGCTGGTGCCGGTGCCTTCCGCGCTGCGGGAGGTGCTGCCCGACGCCGGGCTGCGCCGGGGGACGGCGGTGTCGGTGGCGGGCGGGGACACCGGGCTGCTGCTGGCGCTGGCCGCCGGGGTGAAGGAGACCGAGGGCGGCTGGGCCGCGGCGGTCGGACTGCCGGACCTGGGGTTGGCCGCCGCCGAGGGGTACGGGCTGGACCTGCGACGGCTGTTGGTCGTGGACGACCCGGGGGCGCACTGGGCCGAGGTGGTCTCGGTGCTGGCCGGCGCGGTCGAGCTGATCATGCTGCGCCCGGACGGGCCGGTGCCGCCGAAGCTGGCCGCCCGGCTGGCGGCGGTGCTGCGGCGCAGCGGCTGCGTGCTGCTGGTCGCCGGCCCATGGCCGGGCGCGGCACTGCGGCTGGGGGTGCGCTCGGGGCGCTGGTTCGGGCTGGGCGACGGCCACGGGCAGCTCGTCGGCCGACAGGTGGAGGTGGTGGCCGAGGGCCGCGGCTCGGCGGTGCACGGCCGGACGGCCCGGCTCTGGCTGCCGGACGAGCACGGCGCGGTGCGCCCGCTCCAGGAGCAGCCGCTCCGGGAACAGCCACAACCGGCGGCAATCCCGGCGATCCCGGTGATACCGGCGGCGGAGCCGTTGGCCCCCCGCGTGGCGGCGGTGGTCTGAGATGGCGGACGACAGAACCCCCCGGGTGCTGGTGGTCTGGTGCCCGGACTGGCCGGTGGTGGCCCTCACCGGCGACGACCCGGTCGCGGTGACCGAGGGCGGGCGGATCCTCGCCTGCTCGGCGGGCGCCCGGGAGGCCGGGGTGCGGCAGGGGCAGCGGCTCAAGCTGGCTCAGCGGCTCTGCCCGTCGCTGGAACTGCGCGACCGCGACCCGGAGGCGGAGACCCGCCGCTTCGAGCCGGTGGTCGCGGCGGTGGAGGCGTTCACGCCCCGGGTGGAGGTGATCCGCCCGGGCCTGTGTGCGATCCCGGTGAAGGGCCCGGGCCGCTACTTCGGCGGTGAGGAGGCGCTGGCCGCCAAGGTCGGCAGAGCGGTGGCGGACGCCCTCGGGCAGCCGCTCGTCCCGGACGCCGTCCCGGGTGCGGTGGCCGTCCCGGTTGCGGCGCCCGTCGAAGCCCGGCCCGTCGAAGCCCGATCCGTCGAGGCCCGGTCGGCAACCGCTCCGCAGGCCCAGGTCGGCGTCGCCGACGGCCTGTTCGCCGCCGTGCTCGCCGCCCGGGCCGGGGTGCTGGTCCCGGCCGGCCGGACGGCGGAGTTCCTCGCCCCGTACCCGGTGAGCGCGCTGGGTGACGAGGCGCTGGCCGAGTTGCTCGGGCGGCTCGGCCTGCCCACCGTCGGGGCCTTCGCCGCGCTGCCGGCCGAGTCGGTCGCGGACCGCTTCGGCCCCTCCGGGACGGTCGCGCACCGGCTGGCCCGAGGCTTGCAGCCGCGCCCGCTGGTGCCGCGCGAGGAGGAGCCGGACCTCGCCGTCGAGCAGCGCTTCGACCCGCCGGAGCTGCTGGCCGAGCCGCTGGTGTTCGTCGCCCGCACGCTGGCCGAGCAGCTGCACCAGCGGCTCGCCGGGGCCGGGCTGACCTGCCGCCGGGTGGCCGTCGAGGTGGCCTGCGCGGACGGCCGGACGGCCTCCCGGCTGTGGGGGCACGAGGGCCGGCTGTCCGCGACGGCGCTGGCCGAGCGGGTCCGCTGGCAGCTCCAGGCCTGGCAGGGCGCGGGCACCTTCGCGGGCACCTCCGAGGGCGCCTCCGCGCGCAACGACCAGAGCAGTGACCCGAGCAGCGACCCGAGCAGCGCCCGGGGCAGCGATCCGAGCAGCGCCCCGGACGGCCAGGTCGGCTTCACCCTGCTCCGGCTGGCCCCCGACGGCCTCTCCCCGGACCAGGGCCGCCAGCTCGCGCTGTGGGGCCAAGCCGTCGCGGACGACCGGGTGGAGCGCGCGGTCGCCAGGGTGCAGGCGGTGCTCGGGCACGCCGGGCTGCGCCGGATCGAGCCGGCCGGCGGGCGGGGCCCGGGCGAGCAGGTGGTCAAGGTGCCGTGGGGCGAGCCGTACGAGGCGGCGGTGCCGGCCGACGCGCCCTGGCCGGGGCGGCTGCCGGAGGTGTGGCCCGCCGTGGTGCTGCGGGAGCCGGCGTCGGTGCGGGTGCTGGACGGGGCCGGGCGGCCGGTCACGGTGGACGGCCGGGCGGGGGTGTCGGCCCGGCCGGCCCTGGTCGTGGTCCGGGGCCGGGAGGAGCGGGTGGACGGCTGGACCGGGCCATGGCCGGCGGTCGAGTACTGGTGGGACCAGTCGCTGGCCCGGCGCCGGGCGCGGTTCCAGGTCGTGGTGGGCGGCGGCCGGGCGCTGCTGCTCACCGTGGAGGGGGGTGCCTGGTACCTGGAAGCCGGCTACGACTAGCGGCTCCGGAACCCAGTGGGAGGGGGGAGCAGGACGAGTACGAGAACGACGAAGGCGACCCCGATGGGCTTCACCAGCCACCCCACCGTTCCCTGGAGCGAGCTGCACCGCAGACTGACCGGTGCCGCGCCGGACCGTACGGTCGTCCCGCTGCGCCGCACCCGTCCCGTTCCCGAGGAGCCCCCGACCCCGGGCCCCGGCCCCGAACCCGGCCCCGAACCCTGGGCCGAGCTGCACGTCCACTCCGCCTTCAGCTTCCTGGACGGCGCCAGCGATCCGGAGGACCTGGTCGCGGAGGCGGTCCGGCTGGGCGTGGAGACCCTCGCGATCACCGACCACGACGGCCTGTACGGCGCCGTCCGGCTCGCCGGGGCGGCCCGGGGCACGGGCCTGGCCACCGCGTTCGGCGCCGAACTGACGATCCGTCACGAAAGTTCGACGGAACACCTGTTGGTCCTCGCCCGTGACCCGGCCGGCTACCGCCGCCTCTCCGCCGCGATCGCCGCCGCCCAGCTGGCCGGCGGCGCCAAGGGCAACCCGGTGTACGACCTCGAGGCGCTCGCCGGGGCGCACGACGGTCACTGGGCGGTGCTCACCGGCTGCCGCCTCGGCCGGGTCCCCGCCGCGCTGGCCGACCCGCCCGCCGACCCGGGCACCCGCCCGAGCGCCCACCGGAACGCCACCCCACCCGCCACCCGGAGCGAGGCCGAGCACCGACTCCGCACCCTCACCGAGGCGTTCGGCCGCGAGAACGTCCACGTCGAGCTGATCGACCAGTGGCTGCCCGGCGACGACCGGCGCAACGACGCCCTCGCCGCCCTCGCGGCGAAGGCGGGTCTCCCCGTCGTCGCCTCCACCAACGCCCACCACGCCGGCCCCGCCCAGGGCCGACTCGCGCAGAGCCTCGCCGCGCTGCACGGGCGCCGCACCCTCCAGGACGCGGTCGGCTGGACCCGGGCGGCCGGCACCGCGCACCTGCGCTCGGGCCGCGAGATGGCCGGCCGGCTGGCCCGTTTCCCCGGAGTGCAGCGGGCCACCGTCGAACTCGGCCGGGCCTGCGCCTTCGACTTCGCCCGGCTGGACCCGGAGCTGCCCGGCTTCCCCGTCCCCGCGGGCGAGACCGAGATCAGCCACCTGCGGGCCCTGGTCGCGGCCGGCGGCCCGGCCCGGTTCGGCCCCGGCAACGCCGCCGCCCGCCGCCAGCTCGCCAAGGAACTGGACGTGATCGAGGACCTCGACCTGGCCGGCTACTTCCTGATCGTGCACGACATCGTGGACTTCTGCCGGAGCCGGGACATCTGGTGCCAGGGCCGCGGCTCGGCCGCCAACTCGGCGGTCTGCTACGCCCTCGGGATCACCGCCGTCGACCCGATCCACTACAAGCTGCTGTTCGAACGCTTCCTCTCCACCGCCCGGGACGGGCCGCCCGACATCGACCTGGACATCGAGAACCGCCGCCGCGAGGAGGTCATCCAGTACGTCTACGGCCGCTACGGGCGCGAGCACGCCGCCCAGGTCGCCAACGTGATCACCTACCGGCCCCGGCTGGCGATCCGCGACGCCGCCCGGGTGCTCGGCTACCCGCAGGGGCAGGTGGACGCGTTCAGCCGGCAGACCGACTTCCGCTCCGCCCCCGGCGCGGACGCCGTCATCCCCGCCGACGTGCTCCAGCTCGCCACCCAGCTCCACGGCCTGCCCCGCCACCTGGGCATCCACTCGGGCGGCATGGTGCTCACCCGGGAGCCGATCGGCGAGATCTGTCCCACCGAGTGGGCCCGGATGCCCGGGCGCTCCGTGCTCCAGTGGGACAAGGAGTCCACCGCCGGCGCCGGGCTGGTGAAGATCGACCTGCTCGGCCTCGGCATGCTCGCGGCCCTGCACGACGCCTGCGACCTGGTCGCGGAGCACCACGGCCTGCGCTACGACCTGGCCACCATCCCGGACGACGACAAGGGCGTGTACGCGATGCTGCGCCGGGCCGACACCGTCGGGGTGTTCCAGGTCGAGTCCAGGGCGCAGATGGCGACCCTGCCCCGGCTCAAGCCGGACCACTTCTACGACCTGGTGGTCGAGGTCGCGCTGATCCGACCCGGCCCGATCCAGGGCGGATCCGTCCACCCGTACCTGCGCCGCCGCGCCGGGGCCGAGCCGCCCGGCTGCCCGCACCCGCTGATGGAGAACGCGCTCGGCAAGACCCTGGGGGTGCCGCTGTTCCAGGAGCAGATGATGCAACTCGCCATCGACTGCGCCGGGTTCACCCCCGCGGAGGCCGACCGGCTGCGCCAGGCGATGGGCGCCAAGCGCTCGCACGAGCGGGTCGCCCGGCTGCGCGAGCGGCTGCTGGGCGGGATGGCCGAGCGCGGCATCCCGCCCGAGGTGGCCGAGGACGTCTACGGCAAGATCGAGGCCTTCTCCAACTACGGCTTCCCGGAGAGCCACGCGATCAGCTTCGCCTACCTGGTGTACGCCAGCGCCTGGCTCAAGTACCACTTCCCTGCGGCCTTCACCTGCGCCCTGCTGGCCAACCAGCCGATGGGCTTCTACTCGCCGCTCAGCCTGGTCGCGGACGTCCGGCGGCACGGCGTGCGGGTGCGCGGGGTGGACGTCAACGCCAGCGGGGCGCGGCCCTCCCTGGAGCCGTACCGGGGGCCGACCCCCAAGCCGCCGCTGACCGCAGGGCGCCCGCAGCCGGCGATCCGGCTCGGCCTGGAGACGGTGCGCGGCATCGGCACCCCGCAGGCCGAGGCGATCGTGGCCGGGCAGCCGTACGCCGACCTGGAGGACTTCGCCCGCCGCACCGGACTGCCGGGGCCCGTCCTGGAGGCGCTGGCGACGGCCGGGGCCTTCGACTGCTTCGGACTGACGCGACGTCAGGCGCTGTGGGCGGCAGGGGCGTTCGCCGGAATCTCGGCCGAGCTGATCCCCGGCGCCACCCCCGGCACCGAGGCGCCGGAGCTGCCCGGCATGAGCCCGGTCGAAGAGACCATCGCCGACCTGTGGGCCACCGGCACCTCCGCCACCAGCCATCCGCTCCAGCACCTGCGCGCCCAGCTGGAGCGCGGCGGAGCCCTCTCCGCCGACCGGCTCCCGGACGTGCCGCCGGGGACGGCCGTGGTGGTCGGCGGCCTGGTCACCCACCGGCAGCGGCCGCCGACGGCCGGCGGGGTGCTCTTCCTCAGCCTGGAGGACGAGACCGGGCTGATCAACGTGATCTGCAACCGTCCGGTCTGGGAGTCCCAGCGCCGCACCGCCCTGGACCGGGCCGGGCTGCTGGTCCACGGGCACATCGAGCGCGACCGGGGCGCCACCAACCTGATCGCCACCCGGCTCACCCCGCTGCGGATCGGCCTGTGAGCGGCCCCCCGTTCCGGAGGACGGGCCGCTCGGCGAGGCCGGGCGGCGGGAAGGCGCCGTCCGTGCGGCGGGCGGGCGTTGTCCGTGCGGTGCGTCAGAGCGTCAGACCGGGTAGCCGATCTCCGCGAGGTCCTCGGCGAGCTCCTCCAGGTCGGTGTCCGGGTTGAGCGCCGCCACCACGGCCGGGGTGAGCGGGCGCAGCGCCAGGACGTGCCCGATCGCGGCCGGGTCCAGCTCGTGCTCCGGCTCAAAGTACTCCTCGGCCCACGCCAGGTAGGCCTCCGCGGAACCGTCCAGCAGCAGCTCGAAGAGGCCCTCCGCGCCCCGCTCGGCGGCCGCGCCGCGCCAGGCGGCGTCCTGCGGCGCGCGCCAGAAGCAGACCGTCACGACCGGCCCGTCCTCGTCCTGGAAGGCGGGCTCCTCGGCGAAGCGGCGGAACTCCTCGGGGACGGCCGCGAGCAGCTCCGGACTGTTCCCGGCCCCGTGGCCGAAGCCCCGCCCGTAGACGCCGGCGGGGGAGAACACCATGAACCAGTCGGACCCCTCGCCGTCGCGCATCGAGGCCATCTCCTCGCCCTCGCCCCAGGCGGAGTCGAAGGAGTAGTACCGCGCCGCCCAGTCGTCCGGGCAGATGATCGCGTCGAGCATGGCCAGCGCGCGGCAGCGGTCGCGCAGGTCGGGGATGGCGGGCAGGCGGCTGAGCAGGTCGTTCATGCCCACCATTCAATCCCGGGGGCCGACAACGGATCCCCGGGGCCCGGTGCGTGTCCCCTCGCGGCCCGCGCCCCCCGGTGCGCGCCGTACACCCTGCGTCCAGGCGCCCGCCCTACGCCCCGGGCGGTCGACCCTTGCCCGGCGCCCCGGCGAAGGCCTGGGCGATCGGGAGCCAAGCGGTCGCGACCGGCCCGGTGGCGGTGAGGGCGAGGTCGTCCCGGTGGCGGCGCTGGGTCACCAGCAGGCAGAAGTCCAGGGCCGGCCCGGCCACCACGTCCTGCGCCCCGGCCGGGCCGATGGACCAGGTGCCGCCGTCGGGCGCGGCCAGTTCGAGCCGGACCGGGCGCTCGGGCGCGGGCAGCCCGTGCAGGGTGAAGGCGAAGCCCAGGGTGCGCAGCCCCAGGTGGGCGATGTGCCGCAGCCGGTCGGTGGGCTCGCGGGTGGCGCCGAGCGCGTCCGCGACGTCCTGGCCGTGCGCCCAGGTCTCCATCAGCCGCGCGGTCGCCATCGAGGCGGGTTTCATCGGCGGGCCGAACCAGGGCAGCCGGACGTCGGCCGGGGCCGCGCCGAGCGTGGCCAGCACCTCCGCCCGCCCGGCCCGCCAGCGGGCGAGCAGCGCCGCGGGCTCGGCGGCCGCTCCGGCGCGGGCGCCCTCCTCGACCGGGTCGGCGCCGGCCGCCGACAACTCGGCGAACCGCCCGCCGAGCGAGGCGCCGAAGCCCTCCGGATCGCGCGCGGCCAGCGCCGTCCAGTCGTCCGTCCAGGCCAGGTGGGCGATCTGGTGGGCCACCGTCCAGCCCTCGGCGGGCGTCGGGCGGGCCCAGTCCTCGGCCGGCAGTCCGGCGACCAGGTCGTCCAGCACCGCGCTCTCGGTTCGCAGGTCCGCCAGCAGACCGCCCAGGACGTCGTCCGGGGCCTTCGGCTCGGTCATCGGTTCCCCTTCCGGTCAAGGCGGTTGCCGCCGGTGGCCAGCACCCGCTTCCGCCGGTGCTCACCACCCGCCGGTAGCGTCCGCGCGCACCCTACGCCCGGGCAGCCGCCGGCGTCCGCGACTCCACGAAACACGCATGTCAGGACTCTCGCCACCGGCCCCACCGCGTGTGACAATTCCGCGATGACCAGGGCTGCGGACCCCCGCCTTGCGCAACCCCTCGACGACGCTGCGCAACCCGACGATCCCCAACTCGCCGCGCGCGCCGCCGAGCTGGTGCGCGAGGCCGTGCTCGGCGACCTCGCCCGCCGGGTGGTGGCGGAGTGCGGCGTCGACGTCGGCCTGGTCGGCGTGCCCGAGCCGCTGCCCGGCAGTCGTCCCGACGCCGAGGGCATGGTGCTGCGGCACTGGGCCGGCACCCGGGCCGACCTGCTGCACGACATACCCGTCCCGGCCGGACTCGGCCTCGGCGGCCGGGCGCTCGCCGAGCGCGCACCCACCTGGGTGCCCGACTACCGTGCGGCGACGAACATTTCGCACCACTACGACGCGGCCGTGGCCGCCGACGACCTGTACGCGATGCTCACCGTCCCGCTGATGGACGGCGGCACCGTGCACGGCGTGGTGTACGCCTCGCTGCGCACCGTCGTCCCGTTCGGGGACGTGCGGATCTCCGCGGTCGGCACGCTGGCGAAAGCGGCGGCCCGGGCGCTCGCCGGAGCCGCCGCGTGGAACCGCGAGCGGCCCCGGAATCCCTCCACCGTACCGCCGTTGACCCCGCGCGAGCACGAGGTGCTGCGCTGGGCGGCGACCGGCCGGACCAACCCGGAGATCGCCGCCCGGCTGGGCCTGACCTGCAACACGGTGACGGGCTACCTCAAGTCCGCGATGCACAAGCTCGGGGTCCGCAATCGGACCGAACTCGCCCTCGCGGCGCGGGAGTCGGGGCTCGTCAGTTGACCTGGCGGTCCCGCCCGGACCAATACGGCTCGCGCAGCCGGAACTTCTGCAGCTTCCCGGTGGCGGTGCGCGGCAGGGAGTCCCGGAACTCCACCGTGGTGGGCGACTTGTAGCCCGCCAGCCGCTGCTTGCAGTGCGCGATCAACTCGGCCTCGGTGACCGCCTCGTGGCCCTCCCGGAGCACCACCAGCGCCTTCACCGTCTCGCCCCACTTCTCGTGCGGCACCCCGATCACCGCCGTCTCGGCGACCGCCGGGTGGTCGTACAGGCAGTCCTCCACCTCGATCGAGGAGACGTTCTCCCCGCCGCTGATGATGACGTCCTTCTTGCGGTCCGAGATGGTCAGCAGGCCGTCCGTGAGGGTGCCGCCGTCGCCGGTGTGGAACCAGCCGTCGCGCAGCGCCTCGGCGCTCGCCTCGGGCTGCTGCCAGTAGCCGTCCAGCACGGTGTTGGAGCGCACCAGCACCTCTCCGGAGGGATCCACCCGCAGCCGGGTGCCGAGCGCCGGGGCGCCCGCCCGCACCAGCTTCTCGGCCCGCTCGGCGGCCGGGAGCGCGTCCCACTCGGCCCGCGAGCGGTTGACCGTGACCACGGGGGAGGTCTCGGTCAGGCCGTAGAGCTGCATGAACTCCCAGCCCAGCTGCTCCTCGACCTGCTGGATCACCGAGGTCGGCGGCGGGGCGCCGGCCACGATCATCCGCACCCGGTCCCGGCCGGGCACCGGGCCGTCCCAGTCGGCGGCGGCGTCCAGCACCATCTGGACCACGGCGGGTGCGCCGGACAGGAAGGTCACCCCGTGCCGCTCGACCCGGCGCAGGATCTCCGCGCCGTCCACCTTGCGCAGCACGATGTGCTGCGCGCCCAGGCCGGTGAGCGAGAACGGCAGGCCCCAGCCGTTGGCGTGGAACATCGGCAGGGTGTGCAGGTAGACGTCCCGGTCGCCGGCGCCGTAGTGCAGGGCCATCACCGTCGCGTTCAACCAGATGTTGCGGTGGGTGAGCTGAACGCCCTTGGGGCGGGCGGTGGTTCCGCTGGTGTAGTTGATGGTGGCGGTGTCGTTCTCGTCCCCCGCGTAGCGCCGCGGGGTGCCGTCGAAGTCGTACAGCACGGCGTCGCTGTCCGCGCCGAGCACGAACTTGTGCTTGGCCACCACCCCGCCCAGCGAGTCCGCGACCTCGGGGTCGACCAGCAGCACGGAGGCGCCGCTCTGCTCGACGATGTACGACACCTCCTCGGCCTTCAGCCGGAAGTTCACCGGCACCAGCACCCGGCCGTACCCGCTCACCCCGAAGAAGGAGGTCAGCAGCCGGGCCGAGTTGTGCGAGACGATCGCGACCCGCTCGCCCGGCCCGACGCCGAGCCGGTCCAGTCCGGCGGCCTGGGCCCGGGCCAGCTCGGCGACCCTGCGGTAGCTCAGCTCGCCCCAGGATTCGGCCGGCTGCACCGGCTCGTCGACGATGCCGACCCGGTCGCCGTAGACCAGCTCGGCCCGGTCGAGGAAGTCCATCACGGAGAGTGGAATCTGCATGGGGCCCACTGTCCTCCCCGGCCCGCGCCCTGCACACCCCCGATCGGGGGTGTCACCCGTCCGTGGGTACCGCACCCGTGCCCACGGTTGTGCCCGTGCCCGTATCCCCGCCCGCACCCGCCCCCACCCCCACCCCCACCCGCCCCGCCTCGCCCGGGGTGCCGCGGCCGCCGCCAGTGCCGCCGCCAGCCGCTCCCGGGCGATCCCCAGCACCCGCCCGGACGGCCGGTTCGCCGGCACGTCCCCGCCCCGGCAGTCCAGCAGCGGCCGCGGCCCGCCGCCGGGCCAGTCAGCTGGAGCCCGACCCTCCGCTTGCTGCGCCCGGCGCGGACAGCGGGCCGCAGTGCCTGCGTCCGCGCCCGCCGACTGCTAGGAAGGCCGCAACGCACGGTCCACCCACGGGGAGCACATCATGAACGACCACCGGCCCGACGCCTCGCTGGGGCTGGGAGGGCCTCAAGTGACCGCCACCGCGGCCATTTCGGCCGACGGCCTGGTGCTGCGGCCCTTCGAGGACGCCGACGCGCCCGCCCTGGTCGAGGCCTACCGCGACGAGACCCTGCGCCGCTTCACCCGCACCCCGGTGAACGACGCCGAGCAGGCCGCGCACTGGCTGCGGCTCCAGCACGAGGGCCGGGCGGCCGGGACCCGGTACTCCTTCGCCGTCCTGGACGCCGGCGAGCTGGTCGGCAACGTCGTGCTCAAGCGCGGCACCCCGGGCGGGGAGAGGGCCGAGGTGGGGTACTGGACGGCCGGCCCGGCCCGCGGCCGGGGGGTGGCGCCGCGCGCGGTGGAGGCCCTCACCGCCTGGGCCTTCGCCACCTTCGCCGCCGACGGTCTGCGCCGGATCGACCTGCTGCACGAGGGCGACAACCACGCCTCCTGCCGGGTCGCGGAGAAGAGCGGCTACGCCTTCACGGAGATCGTCCCGGCCTTCCCGCCGTACCCGCTGGACGGCCACCGGCACTCCCGGAATTGGCTGGACGGATCCGCTCGGCGCACTTCAGAGTAGGCGCATGGCTTCTTTGGTACGACATGTGACGATCGACTGCGCCGACCCGTACGCCCTGGCCGGCTTCTGGGTCGAGGCGCTGGAAGGCACCCTGGGCGCGGACGACAAGCCCGGTGACGAGATGGCCGTGGTGGAGTCCGCCGGCGCCTCGCTGCTCTTCATCCGGGTGCCCGAGGGCAAGTCGGTGAAGAACCGGGTCCACCTCGACCTCCAGCCGCAGGACCGCGGCCGGGACGAGGAGGTGGAGCGCCTGGTGGCCCTGGGCGCCACCGTCCTGGAGGACCACCGCCGGCCGGACGGCAAGGGGTGGGTCACCCTGTCCGACCCGGAGGGCAACGAATTGTGCGTCGAGCGCAGCCAGGCCGAGCGGGTCGCCACCGGCGACGCCTGACCGCCCGGCCGGGCGGCTCAGCCCAGCTGGATCGAGCGCTTGGCCAGGCCCATCCAGAACCCGTCGATGACGCTGCGCTGGCTGTCCAGGTCGGCCTCGCCGGCGCCGAGGGTGACGAACAGCGGGGCGAAGTGCTCGGTGCGCGGGTGGGCCAGGCGTCCGGCCGGGGCCTTGTGCTCGAAGTCGAGCAGCGCGTCCAGGTCCTGGGCCGCCAGGGCGCGCCGGCCCCAGTCGTCGAACTCGGCCATCACCGAGGTGACCCGTCCGTCCCTGCTGAGCGCCCGCAGGTTGTGGGTGAAGAAGCCGCTGCCGACGATCAGTACGCCCTCGTCGCGCAGCGGGGCGAGCTTGCGGCCGATCTCCATCAGCCGCTGCGGGTCGAGGGTGGGCAGCGAGACCTGGAGCACCGGGACGTCGGCGTCCGGGTACATCTCCACCAGCGGGACGTACGCGCCGTGGTCGAGTCCGCGGTCGGGGATGTCCTGGACGAGCGTGCCGGGGGCGCGCAACAGCTTGCGCACGCGCTCGGCGAGCTCCGGTGCGCCGGGGGCGGCGTACTGGACCCGGTAGTAGTGCTCGGGGAAGCCCCAGAAGTCGTAGACCAGCGGGACGGTGGTGACGGCGCCGAGGGCGAGCGGGGCCTCCTCCCAGTGGGCGGAGACCATCAGGACGGCCTTGGGCCGGGGCAGGTCGGCGGACCAGGCGGCCAGCTCGCCCGGCCAGACCGGGTCGTCGGCCAGCGGCGGGGCGCCGTGCGACAGGTACAGGGCGGGCATGCGCTCGGGGGCCGCGGTGCTCATGGCGTCCTCCTCGGGACCGTTTCGACCGGTGGGCGGGTCTGGCAGTTCGGGTCAGGTAGTTCAAATTTGAACGTTTACTCCGATCGACGGTACACCTTCGTTCGAATTTGAACAACAGGAGTAGGCTTCACCCCATGTCCTCACTGAACGAACCCCGCTGGCTGGACCGGGACGAGGCGGCCGCCTGGCGGGGCTTCGTCACTGCGAGCAACCTGCTGAACCGGCGGCTGGAACGCCAGCTCAAGGAGGACTCCGGCCTCTCCCACCAGCAGTACGAGATCCTGGTGCACCTGTCCGCCGCCCCCGGCGACTCGCTGCGGATGACCGAACTCGCCGACAAGCTGGTCACCTCCAAGAGCGGGCTGACCTACCAGGTCACCCAGCTGGAGCGGGCGGGCCTGGTCGCCCGCCGCTCCTGCCCCAGCGACGTGCGCGGCGTCATCGCCGAACTCACCGACCAGGGCCGGGAGATGCTGCGCCAGGCCGCACCCGGGCACGTCGCCCTGGTGCGCGAGCTGCTGATCGACGTGCTCACTCGCGAGCAGCTCGCGGTGCTCGCCGAGGGCCTCGGCGCGGTCAGCGCACGACTGCGGCTGGAGGAGGACTCCTAGCCGGAGTCGGAGCCGGAGTCGGGGGAGTCCTCCCGGCCGGAGCCGGCGGAGGCCCCCTTGCCCTCGCCACCCCGCCCCTCGCCACCCTGCCCCCCGCCGAGCGCCGCCGCCCGCTCCAGCAGCAGCTCCCGCTCCCGCTCGTTGCGGGTCAGCCCCGCCGCCCGCTCGAACTCCTCCCGGGCCTCCGCCGCCCGCCCCAGCCGGGCCAGCAGGTCGCCCCGCACGCTCGGCAGCAGGTGGTAGCCGCGCAGCGCCGGCTCCGCCGCCAGCCCGTCCACCAGCTCCAGCGCCGCAGCCGGGCCCCGCGCCATCGAGACCGCCACCGCCCGGTTCAGCGCCACCACCGGGGACGGCGACAGCGCCAGCAGTCGTTCGTACAGTGCGGCGATCGTCCCCCAGTCGGTGTCCGCGTAGCGTCGCGCCCGGGCGTGGCAGGCGGCGATCGCGGCCTGCACCGAGTACGGCCCGGTGCCCGCCTGTTCCAGGGCGTCGAAGCCGCGCCGGATCAGCAGCCCGTCCCAGCGGGCCCGGTTCTGCTCGGCGAGCAGCACCGGCCGCCCGTCCGGCCCGGTCCGGGCGATCGTGCGCGAGGCCTGGAACTCCAGCAGTGCGGCCAGCCCGTGCACCTCCGGCTCGGCCGGCATCAGCACGGCCAGCACCCGGGCCAGCCGCAGCGCGTCCTCGCACAGCCGGGGGCGGAGCAGGTCGTCCCCCGCGGTCGCCGAGTAGCCCTCGTTGAAGATCAGGTAGATGACCTCCAGCACCGAGGAGAGCCGCCGCGTCCGGTCCTCCCCGTACGGCACCTCGAACGGCACGCCCGCCTTCGCCAGCGCCCGCTTCGCCCGGACGATCCGCTGCGCCACCGTCGGCTCGGGCACCAGGAAGGCGCGGGCGATCTCCGGGGTGGCCAGCCCGCCGAGCAGCCGGAGGGTGAGCGCGATCCGCGCGTCCGCGGACAGCACCGGGTGGCAGGCGGTGAAGATCAGCCGCAGCAGGTCGTCGTCGATGTCGTCCGGGGCGGCCGGCTCCGGGGGCGGCACGTCCCCCGCGGACCGCCCCACCTCGGCGAGCTTGCGGGCGTAGACCTCCCGGCGGCGCACCAGGTCGATCGCCCGGTGCTTGGCGGTGGCCGTCAGCCAGGCGCCCGGGTTGTCCGGTACGCCCTCCCGGGGCCACCGCTCCAGCGCGGCCACCAGCGCGTCCTGCGCCAGCTCCTCGGCGATGCCGACGTCCCGGACGATCCGGGCGACCCTGGCGATGATCCGCGCGGACTCGATCCGGAACACCGTCTCGACAGCCGCCGTCGTGGTCCTGGGGGTAACTGCCCTCTCCGTCACGGCCACCCATCAGAGCAGCCGGTGTGGAGGGAGGCAAGCGTCGACGCAGGTGCTACTTCGGCGGCTCCGGCATCTCGTCGATCTGCCGGACCTCGGCTTCCACCGGCCAGTGCGCGGGGTGGCTCTGGAGGAACCGTCGGGTCCACTCCAGGGCCTCGGCGTGGTCCTTGCACTGGAGGATGGCGTAGCCGCCGACGACCTCCTTGGTCTCGGTGAACGGCCCGTCGGTGCAGCTGACCTTCCCGTCGCTCCAGGTCAGCCGGGTGCCCTGGGAGGTCGGGGTGAGGCCGGCGGTCTCCAGCATCACACCGGCCCTGGTGATCTCTTCGAACAGTGCTCTCATTCGCTGCTCGAAGCCCGGGTCCGGCTCCCAGCCGCCGCGGGCGTTCTCGTCGATGCGGATCAGCGCCATGAAGCGCGGCATGGTGACTCCTCGGTCGAGCGGGCGGGGCCTCTCCCCGCCTCTCACCCCTGCGTCGAACGGGCCGGCGCCGGATCGACACCGCCGTGGGGGAAATCCTTCCGGCTCCTCCCCGTCCGCGCTCGGGAGACGGGCCGCGGGACGGGCCGCGCGACGGGCTGGGAGGCGGGCCGGGAAGGGGTGCACCGCTGTGCCGTCCGGGCGGTCCGTGGTCGAATGGCCTGCACGTGCGAGCGGTGGAGGGGAGACACGGATGCTTGTGGACATTCTGGGTGCGGTCGTCGAGATCCTGGGGGCGACGGTCGGCGAGTCGAAGGTGGAGGAGCGCAAGGAGCGCGACGCCTTCGCCGAGGGGCGGGTGGTGTTCTTCGAGGGCTGCGTCACCGGTGCCCGGCCCTACTGCCGCCCGACGGCGGAGTTCCTGCAGGCCTCGGTCGGCGCGCTCGCGATCTCGCCGCTCCGCGCGGCCACCGTGCGGGCCCGCTACCTGCCGAGCGACCTCGTGCTGGTCGAGGTCCGGAAGCGGCGCGACGGCGACCCGAAGACCATCGAGAAGAACTGGACCGTGTTCGAGTGCCTGGACGGGCAGGACGTGGTCCTGATCGGCTGCGCCTCGGGCAACGCGGGCTACGTCCGCCGGGCACTGCGGTTCGAGGGCGTCTGACCGCAGAATCCAGCCGAGCAGGGTGTCTGTCATCGCAACTGCGGAGACATAGTTCTTTTGTCCTGGCAGCTGCGAATGCCTACCTGTCGCCTCGGGTAGTCCTCCTCGCGGGCCACAGTGCCGTGGTCCGCGAGGAGGGAGCACCCATGACCCCGGCGAGACCCACCGTCCGACTCCACGGCCACCTCGACCGCCCCGCCGAACTCACGGTCGCGCAGCTGCGCGCCCTCCCCGCCCGTCGGGTCGAGGTCGGCTTCGACTGCCTGACCGCGGGCGAGCGGCGCCACGGCTACGAGGGCCCGCGTCTGCTGGACGTGCTGCGTGCCGCCCGGCCCCGGATCGACTTCTCCGGCCGCAAGCAGCGGCTGCGCTTCCTGCTCTCCGTGGCCGGCGCCGACGGTCACCGGGCGGTGGTCTCCTGGGCCGAGATCGACCCGGACTTCGGCGACCAGGAGATCCTGCTCGCCACCAGCATGGACGGCGCCCCGCTGGACGCCACCGGCCCGCAGCTCGTCGTCCCCGACGACCACTGCGGCGCCCGCTACGTCAATGCCGTCACCGCCGTCTGGCTCGGCCCCCTCGGCGACCCGCACCCTTCAGTCTGACGCCCGCCCCTCCGTCTGACGCCCGCCCAGCGGCCTGCCTCCCCGCTCCGCGGCCGCCCGCCGGAAGGGGCCGGACGGGGGTCCGAAACCACTCGCCGGAGCCGGGTTTCCATGCCAACATGCCCCATATGGGGACGATTCTGCACGGCGCCTTGGTCACGCTCCGCCCTGCCACCGGCGACGACATCCCGGCACTGGCGGCCATCCGCGGCACGCCCGAGGTGTTCGCCCGCTGGCGGGGCGGCGACGACCTGCTCGGCGAGGTCGCCAACGACCTGGAGTCGCCCGGCACCGAGACCTTCGCGATCGACCTCGGCGGCAAGGTGGTCGGCGCCATCCAGTGGTACGCCAACAACGACGACGAGTACCGGCACGCCGGGATGGACCTCTACCTCGACCCGACGGTGCACGGCCTGGGCCTGGGCACCGACGCCGTGCGGGCGATGGCCCGGCACCTGGTGCACGACCACCACTACCACCGGCTGGTGATCGACCCGGCCGCGGACAACCTCGCCGCGATCCACTGCTACGCCAAGGTCGGCTTCCGCACCGTCGGCACCATGCGCCAGTACGAGCGCGGCCCGGACGGCACCTGGCACGACAACCTGCTGATGGACCTGCTCGCGGACGAGCTGATCGAAGGCTGAGCCGCCCCATCGGGCCCGGGCGTCAGCCCCATACCGACCCGGGCGCCAGCCCCATGCCGACGCCGGCGCCAGCCCCATACCGACCCGGGCGCCAGCCCCATGCCGACGCCGGCGCCAGCCCCATGCCGACCCGGGCGTCAGTCCCGCGCCTCGGCCGGCGGGCAGCCGCAGGAGCGCCGGACCACCAGCCGGGCCGGGAAGGTGCGGGCGCCCAGGGCGCGGCGCTCCGGCCCGCCGAGGACGAGTTCCAGCGCGGCGCGGGCCATCTCGTCCTGCGCCGTGGTGACGGTGGTCAGCGCCGGCCCGGCGATCACCGCCTCGGCGATGTCGTCGAAGCCGGCCACCGCGAGGTCCTCCGGCACCCGGATGCCGAGGTCGTCGGCGGCCCGCAGCAGGCCGATCGCCTGGTCGTCCGTCGCGCAGAACACGGCGGACGGCCGGTCGGGCCGGGCGAGCAGGGTGAGCGCCTCGGCGTGCGCCCGGACCCGGTCGAACGGCGCCGGGGTGAGCCGCCCCTCGGTGGGCAGCCCGGCCTCCCGCAGCGCGGCGACCCAGCCGGCCGTCCGCCCGGTGACCGGGTCGTGCGGGCTGAGCGCGAGGGTGCCGCCGAAGCAGTGCACCCCGGCGTGCCCGTGCCCGAGCAGATGGCGGACCACCTCGCGGGCGCCGCCCTCGTCGTCCGCGACCACGGCGACGCCGTCGGGGCTCTCCGCCCGGTGGTGCAGCAGCACCACGGGGGTGCCGTCGGCCACGTCGAAGCCGGTCAGCCCGGAGGTGGCCGGGTCCTGGGTGACCAGGATCAGGCCGTCGACCTGCATCCCGAGGAAGGCGCGGATGTAGTGCGCCTCGCGCTCGTCGGCGTAGTCGGAGTTGCCGATCAGCAGCAGCCGGCCGTGCTCGGCGGCGGCCTGCTCGACGGCGTGCGCGAGCCCGGCGAAGAACGGCTGGCGGGCGTCCGGGACGACCATCCCGAGCAGGTCGGTCCGTCGCCGGGCCATCGCCTGGGCGACCCGGTTCGGCCGGTAGCCGAGTTCCTCGACGGCGGCGAGCACCCGCGCCCGGGTCGCCGGCGCCACCGGCCGCGGCCCGTCGTTGATCACATAGCTCACGACCGCCGTGGACGTCCCCGCCACCCGCGCCACATCGTCCCGCGTCACCCTCGCCATGACCGTTGAGCCTACACAGCCCCTCCGACCAGCCCGTTTTGCCGAGCCTCGGGTCGGATCCCCGTGCGGGTGCCCGGCCGGGCTCCCCGGCCACCCCGACGGGTGCCTGGTGGTGTGGGCGCAGTCCCGGGGAGACCTCGCGACGATCGCGGCGCTGCGCGAGACCAGCATCGTGATCGCCGCGCTGATCGCCACCGTGGTGTTCCGCGAGCGCCTCGGCCGGCTGCGGCTGGCGGCGGCGTTCACCGTGCTGGGCGGGATAGCCGTCCTGGAACTCGCCCGGCCCTGAGACGCGGGGGTGTGGGCGAGCTCCGGGCGGCGAGCCCCGGGTGGCGAGTCCCGGGTGGTGGGCTCCGGGTGGTGGGCGGAGTCCGGGGGCCGTTACCGGGCGGTGTCGGCGTCCGGTACGACGACCGTCAGGGAGGTCTCCTGCAGCAGGAAGCCCAGCGACTCGTAGAGCCGGCGGGCCGGATTGCCCTCGGACACCACCAGGGTCACGTCGGCGAGCCCGCGCGCGGCGGCGTCCCCGATGGCGCGGCGCAGCAGGTCGGCACCGAGGCCGCGGTAGCCGCGCTCCGGGTGGCGGAAGACATCGGCGACCCAGGGCCGGCCGTCGCGGTCGGTGAGGGTCAGCCCGGCGACGACGCGGTCCTCGGCGTCCACCGCGAGCACGCTGGAGGGCAGCACCGGGCCGATGGTCTTCCCGGCCAGCAGCGGGCCGAGCCGCTCGGCGAGCACCTGGGCCCGCTCGCCCGGGTAGTGGTCGACGTGCCCGGCGGGGAAGGCGGCCCGCCAGGCCTCGTACAGCTCCTCGGGTGCGCGGTCGCAGGGCACCGGCCGCAGGCCCTCGCGCAGCGGCGTCTCCGCCCAGTCGGCGGGTGGGGGATCGGCGCGCAGGTCGCGGCGGAGGGTGTGGGCGTGCCGCAGCACCCGCGCGCCCTGCGCCGCCAGCTCCCGGCCGAGCCCGGGAGGGCCGGAGACCACCCAGCCGGGCAGCTCGGCCCGGATGAACCCGGCGGCGTCCGCCGACTCGTCCAGGACCTCCAGCAGGTCGGCCCAGGGCCGTCCCTCCCGCTCGTCCAGCTGGTACCGCAGCACCGGCTCGCCGTCGGCACCCCGCCTGACCACCCAGTCCTCGGCCATGGCCCACCCCACATTCGCACGGTCGTTCGTCGGCGGCCCATGCTCACCGAGGCCTCGCCGTCCGGCAACCGGTTATTTCCGGCCGCCGCCTCGAACTGCCGCTTCGGGCCGCCGCCTCCGGCCGCCGCCTCCGGCCGCCGCCTCCGGCCGCCGCCTCGGGCCGCCGCCTCGGGCCGCCGCCTCGGGCCGCCGCCTCGGGCCGCCGCCTCGGGCCGCCGCCTCGGGCCGCCGCCTCGGGCCGCCGCCGCGGACGGCCTCGGGCCACTCGGACCCCTCAGATCACTCAGGCCACCACCGCGGCCCGGAGGCAGAGCACGTCCGGCAGGTGGGAGAGCAGCAGCGACCAGCTCTCGCCCTCGTCCCGGCTGCCGTACACGTCGCCGGTCCGGTTGCCGAAGTAGATGCCCGCCGGGTCGGCGTCGTCGGTGCGCAGGGCGTCGCGCAGCACGATGCCGTAGTGGTCCTCGCCGGGCAGGCCCTGGGCGAGCTGTTCCCAGCTGGTGCCGCCGTCGGTGGTGCGGAAGACCCGGCAGCGGCGGCCGGGCGGGATGCGGTCGTCCGAGCCGCCGAGCGGGAAGAGGTAGGCGGTGTCGGCCCGGCGCGGGTGGGCGGCCACGGCGAAGCCGAACTCGGCGGGCAGCCCGTCCACGATCGAGTGCCAGCTGTCGCCCCAGTCGTCGCTGCGGTAGACGCCGCCGTGGTTCTGGAGGTAGAGCCGGTCCGGGTGGACGGGGTCCGGGGCGATCTTGTGCACGCACTGGCCGAACTCGGGGTACTGGCGCTCCTCCGGGAAGAACTCGGCGCGCAGGCCGGTGTTGGAGGGCTGCCAGCTGTCGCCGCCGTCCTTGCTGCGGTAGACGCCGCCGCTGGAGACGGCGACCAGCAGCCGCTGCGGGTCGCGCGGGTCGGTCAGGATGGTGTGCAGGCCCTGGCCGCCGTACCCGGCGCCCCACTGCGGCCGCTGCGGGTGGTTCCAGAGCTGTTCGACCAGTGCGAAGGTCTCGCCGCCGTCGGTGGAGCGGAACAGCGCGGCCGGCTCGGTGCCCGCGTAGACGACGCCGGGGGCCTCCGTTCCGGCGGGCTGGAGCTGCCAGACCCGGGTGAGCGAGGCGCCGGTGGACTCCGGGAAGCGGATGGCCGGCTGCGGCGGCTCGGACCAGCTGGCGCCGAGGTCGTCAGAGCGCCAGACCGACGGGCCCCAGTGACTGCTGTCGGCCCCGACCAGCAGTCTGGTCCGGCCGTCGCGCCGGTCGATGGAAACGGAGTAGATCGCGTTCATCGGGAAGTGCGGCCCGCTGAACTCCCACGTAAGCCGGTCGCGGCTGCGGCCGAGAAAGAGGCCCTTCTCGGTTCCGACGGCCAACAGCACCTCGGTCATGCCTCACACCACCTGGTCACGAGTACGCCCCCCGGACGGCCCCCAAGTGCCAGTGTCCCGCCGTCCACCGGTGCCCACACCTCGCCGCGCCGGTCACCCGGGAGGCCGACGGGAAACACCGGCCGTCCGAGAGGCTCGTCCAGGGCTCGTCCGGGGCTCGTTCGGGAGGCTCCCGCGCGGGCTCCCTCGGGCGTTCGTCCAGGGGCTCGTTCGGGGCGCTCGTTCGGGGGCCGCGCGCCGCTACCCCCGGCAGTCCTCCAGCAGCCGCAGCCAGACCTCGCTGATCGTCGGGTACGAGGGCACCGCGTGCCAGAGCCGGTGGATCGGCACCTCACCGACCACCGCGACGGTCGCCGAGTGCAGCAGCTCTGCCACCCCGGCGCCGACCAGGCAGGCGCCGACGATCACCTCGCGGTCCAGGTCGAAGACCACCCGGGCCCGGCCGCGGTAGCCGTCGCCGTAGAGCGAGGCCCCGGCGACGGAGCCGATCTCGTGGTCGACGGTCTTCACCCGCAGCCCCGCCGCCTCGGCGGCGGCCGCGGTCAGGCCGACGGCGGCGACCTCGGGCTGGGTGAACACCACCTGGGGAGCGCCCGCGAGGTCCGCGGACGCCGCGTGCGCGCCCCAACGCGAGGTGTCCAGCGGGCGCCCCTGGGCACGGGCGCCGATCGCCGCGCCGGTGATCCGGGCCTGGTACTTGCCCTGGTGGGTGAGCAGCGCCCGGTGGTTGACGTCCCCGGCGGCGTAGAGCCACTCGCCGTCCACCCCGAGCACCGTGCAGCTGTCGTCCACCTCCAGCCAGTCGCCCGGCTTCAGACCGACCTGCTCCAGCCCGATGTCGGCGGTGCGCGGGGCCCGACCGGTCGCGTACAGCACCTCGTCGGCGGTCAGCGTCCCGCCCCCGCCGAGGGTGAGGGTCACCGGCCCGGAGCCGTCCGCCCGCTCCAGCGCGGTGACCTCGGTGCCGAAACGCACGTCCACCCCGGCGGCCCGCAGGCCGTCCGCGACCAGCTCGCCCGCGAACGGCTCCATCCGCGGCAGCAGCGCGTCACCGCGCACCAGCAGCACCACCTCGGAGCCGAGCGCCCGCCAGGCGGCGGCCATCTCCACCCCGACCACCCCGCCGCCGACCACGGCCAGACGCCCGGGGACGGTCTGCGAGCCGGTGGCCTCCCGGTTGGTCCACGGGTGGGCCTCGGCGAGCCCCGGCACGTGCGCGGGCAGCACCGGGCGGCTGCCGGTGCACACCACGACGGCGTGCCGGGCGGTGAGCACCCGCTCGCCGCCGTCCTCGGCCTCCACCGTCACCGTCCGCGGCCCGGCCAGTCGGCCGTGGCCGCGGACCAGCTCGATGCCGGTGTCCCGCAGCCAGCTCACCTGGCCGTCGTCCTTCCAGTCGGAGGCGAAGGAGTTGCGCCGGGCCAGCACCGCGGCCGGATCCAGCCGCCGGTCGCCGACCGCCTCCCGGGAGCCGGCCACCGCGCGGGCGTCGGCCAGCGCGGCCACCGGCCGCAGCAGCGCCTTGCTGGGCATGCACGCCCAGTACGAGCACTCGCCGCCGACCAGCTCGGCCTCCACGATCACGGTGCGCAGCCCGGCGGCGACGGTCCGGTCGGCCACGTTCTCGCCGGTGGGGCCGGCCCCCAGGACGATGACGTCGTACTCCTCGGCGGTGCTGGTCATGCCCTGTCCTCCGTCGTCTCGATGGCCACCCCGGCCCGTCGCGCGGGGGTGACGGCCGTGTGCTCACAGGTGTCGAGCGACCGGGCGCGCCGGCCGCCGTGCCGGTCGCCGGTCGGGGCGACCGCACCGGGGAGCGTGCCGCGGCCGCCTACGGTTCCGTACCCGAGCCTGACCCGGGCCGCGCGCCGCGGCCACTCGTCGTGCCCGTCGCGCGCCGTCGGGGTGAGCGGAGCGGCCGGCCCCGGGCCGCCACCCGGCCGGAACTCCGGCACGGCGTCCGGCGGTTCGGTACGGCTGGGCTGCTCGCGCACGGGTGCTCGCTCTTCGCTCGGGTACGGCGTGGGCCCCATCCTGCCCGTCCGCGCGCGGTTGCGCGACGGACGGACACGCCGAGGGCGCCGTGGGGCACGCCGTTGGGCGCGGACGGGACAGTCCGGAGCCCCGGGGCGGACGAACCGGCGGGGACGGGCCGCCACGGATCACCACGGGCCGGCACGGACCACTACGGACCACGACGGACCGGTACGGGCCGGCGCGGGGCAGGCGGGCTCAGAGCGCGGCGAGCTCCGCCAGCACCGCCGCCGTGTCGGCCGGGCGGGAGAACATCGGCCAGTGCCCGGTGGGCAGTTCGCGCAGCTCCCAGTTCGGCCCGGACATCCCGGCGAAGAACGGGTGCCCGGCGGCGATCAGCTCGTGCACCTGGGCGAGCGGGAAGGAGCAGGAGACCAGCGCCTGCGGCAGCGCGGCCCCGGCGCCGGTCAGCCGCAACCGGCCCCGGAAGGCCCCGACCGGGTGCGGGGTGGAGCGGGCGCGGATGCGTGCCAGGGCGGCCTCGTCCAGTCCGACCACGCTCGTGCCCTGCTCGGACAGGTACTCCCAGGAGGGCATCGGGAGTCGGCCGTCGACCACCGAGGCCTCGGCCGTCCGCTGGTAGTCGGGCTGCCAGAGGTCGTACACCGAAGTGCCGTCGGCCAGCGGGCCGCTGTCCAGGTAGACCACCCGGCGGATCCGCTCAGGCATCCGGTCCGCGACCCCGCCCACCGGGGCGGCGGCGCCGCTGTGCGCGACCAGCACGACGTCCGACAGGTCCTCCCGGACCACCAGCGCGGCAAGGTCGGCGATGTGGTCCTCCAGTCCGAACTCGCCTTCCTCGGTGGCGCGTTCGCCCACTCCGGGCAGGCTGACGGCGTACACGCGGTGCCCGGCCGCACGCAGCGGCGCGGCCACCTCGTCCCAGGCCCAGGCGCCGATCCAGAATCCGGGGACCAGTACGAACGTGCTCATGGTGGATCACTCCTTCGTCGGTGGGACGTCCGGGGGAGGCGTCGACGGGCCGCGGGAGGGCCCGCTGGGCGCGGCGGGGCGCGGGAGGGCGTCGCCGCGGTGGGCCTCCTCCACCGCCGACTCTAGGATCGGATCAGGACAGAAGTCGCCCGGATTTCCTCCGGGTCGGGCCGGGTGCCGAGCCCGGACGGCCCGAAGGTGGCCCGGACGCGGCCCGGAGGCGGCCCGAAGACGGCGTGGAACAGGAAGGAGCACACGGTGGAGCACCCGGTCAGCCGCGTCCTCGCCCTGCTGGAACTGCTCCAGGACCGCCCCGGTCTGACCGGGGCCGAACTGGCCGCCCGGCTCGACGTGGACGAGCGGACCGTCCGCCGCTACGCCGCCCGGCTGGCCGAACTGGGCATCCCCGTCCAGGCCGACCGCGGCCGCTACGGCGGCTACCGGCTGCGCCCCGGCTACCGGCTGCCGCCGCTGATGCTCGACCCGGACGAGGCCGCCTCCGTCGTCCTCGGCCTGCTGGCCGGCCGCAGCTCGGGACTGTCGGTGGGGGAGGGGGCCGCCGAGACCGCCCTCGCCAAGATCCAGCGGGTGCTGCCGCCGCCGCTGCGCGAACGCGTCGCCGCCGTCGAGGAGACCCTCGGCCTCACCGCCGTCCCCGCGACCGGCCCCGGCCCGGCCGCCGCCGCGCTCTTCACCCTGGCCGAGGCGGCCCGCCGCCGACGCCGGGTGCGGCTCGCCTACCGGGACCGCGAGGACCGCCCCAGCGAGCGCGAGTTCGACCCGTACGGACTGGTCTTCCACTCCGGGCGCTGGTACACCACCGGGCTCGACCACCGCAGCGGCGAGCCGCGCACCTTCCGGCTGGACCGGATCACCCGGGTCGAGCAGGGCGAGGCCGGGTTCGAGCCGCCGGAGGACTTCGACCCGGTCCAGCGGGTCGTGGAGTCACTGGCCGGGGCGCCCTGGCGGCACCGGGTGGAGGTGGAGCTGGAGACCACCCTCGCCGAGGCCCGCCGCCGGCTGCCGCCCGCCGTCGGCACGCTCACCGAACTCGCCGGGGACCGGGTGCTGCTGCGGGCCCGGGCCCAGAACCTGGACGGCGTCGCGGTGCTGCTGGCCGGCCTGGGGTGGCCGTTCACCGTCCGGGAGCCGGCCGCGCTGCGCGCCGAGGTGCGGGCGCTCGCGGCCCGGCTCACCGCCTGGGGCGCCGAGCCGACCTGAGCCGCCGCGGCCGGCGCGGAAGCCGCCGCCGGCCCGGAAGCCGCGGCCGGGCACGGCGAATGCAGGGTGAGGACACGGCGAGGGCCCGGGGAGACGACGCTCCCCGGGCCCTCGGACGTCCGGATCAGGCCTGGCCGCCGGCCGCCTGCTCCTGGGCGACCTTGCGCTTCACCTCGGCCATGTCCAGGTTGCGGGCCTGACCGATCAGGTCCTCGAACACCGCCTCCGGCAGCGCTCCGGGCTGCGAGAAGACGAGCACGCCCTCGCGGATGATCGCCAGCGTCGGGATCGACTGGATCTCGAACGCGGCGGCCAGCTCCTGCTGCGCCTCGGTGTCCACCTTGGCGAAGACGAGGTCCGGGTGGCGCTCGGCCGCCTTCTCGTACACCGGGGCGAACTGGCGGCACGGCCCGCACCACCCGGCCCAGAAGTCGATGAAGACGAAGTCCTTGCCCTCCGCGCCCGGGACGATGTCGTCGAAGTTCTCCTTGGTCAGCTCGACCGTGCTGCTCATCTCGCGATTCCTTCCCTTCCGGAGGGTGGCGATCCAGGCCCGTTCAGGCCATGTGCCCGCCACAACGGTCCCGGTCCGCGGGGTATTCCGGGAGGCGAATCCGGGCCGTCCAGGAGGCGGCCGTCCCGGCGCCGGCCGTCCCGGCGGGCGGCTACGGGGCCGGGGACGGCACCGTCCGCCCCACCGGCGGCGCGGCGCTCCAGCCCGGGGGCATCGACCACTTCGAGGTCCCGGCCCAGGACGGCGGTGCGCTACCGGTCGCCATCCCGGCGCACCACGCCTGCCTCCCAGTCGACCGTGTACGACTCCAGCCGCTCCACCCGGGCCGTCCCCCGGACACCGGGCCAGTGCGGGTTCGGCTCGCCGGTGCCGGTCATGTGCTCCCGCTGCCAGGTCCGGCTCCAGCCGACCCGCAGCGCCGGCTCGAAGCTGTGCCACCGCCCGCAGCCGCAGGGCGTCAGCAACCAGGCGCAGCAACGGCACAGCCCGGCGTGGCCGTGGCCGGTCGACACGGACACCGCCGGGCCCTCCTCGCCACAGGCCGGGCAGCCCGGCAGCACGACGCCGTCCAGCAGCGCGTTCTGCCGCCGGACGTAGTCGGGCAGCCGCAACGGCGGATGCAGGAACGGGTCGTGCTGCCAGGCCGCGTCCGGCGAGTTCCGCCAGGGCCGGTTCCACCAGGGCGTGTCCGCCGGCTGCCGCCGCCCGGCCCGCTTCTCCGCCCGGCGCCGCTCCGCGTACTCCTCGGCCCGGGCCCGCCACAGCTCGCGTGCCTCGTGCAGCTCGTCCACGGCGCGGACCAGCGACTCCGGGTCGGCCTCCAGGAATCGCGGCATCCGGGCGCTGACGGTGAGGTGGTGGTACGTCGCCCGCAGGCCGTACGGGGCGAAGAGGATCAGGCAGGTGCGCAGCGCGCTGTGCCGCCGGTACGGCGGGAGCGAGGCGTCGTGCACCAGGGCCCGGCGGGTGTGGAAGCTGGTCATGACGGTGGCTCCAGGTCGAGGTCGAGGTCGAGGTCCAGGTCCAGGGCGCGGGCGAGCGCGCCGGTGACGGCGGCGGCGTACCCGGGCACCTGCCGCTCGGCCCAGTCCGCCGCGAGCGCGAGGAACGCGCGCAGGTCCCGCTCGGCCCCGGCGAGCAGCCGGCGCAGCTCGTCCACCGGCAGCTCGATCACCGGGCCCCCGCCGCCCTCGGCGTCCTGGATCAGCCGGACGACCCGGCCGACACACTCGGCCCGGGCGTCGGGGTCGTGGCCGAACCACGCGGTGCCGGGGCCGTCCGTGACGTCCAGCCACTCGCGCCAGTCCTCCAGCCCGTTGCAGCAGCCCGGCTCGAACACGGCGCCGGTCGCGGAGTCCGTCACCACCAGGCCACCGGGAGCGTACGGGTGCGGCTCGGTCAGCAGCCCGTGCAGGAAGGCGCCCAGCGGATCCGCGGGCAGGGCGACGCGCTCCCCGGCCTGCTCGGGATCGGGCGCGACGTCGTTGCGGTCGGCCAGTAGCCACACCGCCGCACCCACCTCCGCCGACGTCATCCGCCCGCTCAACGTGAGGTCCCCGTGCCGCCCGGGCGCGCCCGTCGGCCACAGCGTGAAGCCCTCGGGGGAGAAGAACGTCAGCACCGGTCGCATCGACATCATCCGCCGATCATCCCGAACGGAACCCCACCCCGACCAGCACTTTTACGCCCCGCCCCACTCCACCCATCCGCTCACCCACCGCCCCCGGGCGCCCGGCGGCCGCCCGCTGCAGCGGTTCCGTCCGACCAGCCGCCACCGTCGCTCAACCGGTGGCCTGTGCCGCGATCCGGGTCAGGACGCGGCCGCAGTGTCGGGCGAAGGCGCGCTGGGTGAGCGGCAGCAGCGGGCCTGCGAGGCGCGCGTACCAGGCGACGGGTCGGCTGAAGGCGGTGACGGAGAACCTGACCGCGCCGTCCGGGGCCAGTTCGACCAGGAAGGTCTCCTCGCCCCGGGCCAGGTGTCCGGCCCTGGTGCCGTAGGTGAAGCCGTACCGGTCCGGGCCGTCGACGGTGGCCAGGACGCGGTTGGGGGCACTGGCCCGCAGCGGGCCGAGGCCGAGGCCGCAGCGTACGGCGACGCCGGGGGCGGCCCGGTCGGCCGCCGCGTCGATCAGGACGCCCGCGAGCCGGTGCATCCGCCAGTCGAGCAGGGCGGCGCCGGCGGCTTCCAGGGCGGGGCGGCCGTGGCCGACGAGCGCGCTGTGCCGCAGGTGGTTGTAGCCGGCGGGCAGTTCGCCGGTACGGCTGGCGCCCTGTTCGGGGTAGCTGTAGTCGTTCATCGGGCGGTCTCCGTCGAGGCGGTCAATGGTCCGGCGGTGGTCCGTCGGGCGGCGATCCGGCGCCAGGCGAGCAGGGCGCAGAGCGCGAAGCCGAGTGCGTTGCCGACGCCGTGGGTGGCGGCCATCCAGGTCAGGGTGGGGTGGGGGAGTCCGGCGGCCCGGCCGAGTGCCCACCACAGGGCGAGCAGCATGGTGAGCGCGAGGACGGCCGAGGAGGCGGCGAGCAGCCGGGCGGTGACCGGATCGCCGCCGTGGGGCCGGAGCTCGCGCCAGGTGACCAGGCCGACCAGCCACATGCCGGTGGTCAGGACGGCGGCCCCGGCGAACTGCCACCAGTCGCCGAGGAAGTACCCGGCCAGCACCAGCAGGGTGCCCGCCGGGACGCTGAGCGCCGCGCAGCGGGCCGCGGCCGATCCCGGACGGGCGGCGCGGCAGACCAGTCCGGCGACCAGGGCGGCGGTGAACCCGGCGTAGTGGAAGTGCGGGACGGTGAGCGCCAGGATGTGCGGTTCGAAGCCGAACAACGGGTAGCCGGAGCGTTCGGCGAGCAGGGCGGTCCCGGCGACCGAGGGCGCGGCGAGCGCGGTGAGCACCGCGACCTCGGCGGGCGCGAGCGACCGGGTGCGGGCCAGCCGCAGCGGCGCGTGCAGGGCGATGGCCAGGGTGCCGAGCGCGTAGAGCGCGGCGAAGCCGGTGGCGAGGCCGCCGCGGGGCAGCCAGAGCGAGAGCGCGCCGGGTACCGCGGCGAGCGGCCACAGCCGGCGGACCCGGGCGAGGCCGGGCTCGTCGACCAGGGCGAGGCCGAGCGGGACGACGGCGCCCATGCCGAGCAGGATCAGCAGGTCGACCAGTTCCGTGGTGCCCTTCCCCATCGTGGGCACACCCCCTTGAACGCGTTCAAATAGCTTTCGCCACCGACTCTACGCGGCGGACTTGAACGCGTTCAACTCGCCCCTGAGGTGTCGCCCGACCGGCTGGCCTGGTGTTCACGATGGGTGCGGCGCACCCTGGAGGAGTAACCGATGGAGGTGATCCGCCATGAAGACTCTGGTCGGTTGGCACATCGAGATGGAGTTCCGCGAAGAGGGGCCGCGGACCAGCGCGGCCGCGATGCTGCGGCTCAGCGACGGGAGCGAACTGCGCGCCCACGGCTACAGCAGCCGCCACCCCTCCGATCCGGAACAGCTGAGAGTCGGGGAGGAGATCGCGGGGGCCCGCGCGCTCAACGAACTCGCCTCGCAACTGCTCACCAAGGCCCACAGCGAGATCCAGGAGGTCAGCCCGGTCCCGACCCACCCGCTGTCCTGACCTCTCCCGCGGCCTCCCGGCCGCTGTCGCGAACGCCCGCCGCCGTGAACGGCCCCGGAAGCGGTGGCCCCGGGCGCAACGGCCCCGGAAGCGCCGAGTGCCGGGGCCGCCTTCCCGGGGCCCCGGCACTCAACAGCGTTCGCCAGTCCGTCAGTTGACGCAGTAGGTGGCCGGCGGCTGCCACTCCGGACCGACCAGTCGCTGTTCCAGTTCGTTCAGCGTGATCCGGATGCCGACCGTCCCGGCCAATCCCACCCGGAGCCGGCTGCGGGCCAGCGCGATCAGCGCCGACAGGCCGTACTTGTTGATCAGCGAGGTGCGGTAGCGCGCGGTGTCGTCGGCATCGCAGAGCCGTGCCCGGGCCGGGACCCGGCGGCCGGTGGGACGCCCGTGGGCGTCGCAGGGGCCGATCAGCACCCGGGGGTGGCGGCGGATCCGTTCGGCCTCGCCGGAGTGGGCCGGCGTCCAGACCCCGAGGGCCGTGCCGTCCGGCACCACCCAGAGCTGCGAGTCCATCCGGCTTCCGTCCTCGCCGAAGGTGGTGAGCAGGAGGTACCTGCTGTCGGCGAGCCGGTCGGTTCGGTGGTGCACCTGTCCTCCCTGTGCCGTCGGGGGCGCGGGTCAGTGTCCGTGGCCCTCGCTGATCTCGCGGTACTCCTCGGCGGTGGGCTTGGGGATCCGGCCGCCCTCGCCGTAGAAGCCGCGGGAGAGCCGGGTCCGGGTGCGGGTGAGCACCCCCGCCGGGCGGGCCACTCCATTCTCGTCCACCGCGGCGGGCAGGACGAGGGGGCGGGGCTGTTCGTGCGCCGTGAGCCGGTGCAGTTCCCGCTGCGGGAGCGGGGCGTGCGCCTCGGTGAACTCGCCGTGCGGCAGGCGCTTGATGACGCCGGTCTCGCGCCCGTGGAGCACCTTGTCACGGTCCCGCCGCTGGAGGCCGAGGCACCAGCGCTTGGTGACGACGAAGACCACGACGGGGACGACGAAGAAGCCGACGCGGGCGGCGTACGTGATGGTGTTGAGCGACAGGTGCAGGTGGGTGGCAATGAGGTCGTTGCCGCCGGCCATCAGCGCCACCAGGTAGACGCTGATCCAGGCGGCGCCGAGGGCGGTGCGGACGGGTGCGTTGCGCGGCCGGTCGAGCAGGTGGTGTTCCCGGTCGTCGTCGGTCAGCCGGCTCTCCACGAAGGGGTACACCGCGATGGCGCCCAGGACGAGGGGGAACAGCGCGAACGGGATGAGCACCCCGAGATTGAGGGTGTGCCCCCACAGCCCGATCTCCCAGCCGGGCATGATCCGGATCAGTCCCTCGGCGAACCCCATGTACCAGTCCGGTTGGGCGTCGGTGGAGACCTGGTCCGGACGGTACGGGCCGTACGCCCAGATCGGGTTGACGGTCGCGATCGCCGACACCAGCGCGACGATGCCGAAGACCAGGAAGAAGAACCCGCCGGCCTTGGCCGTGTAGACCGGCATCAGCGGCATGCCGACGACGTTCTTCTCGGTCCTGCCGGGGCCCGCCCACTGGGTGTGCTTGTGATAGAAGACCAGGATCAGGTGTGCCACCAGCAGGCCGAGCATGATGCCCGGGATCAGCAGCACGTGGATGGTGAAGAACCGCGGCACGATGTCGTGGCCGGGGAACTCCCCGCCGAACAGGAACATCTGGACGTACGTGCCGACCAGTGGGACGGCGAGGATCGAGCCCTCGATGAACCGGATGCCGGTGCCGGAGAGCAGGTCGTCGGGCAGCGAGTAGCCGAAGAAGCCGTCCAGCATGCCGAGGAAGAGCAGCAGGAAGCCGAAGACCCAGTTGACCTCGCGCGGCTTGCGGAACGCGCCGGTGAAGAACACCCGCATCATGTGGACGAACATGGCGGCGACGAAGACGATCGCGGCCCAGTGGTGGATCTGCCGGATCAGCAGGCCGCCGCGCACCTCGAAGCTGATGTCCACCGTGGAGGCGTAGGCCTCCGACATCGGGACGCCCTTGAGTGGCACGTAGGAGCCGGCGTAGACCACCTCGCCCATGCTGGGCTTGAAGAACAGCGTCAGCCAGACGCCGGTCAGGATGATGATCAGGAAGGTGTAGAGGCAGATCTCGCCCAGCATGAAGGACCAGTGGTCCGGGAAGATCTTCCGCAGGTTCGCCCTGGCCAGGGAGTAGATCCCCAGCCGGCCGTCCGCCCAGTCGGCGGCCCGCTGCCCCCGCCCAGGGCTCTGATTCCGGGTCATGTGTACGCACCTCGGTCCGAAGGAAACGGGGAAAGGTCCCCGATTCGTACTGGGGGTCACCATAATCGGGGAGGGATCCCCACTTCTACCCGGGGTGCCCCCTTCCTCCCTCCGCTTCCTCTCCCCGCCCCGGCAACGGCGAGCTTTCTCCCCTCGGGAACGTCCTCCGGAAACGTCCTCCGGAAACGGCGAGCGGCCCGCCCGGTGTCGTGGAAGACACCCGGCGGGCCGCGTACGCACCCGAGTCGACCCCGGAGCCCGTCGTCAGGGACGGGCTCCCGGCGTCAGTGCACCAGCACCGGTACCTCGTTCTCCTTCGCCGAGCCCGCGCCCGCGCCCGAGCCCGCCGCGGCACCCGGCCGGCCGGCGTTGACGAAGGTGAAGGCGACGGCGGCGGCCGCCACCAGGATCCCGAAGGACACCCAGATCGCGGTGGAGAAGCCGTGCACCATGCCCTGGAACTGCAGCACCTTGGCGGCCTCCGGCGAGGCGACCGCGCCGGAGGCGTGCGAGGCCAGCCAGGTGGTGGTCGCGCTGGCCGCGATGGTGTTCAGCAGCGCGGTGCCGATGGCACCGCCGACCTGCTGCGAGGTGTTGACCATGGCCGAGGCCACACCCGCGTCGCGCGGCTGGACGCCGTGCGTGGCCAGGCTCATCGCCGGCATGAACGCGGTGCCCATGCCGAGGCCCATCAGGACCAGGCCGGGCAGGATCACCGCCGGGTAGGAGGTGTCCAGGCCGATGTGGGCCAGCAGGAACATGCCGACCGAGGCGACCAGGAAGCCGGGCGCCATCAGGTAGCGGGCCGGGACCCTGGTCATCAGCCGGGCGCCGATCTGGGTCGAGCCGGTGATCATGCCCGCCACCATCGGCAGGAAGGCCACGCCGGTCAGCACCGGGCTGTAACCGAGCACGATCTGCAGGTAGTAGGTCAGGAAGAGGAACAGGCCGAACATGCCGATCACGGCCATGCCCAGCGACAGGTACACCCCGCCGCGGTTGCGGTCGAGGACCACGCGCAGCGGCAGCAGCGGGGCCTTGACCCGGCGCTCCACCAGCACGAAGGCGGTCAGCAGCACGGCGGCCGCGACGAACAGGCCCACGGTGCTGCCGGCCGACCAGCCGTCGGACTCGGCGCGGGTGAAGGCGTAGACCAGCGAGACCAGGCCCGCGGTCACCAGCAGCACGCCGGGGACGTCCAGCTTGTTGCGGTTACGGCCCTCGGCGGGCTCGCGGATCACCAGCACGGCGCCCGCGGCGGCCACGATGGCGAACGGGATGTTGACGAAGAAGGTCCAGCGCCAGTTCATGTACTCGGTGAGCAGGCCGCCGAGGATCAGACCGATGGCGCCGCCGCCACCGGCGATCGCGCCGTAGATGCCGAAGGCCTTGGCACGCTCCCTGGCCTCGGTGAAGGTCACCGCGAGCAGCGACAGCGCGGCCGGCGCGAGCAGCGCGCCGAACACGCCCTGGAGCGCGCGGGCGCCGAGCAGCATCGCCGTGTTGGCCGCGGCGCCGCCGAGCGCGGAGGCCAGGGCGAAGCCGGTCAGGCCGACGATGAAGGTCCGCTTGCGGCCCCAGAGGTCCGCGATCCGGCCGCCGAACAGCAGCAGGCCGCCGAAGGCCAGCGCGTAGGCGGTGATCACCCACTGGCGGTTGCCGTCGGAGATGCCCAGGTCGTGCTGCGCGGACGGCAGGGCGATGTTCACGATGGTCGCGTCGAGGACGACCATCAGCTGGGCGAGGCCGATGAATATCAGCGTCTTCCAGCGCCGGGGATCGGGCAGCGTCGCCGGTCGGGCGTCGGTTTGAGGCATGGGGTACTCACTTCACGGTGCGGGCGCCGTACGGGAACGGCACGTTGCCGTACGGGAAGGGGTGCGGTGGGAGAGGGCGCCGGGGCGCGCGTCAGGGCGCGGCCGGGCGGTCGGTGCCGGCGGTCGGCACTGGTGGTCGGTACTGGTGGTCGGTCAGTTCTCGGGCTGGAAGTCCTCGAAGGTCGCGGCCCGGCCGGGCAGGACCGAGGCGGCCGGCGCGCGCAGGCCGTCCAGGAAGATCTGCAGGTGCCGGTGGACGAACTCGTCGTAGAGACGGCAGGAGGTGTTCGGCAGCGGGCGGGTCAGCTGGCTCAGCGCGATGAACAGGTCACCGTTCTCGACGTCCGGCCGCAGCTCGCCCGCCACCCGGGCGCGCTCCATCAGCCCGCCCACGGCGGCCTGCAGGCGCTTGCGGATGTCGGCCAGCTCCGGGTCGTACGGGTCGACGTGGTTGCTGAACAGGGCGCAGAGGCCGCCGACCTTCTCCTCGACGGACGCGTGCGCGAACCGCTGGAGGGCGTCGAACGGGCCGTCGCCGTCAGGGGCGTCCGCCTCCGCCATCGCCGTCTCGGCGAGGGCCAGGACGCGGTTCTTGACGAGCACCGCCACCTCGTGGATCAGCGCCACCCGGTCCGGGAAGTTCCGGTACAGCGTGGCGTTGCCGACCCCCGCCCGCTTCGCGATCTCGTCCAGTGCCGCATCGGCACCGTGCTCGACGAACGCGTCCCGGGCCGCCAGCACGATCCGCTCCCGGTTCCGGCTCGCGTCCGCACGCAACTTGGGCGTGCGCGCGCTCCCCGCGGGACGGGCCGACTCGGCGGTGGTGGTCACGACGACTGCTCCTGATCAAGGTACCGGGGAACTTCTCCCCGCTTCTGCCAACGTACTCCGAAACGGGGAATTCGTCCCCGGAATTTCCTCCGGTATTGTGACCTGCATCACGTTTGAACCGCGCCACCCTGCGCCGAGGCCGGGATTTCGATCTGCCTCCTGATCGACCGGGACTCCGCCGGGGTCATCGTCCACAGCGAGCCCGACGGCAGCGGGACCGTCCAGACCCTCCCGTTCGGCAGGACCGTCCGCCTCCCCGACCCCGTGGGCATCTCCCTGGAGACCGAAGCCCTGAAGAACCGGGTGCGCTGATCCCGGGCATGGCTTCCCCGGGGCGGTGCCGGTGGCGGCCTAGGCTGTGGGCGTCCCGGGCGGCCGGTGGGCCGTCGGAGCCGGGAGGGGCCCGGCGGTCGGGTGGGCGGAGGAGGTTCGCGATGGGCAGCGGTGAGAAGGTCGCCAGGGTGCGCTGTGTGGTGGCCGTGCCGTGCTGGGTGAGCCTGACGGCCCGGAGCCTGGAGGACGCCGAGGAGTTCTACGGGCCGTTGCTGGGCTGGGAGTTCGAGCCCGGGCCGGACCGCTTCGGGCCGTACGTGCACGCGGTGGTCGGCGGGGAGGCGGTGGCCGGGCTGGGAGTCGGCGGCGCCGGGGCGATCCCGCTCGCGTGGACCAGCTACTTCGGGACGGAGAGCGCCGACGCCGCCGCCGACGCGGTGCGTGAACGCGGCGCGACGCTGGCGGTCGGGCCGCTGGCCTTCGACGCCGGACGGGTGGCCTTCGCGGCGGACCCGGCGGGTGCGGTGTTCGGTATCTGGGAGGGCCCGCTGGGCCGGGCCCGGAAGCTGGACCTGTTCGGCGCGCCGGTCTGGATCGAGCTGCGCACCCCGGACCCGTTCGCGGCGGCGCTGTTCTACGGCGAGGTGTTCCGCTGGGACGGTCGCGACCCGGAGCGCTTCGACGTCCGCTGGGAGCACGACCGGGTGGTGCTGCGGGCCGAGGGCCACAGCGTCGCCGCGCTGGCCAAGGAGCAGGCGGGCGGCCCGGCCGGGATGCCGCCGCACTGGGAGGTGTCCTTCGCCGTCCCGGACACCGACCGGGCGCTGGCCCGGGCCGTGGAGCTGGGCGGAGGGGTGATCGGGCCGGCCTTCGACTCCCCGTACGGGCGGGTGGCCCGGCTGCGGGACCGCGAGGGCGCGCGGTTCGCGGTGATCGGCCCCAAGGACTGATCGGCCTCGAGGACCGACCGGGCCGGCGAACCGACCGGTTCGGAGAACCGGCCGGTCCGGAGCGCTCAGGGCGCGTCCAGCTCGGCCCGCTCCGCCCGCAGTCGGTCGCCCAGCGCGGTGCGGGCGGCGGCGGGCAGGGCCTTGCGGGCGGCGGGGAAGAGCCGCTTCTCCTCGCCGCGCAGGTGGCGCCGCAGGGTTTCGGCGAGGCCGCGCAGCAGGGTGTCGAAGGCCGGGTCGTCCGGTTCGAGGCCCTGGAGGTCGGCGAGGTACTGCCCGATCGCCAGGTGGTCGTGGATGCTGCGGAAGACCAGTTCCCCACCGTCGGGCACGTCGTGCTGCACCGCCGGGAAGAGGTGTTCCTCCTCGGCGGCGCAGTGGGTGAACAGCAGGTCGGTCAGCCGGGCCAGCAGCTCGCCGCGCCCGGGGTCGCCGGCCGGTGCGGCCTCGATCCGGTCGAGCAGCTCGATGACCGCCCGGTGGTCGGCGGTGAACTCGCCGAGGATGTCAGGCCTGCGGCTCATGGCTCGCCCGCCTCTCGCACGGAAGACTTCCCCCGCCGCCTTCCAGTATCCGGCGCCGGGCCGCCCGCCCGGAGGCGTCCCCGGTCACCCTCCGTCCCCGTCCCCATCCGGAGAGGTGCCCGCTCACCCGCCGGCACCCCGGTCACCCTCCGTCCCGCCGCCCGGTGAGGGCGAGCAGCCGGGTCTGCGGGCCGGCGTCCTCGGGCACCGGCAGCGGCGGGTCGAAGAGCCCGCTGCCGGAGAGGTCCCCGTATCCGGCGAACTCGCCGAGCGCGAACTCGACGAGCTCGTCCGGGAGCCGGGTGAGCCGCCCGATGCCCTCGGCGAGGTCCCAGGAGTGGATCACCAGGTCGGTGGTGAGCTGGTCCAGGTAGTACTGCCCCGAGGTGTCGCCGAAGGAGAGGTGGACGGTCAGCCCGGTGGCGCCCGGGACGGCCCAGGCCTCCTTGGCGGCCTCGGCGGCCTCGGTCCAGGAGGTGAGCGGGTCGTCGCCGAGCACGTCGCCGTCGAAGCGTCCGCCGACCTCGCCGATGGTGGCGCCCATCAGCAGCTCGGGCACCCAGAGCTGCTCGCAGGTGAGGTGGTTGACCAGGTCGCGGACGGACCAGTCGCTGCAGGGGGTGGGGGAGTCCCACTGGTCGGGGGCGGTCAGCCGGACGCGTTCGCCGAAGGCGTCCAGCGCCTCGGGGTAGGGGGTGCCGGTCCGGGCTCCCCGTCGGTGCTGCCTGTGCTGGGCCATGCCTCCACCCTCCCTGGCCCGGACGGGCGCCGCGAGTCGTCGACGGAACGTCAGTTGTTCAAATTCGAACTTCGGGGTACGGTCGAACGAGCGGCGGTTCAAATTTGAACAATGGCGCCGGGTGACGACCCCGCCTGCCGCACCACCACACTCCGTAGCCGCGTCCGGCCTGCCGGACGACGACCGCACCCCGATCGACACCGATGGAGACGCGCATGCCGAGCAGCAGCCCGAGCACGACCGCCGCCACCACTGCCGTCAGCCCGGCCCGGGACACCGCAGGGCCCGCGACGACCTCCCCGCACGCCTATGACGCCGGACTCCTGCTCCTGCGCCTCGCCCTCGGCCTGACCATGGCCGCGCACGGCAGCCAGAAGCTGTTCGGCTGGTTCGGCGGCGGTGGCCTCGACGGCACCGGTCAGTTCTTCACCATGAGCGGCTACCCGGCCGGCCACGCCATGGCCGTGGTGGCCGGCCTCACCGAGACGCTGGGCGGACTCGCCCTCGCCGTCGGCCTGTTGACCCCGCTGGCCGGTGCCGCGATCGTCGGCACGATGGTCAACGCACTGGCCGTCACCTGGGGCGGCGGCTTCTTCGCCCCGAAGGGCAGCGAGTACGAGCTGCTGCTGACGGCCACCGCGGCCGCGCTCGCCCTGACCGGCCCCGGCCGCTACGCGGTGGACCGCTTCCTTCCGGTGCTGCGGGCGCACCGCCTGGTGTACGGCGCGGCCGCCGTCGTGGTCGGCCTGGTGACGGCGGGCGTGATCCTGCTGCTGCGCAAGTAGCCGATCGTTCTCCTTGCGGAAAGGGCATGGCGACGAACCGTCGCCATGCCCTTTCCGTCATTTCGGATGAGTAGACCGCGGGTAAAGGCCTTCACAATGTTGTGTGATGTGTGCAATGGTACATGTCACATCCCCACTTCCTTGACGGAACCGCCCCACGCGGTGCCGCCGAGGACGGTCCTCGCTCCACCGCAGGCCGCGCCCCATCGCGGCCGTCGACGGCCCGGAGGCCCCCACGTGAATGGCCAACGCTTACTGCGAGTCCCGCAGTTCGCAAGACTGTTGACGTTCGTCCTGTCCCTGTTCCTGGCGATCGGCCTGTTCGCCCCGCAGTCCCAGGCCGCGCCCACCAGCCCCGCTCCCGGCGGGGCGACCCCCACCGGCGTGCCCGCCGGCACGGCGCCCGCCCACCTGGCGCCGCCGCCCGCGATCGGCGACAGCCGTACCGACACCGACCCGGCCAAGCCGGACGGCCGCAAGCGGCTCAGCCCGGAGGACCTGGTACCCCAGTCGCCGACGGCTCCGCTCACCGGCCTGCCCACGGCCGAGCAGCCGCAGGCCAAGGCCCTCGGCCTCGGTGCGGCGGCCGAAACTCCCTGCAACGTCGGCGACTTCACCGGCAGGACCGGCAGCGCGCTGATCCAGCAGATCAAGTCCGTCGACCTCCAGTGCGTCAACTCGCTGTTCAAGATCGGCCGCGGCGACGCCGCCAACGCCTTCCGTGAGTCGCAGATGACCACCGTGGCGAACGCGGTGCGCGACGCCGCGAACAGCTACCAGGGCGACAACAGCGCGTCGATCTCGCAGCTGATGCTCTACCTGCAGGCCGGCTACTACGTGCACTTCTACAACCCCGACGTGGTGGGCCCCTACGGCAACGGCCTGAAGGACGCCTCCCGCGCCGCGCTGGACGCCTTCTTCGCCAGCCCCCGTACGCGGGACATCACGGCGGACAACGCCGGCCCGCTGGCCCGGGCGGTCACGCTGATCGACGCCATCAAGGACAGCGCCCGCTACCTGCCGGTCGCCAAGCGCCTGCTGACCGACTACGACAGCGCCACCTGGAACCCGACCGGCATGGTCAACGCGGTGACCCCGGTGCTCACCCAGCTCTTCGCCGGGCACTGGCAGGCCGACTTCCTGCCGGCCGTCAAGGCCGACCCGACCGTGCTGGACGCCCTGTACACCTTCATCTCCCGCAACCAGGGCCTGCACGGCGGCGCCTACGGCCGGACGGTCTACGAGGCGACCAACGAGCTCACCCGCTTCATGCAGTACCCGGAGCTGCTGCCCAGGCTGCGCCCGTACGCGCGGACCCTGGCCCAGCAGTCCGCCCCGAGCGGCCCCACCATGTACCAGCGCGGCTCGGTGGCGCTCGCCGTGAACTGGTGGGACAAGGCCAACTGCTCGTACTACGGCACCTGTGAGGACCCGGCGAAGTTCAAGGCCGCCAACCTGACGGTGAAGCACACCTGCAGCCCGAGCATCAACATCCTGGCCCAGGCACTGGACGCGACCCAGCTGGCCGCCGCCTGCGCCAGCCTGAACGGCCAGGACGCGTTCTTCCACGCGGTGGCCAAGGACAGCGGCCCGGTCAAGGACGACAACAACGGCACGATCGAGGTCGTGGTCTTCCACTCCTCGCTCGACTACCAGGTGCTCGCCGCGGTCATCTACGACATCAACACCAACAACGGCGGGATGTACCTGGAGGGCGACCCGGCGACGGTCGGCAACCAGCCGCGCTTCCTGTGCTACGAGGCAGAGTGGGCCCGCCCGTCCTTCGAGATCTGGAACCTCAACCACGAGTACACCCACTACCTCGACGGCCGGTTCAACGTGTACGGCGACTACGACGCCGGCCAGGTCCAGCCGATCGACTGGTGGGTGGAGGGCTTCGCGGAGTTCGTCTCCTACTCCTACCGCAAGGTCGTCAACGACGGCGCCATCGCGGTGGCCCCGCGGCACACGTACAAGCTGAGCGAGCTGTTCGACACCGTCTACGCCAAGAGCGACCAGGACCGGGTCTACCGCTGGGGCTACCTGGCCGTGCGCTACATGCTGGAGCAGCACCGCTCCGACATGGACGCGGTGCTCGCCAAGTACCGGGCGGGGGATTGGGACGGTGCCCGCACCACCCTGAAGACCACCATCGGCACCCGCTACGACGCCGACTTCGACAGCTGGCTCACCAAGTGCGCCGCCGGCGCCTGCGCCACCGGCACCCCGGGCCAGCCGCAGCTGCCGGAGTGCGCGGACGGTGACGTGCGGAAGCTGGACGCCAACTGCGTGCGCACCAACGTCGCGGCGACCACCGGCAACTACGCGCACTTCTACCTGCTGGTCCCCGCCGGCACCAAGCAGGTGAAGATCACCAGCAAGGGCGGCACCGGCAACGGCGACCTCTACTACAACCCGGGCAGCTGGGCGTACACCAACTCCTACGTCACCCGCTCGGCCGGCCCGGACAACTCCGAGACGCTGACCGTCGACAACCCGCAGGCCGGCTACGTCTTCTTCAGCCTCTACGCCCAGCAGGGCTTCAGCGGGGTGAGCGTCACGAGCGAACTCTGAGCCGAACCGGCAACTGGACAGGTGACCGCCCCGGGTGGAGCGCTACGGCGCCCGGCCGGGGCGGCCCGTTTGACGGACCGTCATCACCGGTCCTTCCTGAATTTCCCGCAAACCGTGCACAACGCCCCGGGTTCCCAAGGCCATGTGAGATGTGCCATGGTACATGTCACATCCCCCACCGCGCCCGACGGAGCCGCCCCCACGCGGCACCGTCGCCAACGGTCCTCGACCACCCCATCGACCGCGCCCCAACTCGCGGTCGACGACGGCCCGGAGGCCCCCACGTGAGTCCTTCACGGCTGCTGCGAATCCCGCAGCCGGCACGACTGATGACGCTCCTGCTGTCCCTGTTCATGGCGATCGGCCTGTTCGCCCCGCAGTCCCAGGCCGCCCCCGCCGCCCCCGTCCCGAGCGGAAAGCCCGCGCCCGTCCCCGCCGGGCCGGCCCCGCAGCCCGCCACCGGATCCGCCGAACGAGCCGACAGCGGGCAGCAGTTGGCCTCGGTCGACCAGCGCGCCCCGCTCCCGGTCGACACCCGCCCGGCCGAGGTCCGGCCGGCCGCCAAGGCCCTCAGCCTCGGTGCGGCGGCCCAACAGGCCTGTACCATCGGCGACTTCACCGGCCGGACCGGCAGTGACCTGGTCCAGCACATCAAGGCCGCCGACATCCAGTGCATCAACAGCCTCTTCCAGCTCACCGGCGGCGACGCGCGCGGCGCGTTCCGCGAGGAGCAGATGAGCACGGTGGCCTACGCGCTGCGCGACGCGGCGGCCGCCTACCCCGGCGACAACAGCACTTCCGTCGAGCAGCTGGTGCTCTACCTGCGCGCCGGCTACTTCGTGCAGTGGTACCACAAGCAGGACGTCGGCGAGTACGGCGCCGGTCTCAAGACCGCGATCCAGTCCGGGCTGGACGCCTTCTTCAACAGCGCGCACTCGCGCGACGTCGTGGCGGGCAACGCGCCCATCCTGGGCGAGGCCGTCACCCTGATCGACAGCGCGCAGGAGAACATCCGCTACCTGCCGGTCGTCAAGCGGCTGCTGGGCGACTACAAGGCCGACACCTGGAACCCGGCCGGCATGGCGTGGGCCGTCAACCCGGTGTTCACCGTGCTCTTCCGCGGCCACCAGGTGCCCGGCTTCGACGCGGCCGTGGAGGCGGACCCGAGCGTGCTCGACACGCTCTCCGACTTCGCGACCCGCAACAACGCCCTGCTCGGCGACACCTACGGCGTGCTGGTCTACAACGCGACCAAGGAGCTGACCCGCTTCCTGAAGGACACGGCCCTCCAGGCCAAGGTCCGCCCGCTCGCCAAGGGGCTGGTCGCCGCGTCGGAGCCCAGGGGCCGCACCGTGTACCAGTGGGCCGCGGTCGCCGAGGCCGTCGACTACTACGACAGCGGCAACTGCTCGTACTACGGCACCTGCAACAAGGCCGACCAGCTCAAGGCCGGCGTGCTCACCGTGACGTCCACCTGCAGCCCGAGCATCAAGCTGATCGCCCAGGCGCTGGACGCCACCCAGCTGGCCACCGCCTGCACCAGCCTGACCGGCCAGGACGCGTTCTTCCACGCGGTGGCCAAGGACAGCGGCCCGGTCAAGGACGACAACAACGGCACGATCGAGGTCGTGGTCTTCCACTCCTCGCTCGACTACCAGGTGCTCGCCGCCGCGATCTACGGCATCGACACCAACAACGGCGGCATGTACCTCGAGGGTGACCCGGCCAAGGCCGGCAACCAGCCGCGCTTCCTGTGCTACGAGGCCGAGTGGGCCCGCCCGTCCTTCGAGATCTGGAACCTCAACCACGAGTACACCCACTACCTCGACGGCCGGTTCGACATGTACGGCGACTTCAACGCCGGCATGACCACCCCGACCATCTGGTGGGTGGAGGGCTTCGCCGAGTACGTCTCCTACTCCTACCGCAAGGTCACCAATGACGGCGCCATCGCGGCGGCCGGCCGGCACACGTACAAGCTGAGCGACCTCTTCGACACCGCCTACGGCGACCAGGACCGGGTCTACCGCTGGGGCTACCTGGCCGTGCGCTACATGCTGGAGCAGCACCGCTCCGACGTGGACGCGGTGCTCGCCAAGTACCGCGCCGGTGACTGGGACGGTGCCCGCACCATCCTGAAGACCACCATCGGCACCCGCTACGACGCCGACTTCGACAGCTGGCTCACCAAGTGCGCCGCCGGCGCCTGCGCCACCGGCACCCCGGGCCAGCCGCAGCTGCCGGAGTGCACCGGCGCCGACACCCGGCAGCTGGCGGCCAACTGCACCCGCAGCAACGTCGCGGCGACCACCGGCAACTACGCGCACTTCTACCTGCTGGTGCCCGCCGGCACCAAGCAGGTGAAGATCACCACCAGCGGGGGCACCGGCAACGGCGACCTCTACTACAACCCGGCCGGCTGGGCCTACACCGACGCGAACACCGCGCGGTCGACCAACCCGGACAACTCCGAGACGCTGACCGTCACGGACCCGCCGGCCGGCTACGTCTACTTCGGCCTCTACGCCCAGCAGGGCTTCAGCGGGGTGAGCGTCACGAGCGAATTCTGAGCCGGCAACGGCAACTGGACAGGTGACCGCCCCGGGCGGAGCGCTACGGCGCCCCGCCCGGGGCGGGTCCGTGTCCCGACCCGGTGGCTACGCACCGACCCGCACCAGCGCCAGAGTGATGTTGTCCGGCCCGCCGGCCTCGATGGCCGCCTTCCACAGCTCGAACGCCGCCTTGCCGTCCGAGCGGTCCGCCCCCTCGGAGGACCGCGCCAGCAGCGCGGCCAGCTCCTCGTCGGGCACCGGGTCGGTCAGGCCGTCGCTGCACACCAGGTACCGGTCCCCGGCGGCCAGCGGCGCGGCCCGGACGTGCGGTTCGACGTAGGTGAGGCCGAGCGAGCCGCCCAGCGTCTGGGTGACCGCCGAGGTGGTGCGCCGTCCGGGCGGCAGCGGGGGGCTGTCGTCCACGCTCACCCGGTGCAGCCCCTCCCCGGAGATCCGGTAGACCCGGCTGTCGCCGACGTTGAAGGCCAGCGCCTGCCCGGGCAGCAGCACCAGCCCGGCGACGGTGGTGCCCATCGCGGCGAGCCCCGGCTCCTCGGCGGCGGCCGCGTAGACGGCCCGGTTGCAGGCCTGGAGCTCCTCGCGGACGGCCTCCTCGTCGTCCAGCGCGCCCCCGTCGGCGGCGAGCCGGCGGGCGACCAGGGCGCTGGCCACCTCGCCGCCCGGGTGCCCGCCCAGGCCGTCGGCGACGGCGACCACACAGGGCGGGCCGAGCGGGAAGAGCAGGGTCTGCGGGTTGGTGGTCACGGTGGCGCAGAGCGTCCACGGCCCGACCGTGAGGCTGTCCTCGTTGTGCTCCCGCACCAGGCCCTCGTGGCTCAGCGCGCTCACCGCGATGTACGGACCCATCGTCCGCCGCCCTTCCGGAGGGATCCCCGTCTTCCATTGTCGGCGGGAGTCGGCGGGAATAGCCGCGCACCCTCCGGTGCTAAGGTGGTTGAAAGTTTTACTACCTGGGATGTGGTGATCAGCATGCAGTTCGGAATCTTCTCCGTCGGCGACGTGACGACCGACCCCACCACCGGCCGCACCCCGACGGAGCACGAGCGGATCAAGGCGATGGTGGCCATCGCCCGCAAGGCCGAGGAGGTCGGCCTGGACGTCTTCGCGACCGGCGAGCACCACAACCCGCCGTTCGTCCCGTCCTCCCCGACCACCATGCTCGGCTACATCGCCGCGCAGACCGACCGCATCATCCTCTCCACCTCGACCACGCTGATCACCACCAACGACCCGGTGAAGATCGCCGAGGACTTCGCGATGCTCCAGCACCTGGCCGAGGGCAGGGTGGACGTCATGATGGGCCGCGGCAACACCGGCCCGGTCTACCCGTGGTTCGGCCAGGACATCCGCCAGGGCATCCCGCTCGCGATCGAGAACTACGCGCTGCTGCACCAGCTGTGGCGCGAGGACGTGGTGGACTGGCAGGGCCGCTTCCGCAGCCCGCTGCAGGGCTTCACCTCCACCCCGCGCCCGCTGGACGGCGTCGCGCCGTTCGTCTGGCACGGCTCGATCCGCAGCCCCGAGATCGCCGAGCAGGCCGCCTACTACGGTGACGGCTTCTTCGCGAACAACATCTTCTGGCCCAAGGAGCACTTCCAGAAGCTGATCAACCTCTACCGCGAGCGCTACGCCCACTACGGTCACGGCACGCCCGAGCAGGCGGTCGTCGGCCTCGGCGGGCAGGTGTTCATGCGGAAGAACTCCCAGGACGCGGTGCGCGAGTTCCGTCCGTACTTCGACAACGCGCCGGTGTACGGCCACGGGCCCTCGCTGGAGGAGTTCACCGAGCAGACCCCGCTGACCGTGGGCAGCCCCCAGGAGGTCATCGAGAAGACCCTGACCTTCCGCGAGACCTTCGGCGACTACCAGCGCCAGCTGTTCCTGATGGACCACGCCGGCCTGCCGCTGAAGACCGTGCTCGAGCAGCTGGACCTGCTCGGCGAGGAGGTCGTGCCGGTGCTGCGGGAGGAGTTCGCCAAGGGCCGCCCGGCCGGGGTGCCGGACGGGCCGACCCACGCCGCGCTGGTCGCGGCCCGGGACGCGCAGGAGAACGAGAAGACGGAGGTGGCCAAGTGACCGCGTTCAAGCTGGTGGTGGTGAGTGCCGGACTGAGCAAGCCGTCCTCGACGCGGCTGCTGGCCGACCGGCTCACCGACTCGACCGTGCGCCGACTCGCCCAGGAGGGGCGCGAGGTGGACGTCACCGTGGTCGAACTGCGGGACCTGGCGGTGGAGATCGCCAACAACTTCGTCACCGGCTTCCCCGGCGCCGGGCTGCGCGCGGCGATCGAGGCGGTGACGGAGTCGGACGCCCTGATCGCGGTGACGCCGATCTTCACCGCTTCGTACAGCGGCCTGTTCAAGTCCTTCTTCGACGTGATCGACAACGACGCGCTCACCGGCAAGCCGGTGCTGATCGCCGCCACCGGTGGCACGCCCCGGCACTCGCTCGCCCTGGAGCACGCCGTCCGCCCGCTGTTCAGCTACCTGCGCGCGGTGGTGCTGCCGACCTCCGTCTACGCGGCCACCGACGACTGGGGCGCGGCGGGGGACGGGCTCACCGACGGCCTGCCGCGGCGGATCGACCGGGCGGCCGGCGAGCTGGCGGCCCTGCTGGCCGGGCGCGGCCCGGCGGCGCCGGACCTGCCCGAGCAGGTGGTGCCGTTCGCCGAGCAGCTGGCGGCGCTGCGGGTGTGAACCCGGGCCGGAGGGTCGAACGAGGGGCGATCGAGGCCGAAGGAGGGGCGGGCGTGCGAGGAGGAAACGCGCCCGCCCCTCGGCGTACCCGCCCCTCGGCGTACCCGCCCCTCGGCGCGCCCGTTCGGGCAGCGCGGCACGCCCGCGCGGGAAGCACCCTCCCGGGCCGCAGACCGCGCCGAAATGTCCGCTCCGGGGTGTAATCGTACGGACGATCAGGCCCGGAGACCGGAGTCCGTCCATGCTGCTCGCACCACCCCCGCCCACCCCGCAGTCCGTGCTCTCCCCGCTGACCGACGCGGCCGTCTTCCTGGTCCTCACCGTCCCGCCCGGCGGTGAGCAGGCCGTCCGCGAGCTGCTGCCCGACCTCGCCGGTCTGCGCCGTTCGGTCGGCTTCCGGGTGCCCGAGGGCGGCCTCACCTGCGTCACCGGCATCGGCTCCGAGCTCTGGGACCGCCTCTTCGCCGGCCCCCGCCCGGCCTGCCTGCACCCCTTCCAGGAGGTGGCCGGCCCCCGCCACCGCGCCCCGGCCACCCCCGGCGACCTGCTGCTGCACCTGCGGGCCGCCCGGATGGATCTCTGCTTCGAACTGGCCGGGCAGCTCGTCGACCGGCTCGCCGGGGCGGCCGCCGTGGCCGACTCCGTCCAGGGCTTCCGCTACTTCGACGACCGGGACCTGCTCGGCTTCGTGGACGGCACCGAGAATCCGGAGGGCGGGGCCGCGGTGAGCGCCGCGCTGGTCGGCGAGGAGGACCGCGACTTCGCCGGCGGCAGCTACGTCATGGTCCAGAAGTACCTGCACGACCTGGACAAGTGGAACGCGCTGAGCGTCGAGGAGCAGGAGGGCGCGGTCGGCCGCACCAAGCTCACCGACATCGAGCTGGCCGACGACGTCAAGCCCGCCGACTCACACGTGGCGCTCACCGTGATCACCGGCCCGGACGGCGAGGAACGGAAGATCGTCCGCTTCAACATGGCCTTCGGGTCGTTCGACCGGGGCGGCGAGTTCGGCACCTACTTCATCGGTTACGCGGCCGACCCCGGTGTGACCGAGGAGATGCTGCGCAACATGTTCGTCGGCAACCCGCCCGGCACCACCGACCGGCTGCTCGACTTCTCCACGGCCGTCACCGGCGGGCTGTTCTTCGTCCCGACCGCCGACTTCCTTGACTCCCCGCCGCCGGCGCCGCCGGCCGAGCCTGCCGGCGCTCCGGCCCCCGACGCTCCGGCCCCCGCCCCCTCGTCGGGGGACGGCTCGCTCGGCATCGGCAGCCTCAAGCAGACCACCCGAACAGGACCGCGCCCATGAACAACCTCCACCGGGACCTCGCCCCGATCTCCGCCGCCGCGTGGGAGGAGATCGAGGAGGAGGCCCGCCAGACCTTCAAGCTCCACATCGCCGGCCGCCGGGTGGTCGACCTCAGCGGCCCCGACGGCGCCACCCTCGCCGCCGTCGGCACCGGCCACCTGACCGCCGTCGACCCCCCGACGGAGGGCATCGAGGCCCGCGCCCGCGCCGTCCAGCCGGTGGTCGAGCTGCGCGTCCCCTTCACCGTCCGCCGCGACGCCGTGGACGACGTCGAACGCGGCTCCCGGGACTCCGACTGGCAGCCGGTCAAGGACGCGGCGCGCAAGCTCGCCCTGGCCGAGGACCGAGCCGTCTTCGAGGGCTACCGAGCCGCCGGCATCGACGGCATCCGTGCCGCCTCCACCAACCCGCCGGTCCAACTCCCCGACGACGTCCGCGAATACCCGGAGGCCGTCAGCCGCGCCCTGACCGCCCTGCGCCTCGCCGGGGTCGGCGGCCCCTACTCGCTCCTGCTCGGCGCGGCCGCCTTCACCGCCGTCAACGAGACCAGCGACCACGGCTACCCGGTCCACAACCACATCGCCCGCCTCCTGGACGGCGACATCATCTGGGCCCCGGCCATCGAGGGCGCCTACCTGCTCTCCGCCCGCGGCGGGGACTTCGAACTCTTCCTCGGCCAGGACGCCTCGGTGGGCTACCTCTCCCACGACGCCGAGACGATCGGCCTCTACCTCCAGGAATCGATGACGTTCCGCGTCCACACCGGAGAGGCCGCCGTCGTCCTGCGAGGCTAGCCGGGGCCGTGCCGCCGGCCGCCCCCGGGAGGCCCCGGAAGGGTACTGAGTTCCTTTACGAGGGGTACTGAGTGCCGTATCCTCTTCGTGGAGCCTCTGACGCCAGTCGACGGGAGTCGACCCGGTCTGCCGGTCCAGGTGGCGCTTGCGGTGCGCGGGTCGCGCCCGGGCCGGCTTGGCACTCAGTACCCTCGGCATGCCTGAGGCCATTGGATCCAGTGCATCCGTGCACCCGTGACAGGAGAACCGCTCATGAGCTTGAGGATCGTTGTCTGTGTGAAGTACGTGCCGGACGCGACGGGTGACCGTCGTTTCGCGGACGACCACACCACGGACCGGGAGGGTGTG